>JAHHUD010000099.1 GCA_020024185.1 Oscillospiraceae bacterium | reverse complement strand
ATCTTCTTTATCCTTTGCCGTAACGCCATCTAGTGGGTCAAATGTATCTCCAACGATCAAAGACTGATCTGTTGCAAGAATGGTTGGAACTTCGTTTAATTCTTCCATTTTTTGATTTACTACAACGGTAATTGTTTTTACTGTTGTAGCGCCTTGGCTATCTGTCACTTGATATGTCACATGATATGTTCCAGGTTGATTCATATCTACGTTATTTGTTAGGATGTTTGCTTCGGTTAAAATAAGTTCCCCATCTTCTTTATCCTTTGCCGTAACGCCATCTAGTGGGTCAAATGTATCTCCAACGGTCAAAGTTTTATCTGTTGCAAGGATGGTTGGAACTTCGTTTGTTGGTTCTAAAAGTTTTTTCCATATAGCAGATAATTCAATAGTTCCATCTGCTTCTTCTACAAGATTTTTTACGGATTCTTCATCTACATATGTTTTACCATTTGCTTCCCAACCATCAAATTTATAACCTTTTCTTGTAAATGTATTTTTACTCAATTTTTGAGGAGTTCCGTACTCAAAAATTTGATCTTGCATTTCACCAACTACATCAGCAGCCCCTTTTTCAAAATGTACAGTGTATGTTTTGGTAGGTTGAACAACTTCACTATAGATAGAATCTCTAAATTCATTTGTCTGATTTAAATAAGCCTTGAAAATTTGTGCTTTTAAGCGTTCTACGGATGTTTGATAGGATCTCATATTATTGAAACCATTTTCGTTAGTAACAACTTCTTTTAAATCTTTTTCTACTGCTTCCTGCATTAAGCTTTCAAGAGTTTCAAATTTATCAATAGTCACATTTTTTTCTTTCCAACTGATAGTGATTGGGGTTAAAGCATCTTTTTTATCCACGCGTCGTTTAAACATGGCTTTTTTGAAATCAGCCATTGTTTTATACTCACCTTTAAAGATTTTTCCTAAAATATATTCATCAGATAGTATTTGATTTTCTGCTTCAGCAGCGGATTTGTATTGATTAGACATAAAGGGAACTAAACCTTCATAATATCCATATTCACCAAGCAATTCATATGCGTATTTTCTGATTGTAATATCACCCGAAACGCCTTTGTTGTTTTGTACAGCTGCATAATTAGTTGTAAATAATGGCACAACATAATAACCGTTGCTTGGTGCTTTACCTGTAGTTGCTAGCCCGTTTATTTCATATCTGGAAACTACTATATCATTATCTATAAGGTCATTTACTGTTTTTAATTTACTGACTTCGTCTTGATTTAATTTTCTTATAACATCAATATTATGTTCAGAATTTGGATTGCCATGATTGTATCTAGTTTTTGTATCTACTTCTTGCTCAAATTTATGATACCATTTTAATTTATCCTCATCGCTTCTTTTTAACACAACATTAGCTTCAGCATAATCTAAAGTATATATTACATCCAGTACTCCGTTCATATATTCTTTAAGATCTTGAACGGTTTGAAATCTTTCTGGTGTTGCATTATAGAATCTGTCTTTACCTGTTTGATCATAAATTAGGTTTAAATTAAAAATAGGTTCAGACAATTCTTCATATGTTTCAAACAAACCTCTAGAATAAACTTCTGCCTGGATTCCATCTCTAACTTCTTGGTTCATCCATACAGAATCTTCTAATAAGTGAGTTAACTCATGCGTATATGTAGACGGGCCTCTATAGCTTAAAGCTTTTACTAAGAAATATCTTATTCCATTTCCTTCGGCCTGGGCATCTATTCTTCCAGGAGATGGAGCATACATTCCCATAGGTGTCATAAACTCTGTAACACCTAATGAAGCGTCGGGACCTAATTTTGCAGACCATTTCTCTGCGGAGGTTGTGTCACCTTCTTTATTTAATAGCAAACTATCAACAACTATACGATTTGCTTGTAGCTGATTCCTGACTTCTGGTTTTGCTATTCTATACCATAAATCTATAAAATCACCTTGACTTTTTGCAATTTCAGTAACTTTATTTTTAAATTCGTTTATTTTTTGTTGATATAATTCCGGATTATTTTGTTTCAAATTTCTGTCAACATAAGTATCTACAACACCATATGTAAGTGTTGCTGAATTGGTAATCAAGTAGATACTATTTTCAGAAACTGTAAGTAAAGGTAATATATGAGATTGCATTTTTTTATCCGAAATTAATTTGGAATATGCCGTATATGTTGCAGTAGGATTTTGCTTTGATTGAACTTCTTCAATAGTAGCTTTGCTTGTTTCTTTAAACCATTCATCTAATGATTTATTTGGAATTAATTTGTTTTGATTTTCTTGTAAAAAGTCTGTTAGTGAGCGGGAATCGGTAACTTGTCCTGCGAAGTAGTTGTTAAATACTTCTAAATTCTTACCTTCACTTAACATATCACCGCCAACACTACCAAGTCTTATAAACCAATCTAAAGAATCAAATTTTTTTCCATAAAAATCTGGATTTGATATTAAAATATCTTTTATATTTCTATCACCCATATTAAAATCGTATAAACGATAAATATATGTTAGTCCTAAAAGTAATTTTTCTTTGTTGTTCGTTATTTTATCGATAAATTCTTTTTCAGCGTCCTTCGCATTTGTTTGTCCTGTCATAGAGTTTTCGATAAGACTTGGCAAAATGTTTTCTATCTCATTTTGCACTTTTTTAAATAACACTCCATAATAACCATAATTAAAGATTTCCTGATTTAACTCGTCTATAGCTCGTTGATCAGTTACTTGAGATATAGGTATTCCATCACGCTTTGAAATTTCAGTTTTTTTATTAAGCTTTTCTGCACCAGAGAAATACCTTTTTGCTATTAAATCAAAAAGGTTTTTATTATCAACGCTATAGGTAACAGCTTTTAAACTATCTTTTGTTTGTTCAACTATATGTTGTATATTTACAGAGGGTTGTTGTTTTAATGCTGCATCTTCAAAGTCGTTTGCAGATTCATCAGCGAAAACTGTTGTAGGAACAGCAGTAAATAACACTGAAAATGCTATCACAAAAGTTAGAAGTACAGATGTTATTTTTTTCTTCTTCATTTCTCGATTCCTTTCCATTATTTATATTGTATGATAAAATTTCATACAATAATTATAATCTACTTTTCTCCCAAAAATCAAGAGTTAGAAAATAATAGTATCTTTGTTCTACCATTAAAAATAGCTTAAATACACATTCGACAAGCCTGGAATTATGAGGTATACTGAAAACATCTTGTTATGCTCGGCTGTTGAAAAGATATTTTTATTCAATCGGGAGAAAAGCAGTATGGTCAGTTACAAAGTCCTTAGTGGCGCTAGGCTAAATCCCGTCCTTTTATGTATGCAAAGGGGAGATGTGAAATGATAAAAAAGTATT
>JAHHUD010000098.1 GCA_020024185.1 Oscillospiraceae bacterium | reverse complement strand
TTTCCTATGTCAGAAAAACTTTTTTATAAAGACAGCTTTCTTGATAATTTTCAAGCAACTGTAATAAGCTGTACGCCAGAAAAAGACCATTTTGTTATTGTTCTGGATAAAACTGCTTTTTATCCAGAAGGAGGGGGACAACCAACTGACATAGGTATTCTATCCTTTGATGATAAAACAGCCGATATATTCTTTGTAAAAGAAAAAGATGATATAATATATCACCATTCTTATACACCAATACCCGTTGGTACACAAGTTTTTGGCAAAATAGACTTTATTCGCCGTTTTGACCTTATGCAGCAACACACCGGAGAACATATAGTTTCCGGAATTGTAAATTCTCTTTTTGGATATGATAATGTAGGTTTTCATCTAACACAAACAGATATGTCAATTGATTTTTCAGGCCCATTATCAAAAGATGATATTGATAAAGTTATTGATATTGCAAATAATATAATCGTACAAAATCAGCCCGTTACAGCCTCTTATCCAGATATAACAAACCTTGAATACCGAAGTAAAAAAGCTCTCAAAGGCCCTATACGAATTGTTCAAGCAGGCAATGCAGACAGATGTGCCTGCTGTGGCACTCATGTAAAAAATACAGCTCAAGTGCAGATAATTGCAGTTAAAGACAGTATGAATTATAAAGGTGGCACAAGAATTTTTCTTGGCTGTGGAAACCGTGTTTATAAAGATTATGTTGCAAAAAATTCAGAGTGCTACAACATAAGTCATTTGTTAAGTTGCAAAATAGACGATGTTTCTCAAAAAGTGAATGATAAAATAAAAGAATGTGAAAACCTTAAAACTCAACTTTCAAATGCAAAACAAGAGTTATTTTCTCTATGGGCAGAAAATATTAATGGTAATATAGGATTTATAAACAAAGATAATTTATCCAGCTCTGAACTTCAAAAACTTGCAGATGAAATCAGCAAAAATTGTCCTATTGCCACAGCTGTATCAAAACAGGAAGATAATACATATAAAATTTGTATTGTTTCAAAATCTCACGATACAAATAAACTTGGAAAAGCTGTTTGCAATACTTTTGACGGCAAAGGTGGAGGTAAAAACGGAATTTTTCAAGGTACACTCAAATCTTATGGTAATATAAAGTCAGTTTTAGAGGAAAATATAAATGCTGATTAAAACACTTTTAGCCGTATTGAAAAAACAACAAACACAAGTTCCAATTGATATAGAGAATTTTTCAATAAAGCAGGTGGGCAGTAAATTTTATGTTTACGCACACTGGAAAAACACAGGTAAAGCAATAAAAATTGGCACATACAAAAGTTATGAATGTGCCAAACAAGCAATTGATAATATTTTGGATTTAAAAATTAAGGATTATGGCACATAGATATTTTTTAACAGATATAAATGACAACATAGCCACGGTTACAGATAATGAAGCTGTACATTTGTGCCGTGTTATGAGAATAAAAACAGGGGATAAGGTTATCTTATGCGATAAAGATGGTTATGACTACAACGCCGTTGCAAAAGATATATCAGAAAAACTTATCACTTTTGAAATTTTGGATAAACAGAAAAATCCGGCAGAACCTAAAAAAAATCTTACAGTTTACATGGCACTTCCAAAAAGTGATAAACTGGAATTTATAGTTCAAAAAAGCTGTGAGCTTGGAGCAACAAAACTTGTACCTTTTATAAGTGAATTCTGCGTTGCTCAAAAAAGCAAAAAAGAAGACAGCAAAAAGCAAAGACTTCAAAAAATTTCTGCTGAAGCTGCAAAACAATGTGGCAGAAGTATTCCGATGGAAGTTTGTGATACTCTCACTTTTAAACAGCTTATACAAGATATAAAAAACAATGATGTAAATTTATTTTTCTATGAACATGCAGATACCCCACTTAGTAAAGTAGATTTTGCACAAAAGCAAAATATAAGTGTGATTATCGGCAGTGAAGGTGGTTTTAGTGATAAGGAATGTGAGATTTTATCTGAAAACGGCGTAAACATAATTTCACTTGGCAAAAGAATTTTACGCTGTGAAACTGCCGCTGTAACTGCTGTTGCACTTACAATGTATACTATGGGAGAAATGGAGTAATATCGATGACGAAAGAGCAGGCAGAAAAGCTTAGACGAGAAAGACGCAAAAAAAGATTGAGAAAAAAAAGAATAAAAGCATTTACAATGCTTTTTATTATAGTTATTTTACTTTGTGGCGCCGGATTTTTTGCTATAAATGGTGTGATGTCAATGTTCTCAAAAGATAATCCATCTTCACAACCTAATCCAGACAGCAACATCTCATCAGATATTCAACCAGAAAATCAAGAAAATGTTATTGAAGGGCAAACTCAACCGGAATCTGCTCCACAAGTAACAGAACCACAACCGGAATCTCAACCTCCACAAACTGAAAAGCCAGAACAATCTTGGAGCACTATTTTAGTAAACATTGAACATCCAATGGCAAGTGATTATCAAGTTGAAGTCAGAGAGATTTTTAATACCGGAAAAAACTTTGATGTGCGTGCAGCCGACAGCCTTGAAGCTATGTTAAATGATGCAAAAAAAGCAGGATATAATATGTTTCTTGTGTCATCTTATCGCTCTTTTTCTTATCAAGAGGGGCTTTACAGCAGAAAAGTAAATGAGTATAAAAATCTTGGTTATGATGAAGAAACGGCAAAATCAGAGGCTGCAAAATGGGTTGCAGTTCCTGGTACAAGTGAACACTCTCTTGGTCTTGCTGCCGATATCGTTTCTTCCACTTGGTATAACACAAATAATGACCTTACTGAAGAATTTGAAAACACAGAGCATTTTAAATGGCTTTATGAGCACTGTGCTGATTATGGTTTTATTCTTCGTTTTCCAAAAGGGAGAGAATCTATAACTCATATTTCTTATGAGCCTTGGCACTATCGCTATGTTGGTGTTGAGGCAGCAAAATATATAATGGAAAATAACATCACTTTGGAAGAATTTCACTCTAATTAGATAATTATTTTTATTGATATTAGTTAAATTATATGATAGAATGTTTTAACGGATTATAACAAAGGCAGGCAGTTTATTTACTATGAACATTCAAGAATTAAGAAAAGAAATAGATTCTATCAATGATGAAATGCTTAAGCTTTTTATAAAGCGTATGGAAATTTCTTACCTTATAGGCAAAGAAAAAGCAAAAGAAGGCAAAGGTGTTCTTGACAGAAAAAGAGAAGAGGAAGTATTGGAATATGTGGTGGCAAATTCTCCACAAAATATTCAAAACTATTCAATTGAATTTTTCCGTCACATTATGAATCTCAGTAAACAATATCAGGAAGAATACAAGTAATAAATAAAAAAGCTATCTCATAAGAGATAGCTTTTTATTATTTTTTCAAATATTG
>JAHHUD010000097.1 GCA_020024185.1 Oscillospiraceae bacterium | reverse complement strand
TTTTTCTATGGATTTTTCAAGACTATTATTTTTTTCTTTAACTGTATTTTCAGTAAATATAGTTGATTTTTCTATTTTATCTTTTTGTTTTTTTAAATTATCAAATTCCAAATACTCTGGTATTTGTGAGTCTATTTCTGCTGTTTTTTTATGTAATTTTTCTATCTCAGCTTTTTTATCGTCGATAACTTTTAATTTTTCTGATAAAAAATTAAATTTTTCTTTTTCTTTTAATAATTTAGCATTTGATATTTCAAAAGAATTTTTAGCAGAAAACCATGTATCATATTGAGTTAATATTTTTGTTATTGTTTCAATTTGATTTTCGCAACTTTTTATCTTTTTTTCACAGTCTAATTCATCAATTTCGTCCTTTTCTATAAGTTTTTTGATAAAAACTATTGCTTCTTCAAATGAAATTTGATTAGATTTCATTTTTTCTATTTCTAAAAATAATTCTTCGTCACAACTTTGAATTCCATCTATATACTGTTTTATGCTCAGTGTGTGTTTATCATATTCTGATTTAAGCTTTAGTAATTCAGATTTTAATTTTTCTTGAAGTGTATAATAGTACTTTGTGTGAAAAATCTTTTGAAATATTTTCTTTCGTTCTTCAGTTGATGCCAGTAATAATTTAAGAAAATCTCCTTGTGCTATCATTGCAATTTGAGTAAATTGATTTCTGTCTATACCCATAATTTCTATAATAGCACTGTTAACTTCTTTAAGTTTAGTAATTACTCTGCCATCAGGATATATAAGTTCTGCATTTGCTTTTTGCAAAGTACTTCCATCGCCCCTTGATTTTGGTCTTTCGTACTCAGGATTTCTTTTTACAGTATACTCTTTATCCCCATACACAAAAGTGAGTGTAACTTCTGTTGGCACTTGTGCAGATGCGTATTTAGAGCGAAACATAGATGATTGTCTGTTTTCTCCACTTGCCTCTCCGTATAGTGCAAAAGTTATTGCATCAAATATTGTTGTCTTTCCTGCTCCTGTATCACCACAAATTAAATACAATCCATTTTGTCCAAGCTGACTAAGTTCTATTTCTGTTTTATCTGCATAAGGACCAAAAGCAGATATAACCAACTTTATTGGTCTCATTATTTATCCTCCCAAATTTCGTCTATCAAGCTCTCTACAAATTCTTTTTGCTGTTGCGTCATAGTTTGGTTATTCTGCAACTCATATAAATCAGAAAAAAGCTCAAGTGGAGATTTTCTCTCTATATTTGAAACAGCATCTATATATGCCTTTGACCTTGTTCTTTGATTGTCATAATCAATTTTCATAAGATTATAGTATACTGTTCTAAGTTTACTTACTGCGTCCGGTATATCATCTTCATCAGTCAAGGTAATATGAATATAGTCATGTTGATATGTTGTATTTTCATAAAAGCTTTTAAGCATTATATCATTATATTTACCTTTTATTTCCACCATATCTCTTAATGGTTTTAGTTCAACCGTTTTAATCAATACACTTCCTTTTTCTTTTAATTCTAAAACAGTAACCGATTTACAGTCTTTAGCTTCTGAAAAAGAATATTTTAATGGAGTACCGCAGTATCTTATATTTTCTGATAAACATTTTTGTGCTCTATGTATATGACCAAGCGCAACATAATCAAAATCTTTAAATACAGTTGCGTCTACATTATCTGTGCCACCAACTGATATTTCTTCTGAATCCGTTCTTAATGCTCCTGTTACAAACTGATGTGTTATAATCAGATTTCTATTATCAGTGTTGATATTCATTTGTTTAATAGCTGCGCTTACTGCATCTGTATATGTATTTATCTCTTGGTCAAAAAATCTTCTCACATTTGCAGGCTTTATAAATGGTAACATAAATATATTTATTAATCCAAATTCATCATTTATTTGTATAGGTTCAACATTTCCGTTGTAAACAGGTGAAAAATGAATACCTTTTGAATCCATTAAACGACTTCCAAAAGATAATCTTTCTGGAGAATCGTGGTTTCCACTAATTATAAATACCTGTAAATTTCTATTTGCTAAAGATACCAAAAAATCATCAAAAACCTGAACAGCTTCTGCCGGTGGTATAGTTTTATCGTATACATCACCTGCAATAATAATTCCTTTTGGTTGTTCAATATCTATAATATCTAGTATTCTATCCAAAATATATTTTTGGTCTTCAATCATAGAATACTCATTTACACGTTTTCCTATATGAAGGTCTGATAAATGAATTAGTTTCATATAATCTCCTTTATTATTTAATTATATTTAAAAATATCTTTTAATAATTAATTTATTATATATAAATATAATAACATTGTGTTTAGTATATTTCAATAAAACCAATGTTATCATTATTTTGGTTTTATTGTTATTTTATGGGATTTATATGTTGTTTAAATTTTATTCTTGCTATTGTATAAATAAAATTTATTTTTAAAATAATATTAAATATATAAAAATCAGTGATATTGGACAACTTATTTTACATAAATATAAATTATAAAGTAAGGTGATTTTTATTAGTACAAGTAATAAACTTAATATTATTTCAAATTATCCAAAAACAAAAGATTCACAAGAATATCTATCAAAGTGTGTCGCCGATTTACATTCTGATTTTGTTATAAATTATATTCAAAATCTAAATTGTACTCAGAAACAAAAAATTAAACTATTGGATTTGATTATTTCAAATGCAAAAAATCAAGTGGTTGAACATTTATAAGTTCAACCACTTGATTTTGTTTTCAGTATCGTTTTGATTTTATTTAATTCCCCAAAAATCAAAATCTTCATTTCATGCCGATAAAGTCTTGCATATAGCTTTATTATAAACATTTATAATTTGTTTGTAGAAGTTTTCACTATTATATTTCATCATACTTATTTCAGCTTGTTCTTTCATCTTTGAACAATCCAAATTCATAAGTTTTAGTAAAACATCAACAAGTTCATTTGTTGTGTTAAAGAAATATCCATTAAACCCATCAATAATAATATTTTCCAAATTTTTATCATATCTTGCAACTGCAGGAATACCACTTGCCATTGCTTCTATATAGGTTAATCCTTGTGTTTCTGTTGTCGAGGCAGAAACAAAAACATCAGATATATGATAATAACTTGGAACTTCATCAGCTTTTTTTGCACCGGTAAATATAACATAGTCATCTATTTTATATTTTGATACAAGCTCTTTTAACTCTTCCAGTTGAGGTCCACCGCCAACTATAAGACACTTTACATTTTTATTGCTCTTAACAATTTCTTTCATTGCATCAATAAGAATATCAATACTTTTTTCTTTTGCAATTCTTCCTAAAAATGTAATTACAAACTCATCTTTTATTCCATATTGTTTTTTTATACTATCCATTAATTCTTG
>JAHHUD010000096.1 GCA_020024185.1 Oscillospiraceae bacterium | reverse complement strand
TGGTGGAGGCGACGGGAGTTGAACCCGTGTCCGAAAAATTATTCATGACAGTATCTACAAGTTTAGTTTATCTACAACATTCCCTCGGAGTTAAGCCGACAAACAGGCCAACTCTCTAGTAGCTTCATAAATGCGTGACGTGCCGCAAAGCTTAAGCTCGTTCACGGGCTCTATCTGCGTGACGCCTTGACCCTGACCGATAGAAAATCAGGCAAGACGGCTGCTATAATTAAGCAGCTACTAATTCGTTATGATTAGCGTTTATTTTGTTGAGATGATTAAAGTGCTATCCCACCACTACTTGCTGCTCCCACTGCAAACTCCCCGTCGAAGCCAATACGCCCCCATATATAAAATGTAAATTAACACATTTATTAGAATTTTAAGTGAAAACTATCTTCTGTTAAACTCTTTCATAGCTCTTTGTATATTGCGTTGAGCATCTTTTTTAGCCATATCTTCACGCTTATCATAAAGTTTTTTACCTTTGCATAGACCAAGCTCAAGTTTAACTCTCTGACCTTTAAAATAAAGAGAGAGAGGAACAAGAGTGAGCCCATCTTGTTTAACTTTAGAAAAAAGTTTATTTATTTCTTTTTTGTGAAGTAAAAGCTTTCTTACTCTAAAAGGGTCTCTGTTAAAAATATTACCTTTTTCATAAGGGCTAATATGCATACCATAAACAAAAACTTCACCGTTTTGAATATCTGCCCAAGACTCTTTGAGATTAACAGCACCATTACGGATAGATTTTATCTCTGTGCCAAAAAGCTCAATGCCACATTCATAAGTTTCAAGCACAAAATATTCATGTTTTGCAGCTCTATTAACAGTTATTGCCACTCTATCCACCTCCATAAAAATGCTGTATACTATATGATATATGAAAAATAATATTTTGTCAATAAATATGTCATTTTGCGACAGTTTACCATATAGTAGAAATATGTTATGATATTGTTAATTATTATTTTTGGAGATAAATATGAAGATTATTGCACCAAGTTATTACCCTTTATTTAAATGTACAGCAGATAAATGCAAGCATAGTTGTTGTATTGGGTGGGAAATCGATATTGATGAAGATACATATAAATATTATAAAACAATAAATGGCGATTTTGGAAAAAGATTGTCAGAAAATATTGTGATAGAAGAAGGTGAAGCCCATTTTTTACTAGATAAAGATGAGCGATGTCCGTTTCTCAATAAAAATGGATTGTGTGATATAATCAATACAATTGGAGAAGATGGACTTTGTCAGATATGTGATGACCACCCACGATATAGGAATTTTTATTCTGACAGAACTGAGATTGGATTGGGGCTTTGTTGTGAAGCAGCAGCTGAAATTATTTTATCATACAAAGAAAAGGTTAGTCTTATAACAATTGATGATGATAATCAGATAGAGGAAGTTTGGCAAGATGAAGAAGATTTTTTGTTATTTAGGCAAAAAATATTTGATATATTACAAGACAGAAATATAGAAATAGATAAACGTATTGATAAAATGCTTTTAATTTGTAAAGCAAAAGTGCCTGAAAAATCAATTAAAGAATGGGTTGATATTTTTTTAAAATTAGAACGATTAGATAAAAAATGGACAGAAATTTTGAATTCAATAAAGAATTATGAATTTAATTGTGAAGAAACCTACCAAAATAATTGGAATATTGTTTTTGAGCAGATAGTAGTGTATTTTGTTTATAGACATTTTACAGATAGTCTTGATGACGGAAAACTTAAAGAAAGGGCAATATATGTTGCTGTAAGCTACTATATACTCAAACATATATTTATAATGTGTAATAATAAAGAAAATTTTACAATTGAAAATATGATTGATATTGTTAGAATGTATTCATCAGAAACAGAATATTCCGTATTGAATATGGAAAAATTATTTGACGTATTTTCACAAAAATAAAAATAGCCTTAAAAGTACATTTCTTTTAAGGCTATTTTTTTACTTAATTATTAGTTAACTTTTCTTTCAAAATCATAGTCATTACCAGGGAGAATTGCATTAAGAACAATACCGAGGATAGCTGCAATAGCCAGACCAGAAAGTGAAATTGTTGTACCAGCTACTGCAAAAGTTATACCACCAGTACTTGAAAAACCAAGAGCTGAAACAAGAATAACAGCAGCAATGATAAGGTTACGGCTTTGTGTGAAGTCAATTTGATTTTCAACAACATTTCTTACCCCAACAGCAGAAATCATACCGTAAAGTATAAGAGAAATACCACCGATAATAGCAGGAGGTATACTGTTAACCATTGCATCAAATTTTGGCACAAAAGATAGGATAATTGCAATAACAGCAGCAAGGCGAACAATTGCAGGGTCATACACTTTTGTAAGTGCAAGAACACCGGTATTTTCACCATAAGTTGTATTTGCAGGACCACCAATAAAACCAGCAAAGCTTGTTGCAAGACCGTCACCAAGTAATGTTCTGTGAAGACCTGGTTCTTGAATAAAGTTATTACCGGTTGTTGCACTAATTGCAGAAATATCACCAATATGCTCCATCATAGCAGCAAGAGCGATTGGCATAATTGTAATAATAGAGCTTATATCAAATTTTGCAAAAGTTGATGGAATAATAGGGGAGCCGATAAAATTTGCTGAAGCAACAGCAGATAAGTTTACATCACCAGTAAAACAAGCAACTATATAAGTTATAACAACACTTAAAAGAATAGGTATAATCTTAACCATACCTTTGCCCCAAATATTGCAAATAATTATTATTGATAAAGCAATGATTGCCAAAAACCAGTTTGAGCTTGCATTTGTTATTGCACTTGGTGCAAGGATAAGGCCGATTGAAATAATAATTGGACCAGTTACAATTGGTGGGAAAAATTTCATAATTTTAACAATACCAAAAGTTTTGATAAGACCAGCCACAACAACATAAAGTAAACCCGCAGCAACAACACCACCACAAGCATATGGCAACATTTCTGTGTTTGGAATTGTTGCGTTGCCTTCTGCATCAAGTAGTTTTGGCGCAACTATTGCAAAGCCACCTAAAAATGCAAATGATGAACCTAAAAAAGCAGGAACTTTACCTTTTGTAACAAAGTGGAACAAAAGAGTACCAGCACCAGCTGCTAACAATGTTGTTGAAATGTTAAGACCTGTTATAAGTGGAACTAATACAGTTGCACCAAACATAGCAAAAACGTGCTGAAAACCAAGCAAAATATTCTTGCCCGTAAATTGAGGTAAGATTCTTTGTTTTTCCATATATACTTCTCCTTCTGCAAACACAATGATTATAGATGAATAATATGAGTGTTTGCTTAACCACTATACATTTTAACAAAAATTACACAAAAGTAAAAGAGTTTTTTAAAATATAAATATTTTTTTAAAACTCATACATAATAGT
>JAHHUD010000095.1 GCA_020024185.1 Oscillospiraceae bacterium | reverse complement strand
CATAGTATAGAACAAGTAAAAGAACTTTGTGAAAAAGCAGCATGGATAGACCACGGTAATTTAATTCATTATGGGCCAACTCAAGAAGTATGCGATATGTATGAGGAAAAGTATAGATAGGAGAAAAAATGGAAAATTGCAA
Organism: Oscillospiraceae bacterium; assembly: GCA_020024185.1. Taxonomy (GTDB): domain Bacteria; phylum Bacillota; class Clostridia; order Oscillospirales; family Ruminococcaceae; genus RGIG3102. The sequence continues at coordinate 3,337 of JAHHUD010000095.1, read as the reverse complement.
AATTACAGTAATAGTACCAACTTATAATGTAGAAAGATTCTTGAAACAATGTTTGGATAGTTTAGTTAATCAAACTTATATATGCCATAAAGCTATTGTAGTAAATGATGGTTCTAAAGATAACTCTGGAGAGATTGCAAAAGAATACGCAAATAAATATCCAGATATTATCAAATATGTGGAACAAGAAAATAAAGGACTTGGTGCTGCAAGAAATACAGGTCTTAGAGAAGTTGATACAGAATATGTTACTTTCTTAGATAGTGATGACTGGCTTGTTCCACGATTTATGGAAATCATAAATGAAAGATTGGAACAAGAAAGAGAAAAACCAGATATGATTTTTACAATGCCAAAAGTATATGATATGACTTCAGGATTGTATGAAGACTGGATGGACAAACCTCTATTTGATGAAATTTTTAAAAGTAGAAGTGTTGTTGTTAATGCAAAACTTGATAATAGAATTTATGCATTGGAACCTAGTTCATGCAGAAAAATTTATAGAACTGATTTCTTAAAATTACAGAATTTTGCTTTTCCAGAAGGAACTAAATGGGAAGATGTAGAATCACATTTTTCTCTTTTGCATGCAGCAAGCCGTTGTATAGGTGAAGATAGAGTAGGATTTTGTTATCGTATAAATTCTGGTGGACAAATTACATCTTCTTCAGGCAAAGACAGAATTCAAATCGTATCTGTATTTGCTAGAATTTTACAGAAAGCTATTGAAAATGATTGGTCTAATTCAGAAATTGCATATGTAATGAAAATGCTTTTATCTTTTTCAAAATGGAGCATGGACTGTATTTCAATATTTTATAGAAAAGAATTGATTAAATATTTGCATGAATTATTCAAAGCTATTCCTAAAAAATATCTAAATGAATATTATGTAACTTTTAGAGTTACCAGAAAAGATAAAATGTTGATAAGAATTATAAGATCACCATTTTACTCAATATTGGGTAATGCATATACTTATAAAAATGGTAAAAAAGTTTTATCAAAAGCAAAAAGAATAATTAGACGTAGATAATAGGTGAGAATATGAATCAAATAGTTGAGTATGTTGCAAGTGTTCCTAAAATAAATAATGTTATATTTGTTGGCGGAAAAGAATGCGATAAAAATATAATAAAAGATTTAATAAAAGTGGCAAATATTGATAGTATTTCTTTATATATTTCTAATAAAAAAACAGAAAAAGAAATAAAAGAACAAATAGAACAGCTTACAGATGAAGAATTAAGATATTTACCTCAAACAAGTTTTTATGAAATAGATGAGATATATAGCTTATCAGAGATATCTTCAGATACAGTATTATGGTGTGATAAATTAGACAATAGCAATATGATTTTCAAACTTAAAAGTTTGAAACCAAAATATTTGTGTGGATATATAGAATATGGTTCAGTTACAACCTTTGAAATTTGGGAAGAGTTTAGAAATTGTACAGAAGAAATACATTTGATTTCATATGGTGTAGACCGTCGCGATGAAGTTTTACACTGGAAGAAAAATGAAAAATCAAATATAGAACTTAGTGTTATTTTACCAATGTATAACATTGCTAAATATTTGCCAAAATGTATTGAAACAGTGACAGCTTGGAAAGCAGAATATATAGAATTTCTTTTTGTAGATGATGGCTCTCCAGATAACTGTGCAGAAATTGTAGAGAAAGCAACTCAAAAAGATAGCCGTATTAAATTAATCCGCAAGGAAAATGGTGGGTGTGCATCAGCACGTCAATGTGGGCTGGATATCGCTAAAGGCAGATATGTTGGCTTTATTGACCCTGATGATTTTATTGATGAAAGTATGTATCGCAAACTGCTTAGAAGAGCATTTATGGGAAACTATGATATAAGTTATAGTGGATATAAAGAACTTTACGAGGCTACTGGTGAAGTAGTTGACGTTATGGATATAATTGGACACCCATATTCTAATGGTACATGTGATAGAAATCTTATTTTATCTTTAGTAGCTCATCGTAGAATAGCAATTTGGCGTGGAATTTACAAAAAAGAAATGATAGATACAAATAATATCCATTTCTATACTGATTTGAGACGATTTGATGATTTGCCATTTAAAGTGGAAACTTTGGCTGTTGCAAAATCTGTTGTTACTGTGCCAGAGTATTTATATTATTACAGAATGGAAAGACCTGGACAAGACGTTGCTGCTAATGATGAAAGATTGTATGTTCATTTCCAGATTTTTGAGTATTTGGATGAATTTGCAAGAAGAACAGGTTCAAAAGAATTGATAGAAATGATTCAAGTTATAAAATTGCAAACACATATTTATGCTATTGAAAAACTTCTACCTAAATACATACCATCTTATGTAAAAAATGCAAAAAAAGATTTGCTTAAAAATATAGGATACTTTAATAGCTCTATAATTTATAAATCAAATGTATCAAAAACACATAAAGCATACTTCAACGCGATAGTTTTGGGTGGAGCTCCAGCAACCAAATTGCTTTGTTCCAGACTAGAAAAACATAAGCATAAGAACGTATATATAACAAAGAGTCAGTTGAAAACTATTGATAAACTTACAAAATTATAAGTATAAAAATAATCGAATAAAATTAATTATAAGTATTTAATAATTATTTTGCACTATATATTTTATTAAATTTTATAAAATAGTAAACAAACAAAAGAGCTTATTATCAGTTATAACATGGTAATAGGCTCTTTAAATTTATACAAATATCATAAAATATAGTTTAAAAATTTATTTTTAATATTTATAAATTAAATTTCATATTAGATTATATAAAATATAAAATAACAAATTTTAATATAAATTAATAAAATAACAAAAGAAAGTAACATTACGATTGAAAATTGGGTAATTTATTATATAAAAATATCACTAGAGCAAATTATGTGTAATACAGTGATAAAAATTAATAGAATATATACTATTTACAATAAAAATATATGTTATAATATGAAAATAGAAAGAGGTGATTAAATGGGATGTCTTGGTAACATTATATGGTTTTTATGCTGTGGTTTTTGGCAAGGGCTATGTTGGACAATCGCAGGTATTCTTTGGAGTATAACAATTATAGGTATTCCAATTGGTCAGCAATGTTTTAAGCTTGCAGGATTAGTGTTTTTTCCATTTGGAAAAGATGTTAAATATGGAGGAAGTACAGTATCTTTTATAGCTAATATTTTTTGGATGTTAATTAGTGGTATTCCGCTTGCTTTAGCAGCACTTGCTAATGGATTTATATTATGTTGTACTATAATTGGTATACCGTTTGGACTTCAGTGTTTTAAATTTGCAAAACTTGCATTAA
>JAHHUD010000094.1 GCA_020024185.1 Oscillospiraceae bacterium | reverse complement strand
AGTTAAATGCAAATATGCGTATAGATACTATTTTTGAAATAAATTATAAATAATAGATTTAAAAAAATAAGTTTTTGTAGTTTTTTACAAAAAAATAATAATTGGTTAATATGTGTTGACAATTATGTGGCATTGTGATAGACTTTCACACATGGGAGAGATAACCCATACATAAAATTAAATAAATCTTCGATAGAGGCGCAAAAAGCAATAGTATTTTATAACAATGCAAAACGGCAGTTATAAAAGAAAGGGCAATTTGCCGAAGTTTAAAAGGTGCGTTTTAACCTTTTATGCTGGGTCGCTGTAAAATATATAGCGGACTGTCACGCAAGTGGAGAGCTATCTTGTATTAATATATTGCTACTATATTTATTTTGGCATATTTTAACCTGATATTTCTTCAAATATCAGGTTTTTTTATTTGCTGACAAGACGGAGTATCGAACTTTTATTTAAAATATTAACAATATTTTATTAAAGGAGAACTACTTATGAATTTTGTAGGAACTGCATGGTCACTTCTACCACCAATCATCGCAATTGCACTTGCTTTGATTACAAAAGAAGTTTATCTTTCACTTTTTATCGGTATTGTATCAGGCGCATTGCTTTATACAAATTTTTCACCAATCGGAGCAACAAATGCTATTTTTGATATGATGAGCGAAAAACTTGGTGACACTGGTAATATAGGTATTCTCATATTCCTTGTTTTTCTTGGTGTAATGGTTGCTCTTATGACAAAAGCTGGCGGTAGTGCTGCTTATGGCGATTGGGCAAATAAACATATTAAAAGTAAAAGAACAGCATCTCTTGCAACAGTTGGTCTTGGTGTTATGATTTTTGTTGATGACTACTTTAACTGTCTTACAGTTGGTTCTGTTATGAGACCGGTTACAGACCGTTTCAACATATCTCGTTCAAAACTTGCATACCTTATTGACGCAACAGCAGCACCTGTTTGTATTATTGCACCAATTTCAAGTTGGGCAGCAGCAGTTTCCGGTTACACATCAGGTGATGGCTTCCAATTATTTTTGAGCACAATTCCATTTAACCTTTACGCACTTTTAACTCTTATTATGGTTGTTTATATCTGTGCATCAGGTTTTGACTTTGCTAAAATGGCAAAACATGAAGAAAATGCAGTAAATGGTGACCTTTTCAGTGGTGAAGAAACAACAGGTGAATTAATTGAAGCAAATCCACATGGTAAAGTTATTGACCTTGTTTTACCGGTTTTGGCACTTATTATTTTCTGTGTTATAGGTCTTATTTATACAGGTGGTTTCTTTGATGGTGTAAGCTTTATTGAAGCTTTTGCAAACTGTGTTGCATCAAGAGGTCTTGTTCTTGGCTCTTTTGCCGCTCTTATATTTACATTTTTACTTTATATCCCAAGAAAAGTTATTTCTTTCAGAGAATTTGCAGATTGTATTCCACAAGGCTTTAAAATGATGGTTAGTGCAATTCTTATCCTTATACTTGCATGGACACTTGGAGGATTCTGCTCAACAAGACTTGAAGCGGGTACATTTGTATCTGCATTCCTTGAAAACAGTACAATTTCAACAGCAATTCTCCCAGCTGTTCTCTTTGTTATTGCAACAGGTCTTGCTTTTGCAACAGGTACAAGTTGGGGTACATTCAGTATTCTTATTCCAATTGTTGCAGCAATTTTCCCAGAAGGTCATCCACTTCTTGTTATCTCAATTGCTTCTGTTCTTGCAGGTAGTGTATGTGGCGACCATACATCTCCAATTTCAGATACAACAATTATGGCTTCCGCTGGTGCACAATGTAGCCACGTAAACCATGTTGAAACACAAATTCCATACGCATTGGTAGTTGCACTTGCATGTATTATTGGCTATGTTGTTGCAGGCTTTACACAAAACCTTATTTTGACATTTGGTTCAGCACTTGTAGTTCTTGCTATTGAACTTGCAGTACTAAGAGTTATATATTCAAGAAGAAACGCATAATTAAGTTAAAAAAGTCTCCTTATTAAAGGAGACTTTTTATTTTATAAGTATTTACAGACTTTTAAAAAATGTAGATTTATGTATTATTGTAGTTTTTTTTGATGTATGGTATCATATATAATGGAATATAATTTGAAATAATAGATTTATAAAATATAAGTAATATAACATATTTTTACTACATAGAATATCATACTATAATATAAATGGAGCTACAATGAAGAATAAATATTTTTTGGCTGTAATAATGGTAATTACCATTTTGATGACAGCTTGTTCCTCGGCAGGACATATCTCAACATATACAATCTCGCTTGACTCAATTCCAAAGAACTTTGACCCTCAAGTTGCCACAAATCAAAATGAGCTTTTGGTACTTACAAATATTTTTGACGGACTTGTAGAATATCGAGACGGAAAGATAGAAAATAATGTTGCAGAAAGTTATACAATTTCTCCAGATGGACGCACTTACACTTTTAAACTGAAAAAAAACAGCACATTTTATCTCAGCAAAAAGCAACAGATACCTGTAACTTCTGATGACTTTGCTTTTGCGCTTGAGAGAATTATTTCTCCAAATACATACTCACCATATTATGAAGATTTTAAACATATAACTTCAATAGAAACTCCTGATGATAATACCTTAATTATAAAACTGGACAAGGCAGATAGTAATTTTTTGTCAAAACTTGCTATGCCGGCAGCTTTTCCTTGTAACAGAGAGTTTTTTAAACAGTCAAAAGGTGCATACGGATTAACTGTTAAAAATATTTTATCAAACGGACCATATACCATAAATTATCTTGCAGATGATGACAGTTATATAACAATGATAAGAGTTGTGGAAAGTAAAAATTCTATAGACCGTATAAGAATTTCACTCAAAGGGGAAGAAAGCTATGACAAGCTTTATAATGATGATAAAATAAGTGGCTTTTTTTCTGAAAATGAAAAAGACCAAAATATAAGTGGTACAGTGCATAGTTATGAAAATTCACACTTAAATCTTACATTTAATCTTGAAAATCCAATACTGCAAAATCAAAATATACGTAGTGCACTTTCATACTTTGCATACGCAATGCAAAATTCCGGTGCAAACCCAGAAGCAGTATCCCCAACATATTCAATTTTTACAAATGCAGTAACTTTTGGAGATAAAAACATAACACAAGCAGTATCTCCAACAACTCCGGTATATATGAATGATAATCCAAAACAACTTATAACTCAGGGAATGGCACAAGCGGGAATTTCTAAGCTTGAGGGGTTAAAAGTGTTAATTCCGTCAGATAACAAGTATTCAGTTATTATGGAAAATATAAATCAGTTTTGGCAAAAAGAACTTGGAGTTTTTCTTGCATTAGAGTTTGTTCCAACACAAACTATTGATGAAAGAGTGAGAAAAGGTGATTATGATATTGCTTTTGTAAACTATGTTCCACAAGCAAATAACCCACTTTTATTTATTGAACCATACGCAAAATATGAT
>JAHHUD010000093.1 GCA_020024185.1 Oscillospiraceae bacterium | reverse complement strand
TAGTCTAATATAATTTTAATCTTAATTTATAATCTCTCATATGCATTTATACATATACAATTCTTAATATAAAACCGATAATACTTTTAATAAATCTTAGAATTCTTTATTTTCTCAGTATAACATATTAGCTTTCTACAGGCTATATTTATTTTTATTTTTATGTTAAAATATATTTATAATATTAAAGGATTTTACCATTATGAATGAATTTTTAAATCAAGATGTAAGATATCTCAAAGGTGTAGGCGAAAAAAGAGCATTACAACTAAATAAACTTGGGGTTTTTACTGTGCATGACCTTTTATTTCTTTTACCTAGAAGATATATTGATTATTCACAACCATATCAAGTTGCTTTTGCCCCATTCGATGAGGCTTGCCCTGTGCGTGCAACAGTTTTATCTGTTGGTAATGGTGTTAGAGTTAAAGGTGGCCGAACTTTATTTAAAGTTATTTGTAGTGATGAAACAGCTCGTCTTGAACTTGTATTTTTTAACAGCGAATACACTGTTCGTCAGCTACATGAGGGCACAGACTATATTTTTTATGGGAAAATTGGTGGAAATATGCTAACACGTCAAATGACAAGTCCTATTTTTATTTTGGCTGATAGTCCTCTTACAAGACAACCCGTTTACCCGTTAACCGCTGGCCTTTCAGCAAAAGTTATTTCTTCTATTATAAAATCTGCATTTGAAAAAATAGATTATATTGATGATTTTATGCCACAAGAATTTCTATATCAAAATAACCTTCCTGATTTATACACAGCAATAAAAAATATACATTTTCCCAAAAATAATAAAGATTTGCAAAACGCTACCAGGCGTCTAGCTTTTGATGAATTATTTAGTTTACAATTAGGACTATATCTACTTAATGGCCATCGAAAAAAAAGCAGTGCTAAACTGAAAACAGTAAATATTGACGACTTTCTTCAAAGTCTGCCTTTCACTCCAACTGGTGCACAAATGCGCGCTATAAGAGAAATTTTAATTGATTTTAAAGGTGAGTATTGTGCAAATCGCCTTATTCAAGGTGATGTTGGTAGCGGTAAAACTCTTGTTGCCGTATCCGCTATGTATTGTATGAGTAAAAACGGTTATCAAAGCTGTATGATGGCTCCAACTGAAATTCTTGCAAATCAACATTTTGTAAATATTTCAAAAATGCTGTCTCCTTTTGGTGTAAGGGTTGCATTGTTAACTGCTAGTCTAAAAGCCAAAGAACGCCGTGAGATTCTAGAAAAATTGGAAAATGGCGAAATAGATATTTTGATAGGCACACATTCTGTATTAAGTGATAAGGTTATTTTTAAAAATCTTTCCTTATTTATAACCGACGAGCAACATCGTTTTGGTGTAAACCAGCGCAATATTGCTAGTACTAAAGGAGAAAATCCTCATCTGATAGTTATGAGTGCCACTCCTATTCCAAGAACTTTAGCTATGATTATCTATGCTGGTATGCAGATAAGTGTTATTGATGAAATGCCAAAAGGTCGTAAACCTGTTCAAACTCTTCTTGTTGGCACAGATAAAAGGCGGAGAATGTTTGGATTTGTTAAAAAACATATAAACGATGGGTATCAGTGCTATATTGTTCTGCCTGCAATAGAAGAAAATGAAGCTATTACCGACCTACAAAGTGTTTCAAAATACTGTGATGAGGTTGTTAAACCTATGCTTCCTACTGCAAGAGTGGGTATTCTGCATGGTAAAATGAAATCTTCAGAAAAAGATTCAATTATGAACAATTTTTTAAAGGGAAATATCGATATTTTATGTTCTACTACTGTGGTAGAAGTTGGCGTGGATGTACCTAACGCTGTTTTAATGATAATAGAAAATGCCGAAAGATACGGACTCTCTGCATTACATCAACTTCGTGGTCGTGTAGGCAGAGGAAATGTGCAAAGTTATTGTATCTTGGTTTCAGATAAAAAAAGCCCTCAAATACGCGAGCGACTTAAATTTATGACTGCTAACTCAAGTGGTTTTGCTGTAAGCCAATACGACCTAGAACATCGTGGACCTGGTGACTTTTTCGGTCGGCGACAGCATGGTTTGCCTGTTATGAAAACTGCCAACCTTTGTTCGGATCTTTCTCTCACTCAAGCAGCAAAAGATGCCGCAATATCCATATTAAAGCAAAGTCCTGACCTATCTAAGTTTCCACTTATAAAAGAGCGTACAAAACAAATGTTTGACTCAATTACTCTTTGATATCTTACTCTATACTTGTCATAAGGATATACAAATAATTTTGAAAAATAGTCAAATAAAAAAGGCTCATATGAGCCTTTTTATATTAAATTTTCTTTGTAAAAGTTGAACAGCTAACGCCCATACCCATTTTATTTATAGAAACATTATTGGCATGACATTTATGTTCTTTGTTATAAACACATTCCTCCGCTGAACAAGCTATTTCAAGTTTTTCATTAGGTGTTGTACAAGCAACTACATTTTCATCGCCCTTTGGAGCATAAGAGTCACAGCAAGTTTCATCACAACTACAAGCATTCTGTCCACCTACTTTAATATTAGGCTTGCAACAACAAGCATCTTTGTGGTGTGCACAATTATAAACACTACATGTAAGTTTAGTCATATAAAATACCTTCCTTTCAAAGTTTAGTATGTACAATAAATAAAAAATAATACATAATGGAGTAAAATTAAATGAAAAAACCAATTATAGTTTTAAGCCCTCAAAGCAAACCTATGGAAGCACCATTTGATATGGTATATAATTTTTCAAATGGGTTCAATTTTAACGCTATTTCTCAACGGGGTGGTATTCCAATTATATCAGAAATGGTAGATAACAATCAGGCTGAGCAACTAATGGAAAAATCAGATGGACTTTTTCTCACCGGTGGTGCTGATGTTAATCCTGAACTTTATGGTGAAGAAATTTTAAATTATTGTGGGATAATAGAACATGACCGAGATAAGTCCGACTACGCTCTTATAAAAGCTGCAATCAAATTAAAAAAACCTATCATTGGAATTTGTCGTGGCTGCCAAATCGCAAATGTTTATTTAGGTGGAACCATGTACCAAGATATACAAGCACAAGTAGGTGATAAAATTAATCATAATGTATATGATGAACACAAAAATGAAACTACACATAGTATAAATATAGTAAAAGATACTCCTTTGTATAGTCTTTTTGGTGAAGAATCCTTCGGTGTCAATTCTTTGCACCATCAAGCTATAAAAAATCTTGCTCCTAATACTAAGGCTATGGCATTTTCCTCTGATGGCATCATTGAAAGTTGGTATTTGGAAAGCAATACCCAATGGATACGAGCTTATCAGTGGCATCCAGAAATGCAACAAGATAACTCTCACAACCTTAAAATTTTTAAAGATTTCATAAATGCTTGTTCTAAATAAACCATATATAAAAATAGATGTCCTTGCAATTTTTTGTGCTGCCACATTTTGTGTATACAGTACAAAAAAGCAGCTAGCAATAGAAATATTCAATTTAAGCAGTAAACTGACTTCATTTAAAAAATGAAGTCAGTTTTGTTTTTAGTTAAATTCTATCATTATTGCAAAATCAAT
>JAHHUD010000092.1 GCA_020024185.1 Oscillospiraceae bacterium | reverse complement strand
TAATTTATTTTTACATTTTCCCATAATGTATTAATGTAATCTAATGTTTCTTGGTCAAGGTTACGGTATGCGTATTTATTATAATTTGCAGAAAAGTTTTCTACATCTGGGTAAAGAATTTTCATAGCTTCTTCTCCCATATAGTCGATATATTCTGGGTCTTCATAAACAATACGGTTAGGTGATGCATAATATGTGTATTCTGCATTTGCGATAGCAGCGTCTTTGTCAAGCATGTAGTTTATAAAGATTTCTGCAAGTTCTTTGTTTTGTGCACATGTTGGGATACACATTGCATCAACATAGTAGTTTGTACGTTCAGGATAGTAGAACTGCAAGTCTACATTTTCAGATTGAGCATCAACCATTGTGAAATAGTCACCAGCGTAGTAAGAACCAATTGCAGCTTCTCCAGCTTCCATCATGTTGTAGATTTCATCCATAACATAACTTTTTACTATAGGGCGTTGTTTAACAAGTTCTTCATAAACTTTGTCCCATTCAGCTTTATCAGTTGTGTTAACATCTATGCCGAGCTTGTACATTGCTGTACCAAATGCGTCACGAGAGTTGTTATATTGAAGAATGTTATCAGCATATTTTTCGTTCCACATAAGGTCCCAAGAACCTGTGTCAGCTTTATCAACAACGTTTGCGTTATAAATAACACCAACTATACCATAAGCGTAAGGTACAGAATATTGGTTTTGTTCATCATAATACAAGCCTTTAAATGAATCATTTATGTATTTATAGTTTGGAATGTTTTCAAAATCTAAAGGTAAGAGCATACCTTCTTTTGCCATACGAGCAATCATATAGTCTGATGGAATAATAACATCATAACTAACTGCACCACTTGAGATTTTACTATACATATCTTCGTTTGAAGCATAGGTGCTGTAATTTACATTGATTTTTTGTCCGTAAGTTTCTTCAAACCATATTTCAAATTCTTTTATTGTGTCAAAGCTGTCTTCACTGCCATCAGAGATGTATTCACCCCAGTTATATACATTTAATGTGAGTGTATTGCTTTTTCCGCAACCTGTGAGTGCAAAACTTAAAGCAAACACCATTGCAAGACAAATTGAAATAATTTTTTTACTCATTAAAGTTCCTCCAAAAATAAAATATATGATTAAACTTATATCAAGTTTAATTTTTAACTAGTGATTTTTGTTTCTTTTTCATTTCTCTTAACTTTTTGTTGTCTTCATTATCAATAAAGTTGCTTATAAGAAGCAAGGACATTGTTACAAAGAAAATAATTGTTGCCAAAGCATACATTTTTGGTGTAACAGTTTTTTTAGTCATACTGTAAATACGTATTGGCAAAGTATCAAATCCATTACCTGATGTAAAATAACTTATAACAAAGTCGTCAAGAGATAGTGTAAATGCCATGATTGCACCAGTTATAATGCCAGGTAACATCTCTGGCAATTCAACTTTAAAGAAAGCACCCAAAGGAGTACAGCCTAAATCCATTGCAGCTTCATGCAAAGATTTATCCATTTGTTGAAGTTTTGGCAAAACTTGCAAAATAACATAAGGCAAACAGAATGTAACATGTGCAATAAGCATAGTCCAAAAGCTAAGACTTGTGGATGTCCCCAAAATTCTTCCAACAAAAACAAACATAAGCATTAATGAAATACCAGTAATAATATCTGGGTTTGTCATTGGTATGTCGGTTATAGTATGCATAGCTCTTTTATACCAACGAGAGCGAAGTTTGTTAATGCCGACAGCAGCAGCAGTGCCCATTATTGTTGATATAACAGTTGCACAAGCAGCTAAAAGCAAAGAGTTTCTCACTGCTTCCAAAGTGTTTCTGTCATTTAAAAGCTCTTTGTACCATTTAAAAGAAAAGCCTGCAAATACAGAAAGACTTTTTGAATCGTTAAATGAAAATACAAGTAAAACTATAATAGGGGCAAATAGAAAAGCGAAAACTAAACAACTATATATTTTTGATGAAATTTTCATGTCTATTTACCTCCATATACGTATTTAGCTGTAGCATATTTAACTAACGCCATACATACAAGTAAAATAATCATAAGTATGAATGCTATGGCAGCAGCAAAATGTAAGTTGTTTGCGACATATTGTCCTTCAATAGCATCACCGATAAGGAAGAATTTACCGTTACCAAGTTTTTGCGAAATATAGAATGTACTTATTGAAGGTATAAGCACCATTGTGATACCGGAAATTACACCAGGTAAACTGAGAGGAAATATAACTCTGCGCAAAACAGAGAATGTTCCACAACCAAGGTCTTTTGCAGCTTCCAAAAGATTTGTATCCATTTTTGCCATAATTGAATAGATTGGTAAAACCATATAAGGAAAATAGTCATATACCATACCAATTATAACAGCAGTTTCGGTACCAATAATACTTAAAGGAGGAAGACCTATAAGTGAAAGAGCTTTATTCAAAATACCTGTGTCTTGCAAAATTGTCATCCAAGCGTATGTTCTAATAAGAAAGTTCATCCACATAGGAATCATAATAAGTGTAATCATAGTTTTTTGAGTGCGATACTTTGCACGAGCTATGATATAGGCAATAGGATAACCAAGCAAAAGACATATACCCGTAGAAATGGCAGCCAACTTCAAAGAACGCATAAATATCAAAATATATGTACGAACTTCTGTTATAGTTCCATCATCGTTTTTTATATTACTTGTTGCTGTAAAAAATCTTGTTATATTTTCTGTTGTAAAAGCAAAGTTATTGTCTGTAAAAGCATAATAACCAACAAAAATTAAAGGTACAACAATAAATAATAAAGACCAAATTGAATATGGCACAAGAGCTTTTGTATAGCTGTTAGAGTTTCTTTTTACGATTTTACTGCTCATTCTTCTTCTTCACCTCCTGGGTTAGAGAGCTCTTCAAGCTCATTGGAGAAAGAAGAATAGTCGCCAAACATACCGGAATATTTTGATTTTTTCATTATATGGATAGAATCAGGTTCAAGGTAAATACCAATATGTTCATTAACATTAACAGAGTCTGTTGTTTGTATCATCCATTTAAAGCCGTTAACATCAACTATGATTTCATTGTGAACACCCATAAAAGTTACAGAAGTAACAATGCCTTCAAGCATGCCTTTAACAGGAGGTACAATGTCAACATCTTCAGGACGAATTACAACATCAATAGGTTCATTTTTATTAAATCCAGAGTCAAGACATTCAAATATATGTCCAGCAAAGCGAACTTTGAAGTCATCAAGCATAACACCGTCTATGATATTGCTTTCACCGATAAAGTCTGCAACAAAAGCATTTACAGGCTCATTATAAATGTCAATTGGTGAGCCAATTTGTTGGATTTTACCCTCACTCATAACAACAATAGTGTCTGACATACTAAGGGCTTCTTCCTGGTCATGAGTAACAAAGATAAAAGTTATACCAGTACTTTTTTGGATTTTTTTAAGCTCTTGTTGCATATCTTTTCTAAGCTTAAGGTCAAGAGCACCAAGAGGTTCATCAAGAAGAAGAACTTTTGGGTGATTAATCAAAGCTCTTGCAATAGCAACACGTTGCTGCTGACCACCGGAAAGACTTGTAACACTTCTGTTTGCAAAACCGGAAAGCATAACAAGAGATAGCATTTGCTCAACTTTTTCTTTTATTTCTGCTTTTGGAACCTTGCGCTCTCTCAAAGGAAAAGCTACGTTTTCAAAAACATTGAGATGAGGAAACAAAGCATATTTTTGAAAAACTGTATTTATATTACGTTTATGAGGGGGCATATCATTAATTTTTTCGCCCATAAAAACGACATCACCATTATCCGGCTGTTCAAAACCACCAATCATGCGTAAAGTTGTAGTTTTTCCACAACCAGAAGGTCCAAGCAAAGTGATAAATTCATTGTCGTGAATATCCAGACTGATGTTATCAAGAATTGTTTCACCATCAAAAGCTTTGGAGATGTTTTTTAATTCAATAATCTTTTTCATTTTTATCCCCCATAATCAATTAGATTTGTTACAGTTTTAATATCATTTATAGATACAAAAAAGGTGATATGCGCACATATAGCATATCACCTGTAAAATTACCATATAAGTTAACAAATTTGTACAATTAAAATACAATATATTTTCCCTTATACAAATGTGTTAAATCACAATGGGATCAGAGTCTATATAGCAAAGATTACTTTTACTA
>JAHHUD010000091.1 GCA_020024185.1 Oscillospiraceae bacterium | reverse complement strand
AAAGGTATGTTTAGGAAACATGCGTGTCAAGGCGGAAAATAGAATGGTTACGAAATTCTTCTATTGATTGGTGTTTCATTTTCGTACATCTTTAAATTTTGCGCAAAGTTAAAAACACCAAGATGCCAAAACTAGACGGGGTTTACTGATGGCTAACTTTTAAAGTATCAACTTTTTTATTAACATAATACAGAAAAAAAACAAATTAATAGGGTGTCCAGTTTGATGTTCCGTTTTTTTAGATCAAAATAGATATGATACAAGTTTCAAAGCACTGATAATCATGTCTCTTCAAGATATATTGATCTAATAAATTAGCTACACTGTTTTGTATGTTAAAATTGCACCTAGGCACAACACTATTCTAGCTTATAATCAACATCTTAAAATGTTAAATCAATGCCGAAAACGAGAACGTAGAACTGGACACCCTAACAAATTAATTGTTTTTTGGAGTAAACACATCTCGTGCTATATTCCCAATTTTCTTTGTTGAAATAAAATCAACAGTTCCCCCTATTATACCTCCTAAAAATGGGATTGCCTTTCCTAAATTTATCAATCCTTTTTCACCAAACTTTGTCAATAATCTAAAACCAACTGCTTGATTAATTTTTGTTATAACAGAAAATGGAATTTGTTGTATAGCTTTTACTGCAACTTTCTTTCCTAATTCTACACCAAAATTCTTCAAAACATCTTTATATGAAGAAGCAACTAGACAACTATATACAAGAGATTTAACCCTATCATCTTTAACATCATATCCACCCATTATTGCAATTGCAGCTATCATTCTTACTTGAACAAACAATACAGAAGTGATATTTGCAGGTAATGATACAGGTATCGTCAACAAACCACCTATTCCAGTTATAAATCCACTAGTTGCAGCTTTACCACATTGCCATTTTATCAATGAATTTGATTTGTTATAAAGGTTACCTTCACCTTTCATATAATCATGAGCCAATTCATATGATGAATCTAAACCAACAACACCATTTATAGCCTTATCGTAAGCATAATCTAAAGACTTTCTTACTATATCATAATCTATTTTCATATTAATTAAAATATTATGGTATCCAGTTCTACGTTCCTAAAAACGTAGTATAAAACCCCCTCGCCATTGTTAATATAACACCCTTAAAATAAACACTTTAGCAAGCAAAATAATTCTTCGCGCATTTGTCTTTTTCATTGATCTTTAGTATCTTAGTAGGATAATTTAGAAACTAAAAGCAATGAAAAAACTAGATTCAAAACCTTATAAAGCAACTCTGGAAGAAGAGGTTAAACGTCTTCGTAAAGAAAATGCTAAACCCAAATCTCAGAAAGCAGCTAAAGAGGCTAAGTTCAAGGAGACAAGGAAGGAACTTTAAAAAAGACATAAAGACCATGACTGTGACCGAAGAACATGTCTCTTTTGGTATCATTAAATCAACTTTCAGTGTATTCAAACAAAAAAAGTCGCCAAAAAAATTGTATGACATTACTCCTTTTGTCCTATCCATACCGTTACACATAAAACTCAAAAACGATTATGCCACTAAAACATTTAATTTCAAAGAGCGATTATGTAATGTTAAGCTAAAGGACATTGATGCTTTTGCAAAGAAGCACATGTCCATAAACTGGGTTACAGAACGTACCAAACAGCTCAAAAATGTAAGCAAAATTGAAAACGTTAAACTGGACAACCTATTAAAATATTATTTCTCTTTCTTATACTCTTTTTTAGCAGCATTAATAAAAGTCTTTATTTCTGAACGATTATTATTCATGAAATCATCAACTGATTCTTTTAATTTGTTTTCATCTACAACTCCACCTTTTTTTAATAATGCCGTTAAAGCTTTCAAATATACATAGCCTGAAGCCAAAGTTACGGCATACAATGCTCCACTCATAACCACAGCACCACCAATACTACCAATACCAGGAATAAATTTTAAAGCACCCCCAACAGCAAGTACAGCAGCATAGCTAGCTAAGTTTGTAGCTACCGCAGAAGCAATTGTTTTTAATACACTCTCTCCTAACTTCATTCCTATCTTAGAATTTATTCTTAAATACATAGTCCATATATTTACAGCACCTGCTGCTACATCTGCTCCAGGAACTGGAACCCATGCAGAACCAACTGCAAGTTTGGCGTGTAACTTCACTACGTCAGCAATTTCTTGTGGTAAAGAATCATCAGTCAATCTATCCAAAGATTGAACCAGTTCATACGATGCATGTAACAAATGATTTAATTCACTCATAATCTCAAATTTTATAAACTTAATTTTCTTAATGTTTCAATATAAGCCTTACCAGACATATAAAATTGTAAATATACAATAAAACCAGTTCCTAACCATCCAATTATAGGAAACCAAGATAATACTATATTTACAATAATTGCTATAATAATATTTATTACTATACCAACTATAACTGTACTTAATTTCAGATTTGTATTACACCTTTCACATAAGGCATAGTACATATGCCATAAAACATAACAATATAATATTAAGCCTAATCCAAAAGTAGGAAAAAACATAATTAGGGCTGACCAAAAAGCATGCTTCTTAACAATTTTGGCCATATCATGCTCAAACATTTTATTACCCCATTTATTTGCAATATATCCTTGTAACATAAATTGTCATTTATTATTCAACTTCCATTCTTTATATTTATCCAACTCCAAGGAAACTTCTCTTAATACGAAAAGAATAACAGCAACATCATCTGTAAGTCCGACTCCCAAAATAAAATCAGGAATAACATCAATAGGAGATACCAAATAAATCATTGCTGCCACTACATACAAAAGAGATTTTACATTATAATCTTTATAATTTCCATTAACAATATCACTTAGATAATCTATCAATAGAATAACTTTTTCTTTTACCTCTTTCAAACTTTTTTTTGATAAATACTCCTTTATTTGAGGTATCAATTTATTTATTCGTTCTGGAGTCTGTATATAATATATTGCTTTGGACATCCATTTTTCCTTAAACTCTTCCAACAATTTAATGCTATCCATAATTTCTATCCAAAAATTTTAAAAATTCCACCAGCAATTTTAGCAGCAGTTTTCAGTTTATCTACATCTGACAAGTTCTTCCATAATTTAGAGTATTCCCTTTCCCAGTAATCATCATCTTTATTTATAAAAGATAAATAACTAAACAACGCTATAATTAATGGAATAGCAAATAATATTGGGATAATTACCATAAAACCACCTATCAATAAACATATAAACACTGATACCGACAATATTATAAGTAAATTCCTAACTTTAGAAATAGATTCCTCTTTAAATCTTTCTATTTCTTCTTTTGGATATTTTCTTATAGTCTCGGCTTTCACTTTACAGGTATCAGTATCTTTTAACGACAAAACCGTTTTATCATCTTCACTAATCTTCATATCAACTGTTTTATCTACATAAGTTCTTGACATTTCTGTAAACATTCTGGCAAATAAACCAACATCAATAGGCATATTATCTTTTTTAAAAAACTTTAACATGTCTACTTCCAATTTACTTTCTTCTCCAAAACTGCTGTAAAAACATAATTTATTACCACAAAACTCAACTTTATCTATATCGATCCAATATATATTTATCTCATATTCACTGCCAATAATAAATAACAACCTACAATCAGTAATAATCATTCCTTCATTAAGAGACCCATCCAAAGATATATCACTTATAAAAAGAACTTTTTCACCATCAAACAAACTAAAATTCCTTTTTACCAAGATCTCTATATTAATAGGTATATCAGGGTAAATGAATAGACCTATACCATTGGATTCTAATAAATTGATGCCACTATCATTGCAATACAATTCTTCATAAGCATTTTTAAATTTAACAAAAATATTTATTACTTCTTTATGTATCATAACACTTCATTTTTTATAAAACAGATTTCTATCCCTCTCAAACAACTCATAATAAACCACACACACTATTCAACTCATACAATTCATTTTCACATAAAGGTGAAATACTATTCATATATTTTAGCTACATGTATTGACTATATAAAATGTGAATGTGTATCTATTACTAATTGACAATTAAAGGCATGAACTATACCTCTCAAAAAAAATGAAAACCTCATTTGCCATTGAGCAATAAACTGTTTTCAGGTTCATCAAACAATATTAAAGAATCGGCTTTTAATAATACCAATCCACCCAAGATTATTTAGGTGTAACAAACGTTTTCAAATAAACCATATTATCACACAACCTACCCTATCCTCTGTAC
>JAHHUD010000090.1 GCA_020024185.1 Oscillospiraceae bacterium | reverse complement strand
CACATATAGATAGTAGTAAATAAAAAAGAAGATTGATTTTCAATCTTCTTTTTTTATAGTTAATTTTTTATAATTTTCTTAGACGTAAAGTTTAAATATAGCAGAGAACTCAAAAATGCTGTTATTGACATAGCAATGCTAGAATAATCGCTAGTGTCGGGTGAAATTGTAGTTTCTGTTGGCTTTGAAGTCTGAAAATGAGATGTATTTATGTTATAATTAAAATTATGTATTGGTTTTATATCAGGCTTAGAATTTGTGTATTTAAATTTGAATATTAAGAATAAAAATATATTATAAAGCAAAAAATTTTCTGGAAACTTATACTATAAAATTTGTAAAAAAACAAAAGAGCCACCTTTATAAAGTGACTCTTTTTTAACATAAATAAGATAGTATTATTTAATAAAATTAAGCTTTCAAAGCTTCTTCAACTGCAACTGCACATGCAACAGATGCACCAACCATTGGGTTATTACCCATACCGATAAGCCCCATCATATCAACGTGAGCTGGAACAGAAGAAGAACCAGCAAATTGTGCATCACCGTGCATTCTGCCCATTGTGTCAGTAAGACCGTATGAAGCAGGGCCTGCTGCAACGTTATCTGGGTGAAGTGTTCTACCTGTACCGCCACCAGAAGCAACAGAGAAGTATTTGATGCCATTTTCAATACACCATTTTTTATATGTGCCTGCAACAGGGTGTTGGAAACGAGTTGGGTTTGTTGAGTTACCTGTAATAGATACATCAACTTTTTCCAATTTCATAATGCTAACACCTTCAAGAACATCGTTGGAACCATAGCATTTAACTTTAGCTTTATCGCCGTTTGAGAATGCTTTTTCTTTAATAACTTTAACTTCATTTGTTTTAAAGTCATATTCTGTTTCTACATATGTGAAACCGTTAATTCTTGAAATGATGTAAGCAGCATCTTTACCAAGACCGTTAAGAATAACTCTAAGTGGTTCTTTTCTAGCTTTATTTGCTGTTCTAGCAATACCAATAGCACCTTCAGCAGCAGCAAAACTTTCATGACCTGCAAGGAAACAGAAACATTTTGTTTCTTCTCTGAGGAGCATGGAAGCAAGGTTACCATGACCAAGACCAACATGTCTTTCATCAGCAACAGAGCCAGGAACGCAGAATGCTTCAAGACCTTCACCGATAACTGTTGCAGCATCAGCAGCTGTTGTTGCACCCTTTTTAAGAGCGAGAGCAACACCGTATGTGTAAGCCCAAACTGCGTTTTCAAATGCGATAGGTTGTACACCTTTAACAATTTCTTCTACATTGATACCTTTAGAAAGGCACAATTCTTTAGCTTCATCAAGGCTTGCAAAGCCGTTTTTAGCCATAGAGGCCTCGATTTTGGCTATTCTTCTTTCATAACCTTCAAATTTTGCCATAACTTTTATGCCTCCTTATTCTTCACGTGGGTCAATATATTTAGCAGCTTCGTCATATCTGCCATAAGTACCTGTGTTTTTATCTAAAGCTGTTTGAGGGTCAACACCATGACGGATATCTTCCATCATTTTGCCAAGACGAACAAATTTATAGCCGATAGCTTCATTATTTTCATCAAGAGCAACAGACATGATATAACCTTCAACCATTTCAAGGTATCTAACACCTTTTGGTTCACTTGAGTAGATTGTAGCTGTTTGGCTTCTAAGACCTTTACCAAGGTCTTCAAGACCAGCGCCGATTGGCAAGCCGCCTTCAGAGAATGCTGTTTGAGTTCTGCCGTATACAAGTTGTTTAAAGATTTCTCTCATAGCAACATTGATAGCGTCACAAACAAGGTCTGTGTTAAGAGCTTCGAGAATTGTTTTGCCAGGAAGAATTTCACCAGCCATAGCAGCAGAGTGTGTCATACCTGAACAACCAATTGTTTCAACCAATGCTTCTTGGATAATACCATCTTTAACATTTAATGTAAGTTTACATGTGCCTTGCTGTGGAGCACACCAGCCAATACCGTGGGAAAGACCACTGATATCTTTGATTTCATAAGCTTTTGTCCAAGCACCTTCTTGAGGAATTGGAGCAGGACCGTGGTCACAACCTTTTGATACTTTGCACATTCTTTCTATTTCATGTGAATATACCATAATAACTCTCCTTTATGTGTTGATATTTTGTTAACATCTAACATATATTATAAAAGAAGCAATAGATTTTTACAATATAATATTGTACCAGTTATAAAAAAATAATGAGACAATAATACAAATAATATGACACAGATTATGGCAAATAAAACAATATTTAAAATTGTTTACATATTATTTAAAATTTGTAAATTAAATACTATAGCTAAAATCATAATATTATGCTTACAATTTAATTTTAATATAAATTAGTGAAAATATAAAGTAAAAGTTGATTTTTTTATTGAATAAAGATATAATTATAAAAGTTGTGTTTTAGGATTGTATATTCATTATGAAATATTGAATATAAAAGGAGTTAAATTATGGAAATTAAATATACAGGTCAAGAATATTATGATATTAATCTTAATGGCAGAGTAGAAAGATTGCCGATATCCGCAGTTACACCAACATTGCATATAGCAGGTTTTGTTCTTTTGGGTAATACAAATCTCACAAACTATTGTGCAAAAGTGCTTGCAGAAAAAATAAAAGATGTGGATTTTGACTATATTGTATGCCCAGAAGCAAAAACTCTTCCGCTTGCACAAAGTATATGCACTTACCTTGGAGAAAAAGAATTTATCGTATTTAGAAAAGGCTTAAAAGCATATATGGTAAATCCAATTGTTACAGAAGTTAAATCAATTACAACAGAAAATTCACAAAAAATGGTTGTTGACGGTGTTGATGTAGAGAAAATTAAAGGAAAAAAAGTTTTGGTTTTAGATGATGTTGTTTCAACAGGTGGTACATTTAAAGCTATGGAACAAGTTTTAAATCAAATTGGTTGTAAGATTTCTGGATATGCTACTGTTCTAAGAGAAGGAGAAGACTTCCCAACAGAAAAGCTCTACTATATTCAAGATTTGCCACTTTGGGTGGGATAACGTACATTGAAAGGAAGATGAGATGCATCTTCCTTTTTTGTTTTTAATATATTATAATTGCTTTATTAAAATAATTATTAGTTGAGGATTACATGGAAGCTGGATTATATATTCATATACCTTTTTGCTTAAAAAGATGCAATTATTGTGATTTTTATACTTTTGGTGGTAATACACAAGTAAGTCAAGAATATGTAAATAGACTTAAAGAAGAAATATTAAAATACACTAACATAAAATGGAAAACAATATATTTTGGCGGTGGAACACCAAGCTTGTTAACTCCACAACAAGTAGAATATATTTTATCTGGATTGGATATTGCAGATGGTGCAGAAATAACACTGGAAGCAAACCCGGAAACTGCAACAATTGATAAATTTATAGGATTTAGAAAAGCAGGTGTAAACAGATTATCAATAGGTGTGCAAACTGCAAAAAACAAAAGTCTTGAAACAATAGGTAGAGTACATCGCATAGATAAAGTTCACAATGCTTTTAAAATCGCCAGAGAAGCTGGGTTTGAAAATATAAGTGGAGACCTTATGTTAGGATTACCTGATTATACATATCAAGAGCTTGATGATACTATTGATTTATTAGAATCACTTGGAGTAACTCATATATCAGCTTATATGTTGAAAATAGAAGAGGGAACACCATTTGGTAAAAATGAACCTGAAAATCTTCCAAATGAAGATGAAATGAGTGATTTCTATATATATGCTTGCAATAAACTTGAAAATAAAGGATACAAACAATACGAAATTTCAAACTTTGCAAAAGAGGGGTATCAATCCCAGCATAATAATATATATTGGAAATTGGAAAATTATATAGGTGTAGGGCCATCGGCACATAGTTGTCTTAATGGAAAAAGATTTTATTATCCAAGAGATTTAAAACAATTTATTGAATTTCCAAAAATAGTTGAAGATGGCGATGTTGATGTTGATGAATATATAATGCTGTCATTACGATTAAAAAGTGGATTAAATCTTGAAGAACTAAAAACAAAATGGGGGAAAGAGCTTACATCAGTTCAATATAAAAAACTAAGACTACTTGAAGAACAAGGATTTCTTAATATCATAAATGATACAATTTCACTTACTCCAAAAGGTTTTCTTATGGAAAATGCAATTTCATGTGAAATAATGATATAAAAAATAAGGAGAATAAATCTAATTGAATAATATATTGATAATGATATTATTTATGTATTTTTTTATTATATTTAATAA
>JAHHUD010000009.1 GCA_020024185.1 Oscillospiraceae bacterium | reverse complement strand
TATAGGATTTCATTATCTAAGTCATCAAACCTGTGACGGTAACAGTGGTATAATCACAGATGTATATGTTACGTCAGGTAACATATCAGATAAGGTGCCACATTGTGAACGTATACTTTATCAAATAAAAAAATTCAATTTTGATACCAAAGAAATATGCGCAGACGCAGGATATTACAGTAGTGAAATACATGCAGAGATGTATAAGAGAGGTATCAAAACATATATTCCAATACGCAAGGCTGAAGAATATGATAATATTAAATTTACAGTTGACGACTTTAAATATATTGAAGATGAAGATTGTTTTGTATGTCCAAATAATATAAAGTTAGTCAGAGGTTCTTACCAACTGGGAAAAGCTACTTTAAGATATTCTTGCCATACAAAGATTTGCAGTCAGTGTCCAATAAAAGCAATGTGTACAAATAAACCTAAAAAACACTTGAACGAAACTTTAATTTCAAATATACATATGCTCAAAATTTAAATGTTGCAACACCAAGATATTACGAGTTAATGAGACTTAGAAAAATATGGTGTGAAGGAAACTTTTCACATCAAAAAGCAAACCACAATTTAAGAAAGACATTTAAGCGAGGCAATGAAAAAGTAACAGAACATTGCCTCTTATCGGCGTGTGCTTTAAACTTAAAAAGATTGGTAAAATACTTGAAAGGTAGGTGTAACACACCAAAATTGCTCATTTACATTCAAATATATTTAATAAAAACAAAAATCAAACAAGCTAAAAATTTGAATAGCTTATCTGATTATTTTTTTACCTATTTGTCAACAGCACCGTTTGGTTACACTATCTTTTATTTTTTGTTTTTTAATCCTCTCGAATTCTTCCAATACCTTTGTTGTGGCATTATCCTCTACTCATTTTTTAAAATCGCACACAGGGGCAAATAACCGCCTACACGAGCGAATTAACATCTGTATCTATTGCAATTTGGATCTCTTTTTCATTGATTCAAAAGATGGTTTTGTAAACATTTTCATTGTGTCTTGCGTTATCAGGAAATACACTTTTAAGACTTATTTTTAAGTTGAAGTTTTTGCTTGTTAATGGTTTAATGGCAGAAGAATAGAAATAGTGAGGCTTGGTATTAACTTTCATTTCTGATATCTTTCTCCTCTCTGGTTTTAAGATAAAGTCAAGGTCAAAAGTCCTTTTCTTTGTTTACTGTGACGCAATTCTTGGGGGAGTTCACTTTTGTTTGGGTGATAAAAATAGCCATAGTGAAAGGAATATGTTAAAATAAAGTTACTATAAAAAATTTTGACATAAGGAACCTATCACTATGACTAATAATAATGCACCACAAAATATAATAAGGCAAGAAATGACGATATTTAAGAGCAAAAGAATAAGGATTTATACAGCTTAAAGATAAGTTTTCTCAAGTTTTTCATAGCATTACAATTGATAAAAGAATTGGATGATATTGTAGAGGTAATGGTGAAAACTGTCTGTTCCAATCGAGAAAGTACCTGTGTGACAGGTAGTGATTTTCCGCATGAGGTGATAAAGTCCAGTATTTTGAAGCTGAACAGTGAACATATTAGCTTTGTGATGCAGTGCATGAGAAAGAACACCACGAAAATCGAAATATGAAGCAATATCTTCTGACCACACTGTTTAATGCCATACCACCATCAGTAACTATTACACTTCGCTGATCAACTACGGTCTATATGGCGGTACCAACTAAGCCGCAGAAGGAGAAAAGCAAATGTAATAAATGAAAATTTTCAATAATCCTGAATTTGGCGGTATCCTCACTTTTGAACAGGAGGATAAGGTGCAAAGCCTAAAAGTATGCCGTTCAAGATCTGGTATACTGCTAACCGTTTTGTGTGATTGAGAAATTCATGATTGTGTGGTAAAATATTAGAAAAAGACAAGATATAACACAAATCAGTAAAAAATATTATTCCTTTTGGTTAGTGAGAAACAAATGCAGGCTAATTGATACATAATGTTTTGTGGAGGTGTCAGATAATGTTAACTGAAGAAGAAATAACAAAGATTGCAACTGAGTATGCAAATATCAATAAAACAGAACATTATTATTTAGAATGTTTATGTGTTAAGCCGTCTGTATTTTGGGATGGTTATTGGGATGCTGGTTTTACAGTTTTTACTCAAGAAGGAACTGAACTGGATGGACCACTATTGATTGCAATAGATGGAAAAACTGGGGAAATTAACACTATGGAAGAACTAATAATGAAGCACAGCAAAGATGGTAGAGTGAAAATTTCAAACCAACCAATAAAAAAGTGAGACTATAATTAAGTATTTATTTTTGGTATGTTTTATAATTAACTCAAACTTCGCATCTTTAGATTTGACAGTTATACTTAAAGCAAAAGACCAACTTTGATTGGCTTGTCTTTTTATATGCCATTCAGAATCTAGTATATGACTAACCATTTTGCGTGATTGAAAAGTTTATATTTGCATACAGTATGAATTTGAATTGCACAATTTAATGATTTTGAGTATAGCTGATAATAAAATTTTATGGAAGTGAACAATAGAAAGGAGATTTCAAAATAATGAATATACAAAATGAACATGATGAAGCGATTTCAATGGCATGTCAAAAATTTGATGAAATACATTCTGATGATGAGCCCAAATGGTTAAAATATTATTTGTCATTAAATATAGCGAAAAACGAACGTAAGAACTGGGTAGTAAAGTTCCTTATTTTTCCAAAACCAATACTAGAATATAATCAATATTGGGATTGGCAAGATGATGGTATGCCACTATTGGTTCAAATTGATCCTCAAACCAACAAAAAATCAATAGTTATATGTGGAGGAGGTCCTATCCCACCAGTGGTTTTGTTTGAGGCTGAAATTGATATAAATGAAAATAGTGTGATTATACTTAAAGATACTAAGCTAAATCAATTAGATGGTAGCAAATACGAGATCAATAGACGGTAATTAAAGGATTGCTATGGATCATACAGAAATCCCCATTTTTTCTAGAAACCATCCTTTTGCACTTTTTAGGACAGGCAGATACAGATATGCCATACATTATCATGAAAGAGGCTTAATCATGTTGAGGATAGCTGGTAATGAAATCTATCATAACTCAAAATGAGGGGCAAAAACTATGATTTATAAAGACGAGATTCCTTGCGTTACAAGCGACAGTCCAATGTTAAGAGACCAGACAATCTATAAGTTATATTTGATTAAGGAAAGAGGAAAAAGTACAATAGAAGAAATTAGAGCAACATCTCGAATGTGTGGTTTCAATTATATAGAAGCATCAAAAAAAATTAAAGTAGAACAACAATTTCTGTTGGCTGAAAGGGACGCATATGACATGAGAGATGCATTGAAAATGATTTCTCTTTATGATGTATGTTATAAAGTGCTTCCCCAATATCCACATATTGAAGAATTATCATAGAAAATATAAAACAAAAGTATAATGTTGTTACTTTTTTGGGTTCATAAGCGCCAGTGTCATATTGGCGGCAAGGGTGTCTGTTTCACGCAGTCATGGTGTAGTTACAAGACGGCATACTCAGCCCATTTAGTATTGTAACAGTGAAATAGTGAAATTATAAGTATTCTTTTGTATATTCTGTTTCACATATAATTAATTCTCCATTTTCATTTTTTATAATCAGAGTTGCTTTAGGCATTGTGTCTTGGTCATTGGTTAGTCCTAACGGAATTGTATCACTAGGTTGAAAAAAACCACACTCACCATAAGACAGTTCAAAGCGTTGTGCTTTTAGTTTTTCCAGAGAAAAACCTTTTTGTATGCAATAATCTTTTACATATGCTAAGGCTAGTAATCGTTGTAGATTTTTCTCTTCCGTCCATTTATTAACTCTTGTATTCATCTTACTATTCTCCTTTAAAAATATTGAATTGACCGCTGTTATCATATATTACACTTTGGAATTGGTGAAATTCTTTTAAAATGGCTAAATCACCATCGGAAGGCATTTTTACGTTAACCCTATTTCCTGGATGGGTATGACCATTCCATTTATATCCTGCACATTTCTGTTTTTAAAGTTTGGTTTCACAACCTAATTTTGATTTGTTTTTAATCTCTTGAACGGGTGTGTTCCGTATATCTGTATAATAGAGATTTCTGTTTTGGATCTCCTCTTAAACTTTTTTAAATGTTGCTTTTAAGAACAGAGCCACTGCAAACTTGACTCCCTAAAACAGAGTTGCGTCTTATTACGTGTACCTCATTTGAGAGTATACCTCAGATACTCATAAATAGCTATTTCTTCGGCTTTTAGTCCTAATGCAAGCACTTCGTTTGGCATTGGAAAATAATTCTTAATTGGATCTCTTTTATGGTAATATGTTCGTTTCAATATCTGCACCCCCGCTTGATTTAATACTTTAAAGATGCTACTTTTATATCAAACATTAGTTTTGTCATAAATAGTAATTAATACTATTTACAACAAAATCACCTAAATATCATAATATGGTTGTTCGTATTTAAACTATAGACTACTTTAATTTGAGATTTCTAAATAACCATTACTTAAAACTATAACACTACTATAATTCAACATTTTGACAGCTACCCATTATTTAATATCATTACTTTTATAATACTCTTCAAATAAAATATATCAATATATTAATATAAAATGATTTAAATAAATGGACATTCTATAACCAAATTAGGAAGTTTGTTAATTCTATTTTTAACTACTTCTAATGAATGTGTTCTTACACATAATTCAGCAAATAATCTATATTCTTCTATTAAACTTTCATATCCATCAAAGGCATTATTTACTGCATTATTATCTACAGAACTAAATTTTGCTAATCTTTCATCAATTAAATGCAAATTTTGAAGTATTGTTTTACTATTTTCAAAATTCAAATCACTAAAAGCACAAAGTAATAATAACAGCTTTAAATATCTCTTAGTAGGTCTAAATTCATTATTATAAGATTGTTTTGAAATTAAATTTAAATTATCTATCATCTTATCAACTAATATTTTAGTTTCACCATAAAGTTCTGTTCGTTTTTTAAATACATAATCTCTTATAACCTTATCTTGTGAACCAAAAGGAATAGCCTTATCTAACAATCCAATTATTGAATAAAATAACTTATCAAATTCTAATCTCTTATCATCATATTTTAATTTTTTTAACAAAAGATTTTTATCATCCAACTTTTTTAGATATAAATCTAAAAAAGTATCTGGAAAAGATTTCATTATTTCTCCTGCCCTTAAAGCTTCTTGATTTTGTAAAAATCTGAAATACTCAGAAATTTGTTCAGATGTTGCATTTGAAATATAAGATATTGATAAAGGATATGTATCAATATCTTGCTTTATTAAATCAGGAATATCATCATATCTTATTGATATATTTCCATTTGAATCTAATTTTTTACACAACTTTGATAATTTAGGATCATTATCTTCACCCATATAATTTTTGATTTCTAAAATTATTTTTCTTGCATACTCATTGCCGATTTTAAAATTATTATAATTATTTTCTTTAGTACCAGTTACAAAATTAAATATAGTAGTTAAGCGTTGTTGTCCATCTACAACTTCACTTCTAGCATTTTTAGCATTAGGTGTTTCCAGATTTCTTATACTTATACTTCCAATCGGATATCTTTTTATTAAACTATAAATAAGTTTTTCTTTAAAATCTTGATTCCAAACAAATTCTCTTTGGTAAAATGGATGTAAATCTAAACCTCCTCTAGAAATATTTTTTATGTTTCCCATTATAGTTGCTAACGGCATTGGTGATGGATTAAAATTTATTCTTTGATTCATATTAAATCCTCCTTTTGAATACATAATACAACTTTCTACAAAAAGTGTCAATAGATTCTAATTTAAAATATATTTTTTCTTATTATTTAACATAGAATCTATCAATTATTCTGAACAAAATTATTTTTTGAAATTTCATTAAGCAAAAAATCCATGATTAATTATATAATTAATTAGTGACTTTAATTTCTATGATATTTACAAAATATCATAGAAATTAAATTGAGTATAGTTATTAACAGTGCAGAAAAAGTTTTTTCTGACTGCAACAGTACATAAATAATATAGAGTATCATACTCAATTCAAAATTAAATTTTATGTTGAAAATAATTAAAAACTGAAGAATAGAAAGTAAGATCTAGTATCACTTTGGGTTTCAGATATATTTCTCATTTTTAGTTTTAAATAAAGGCAAGGTCAAAATACCTTTTCTTTGTTTACTGCATATCAATTCTTGGGGGAGTTCACCTTTGCTTGGGTGATAAAAAATAGCCTAAAATCTAAGCAAATCACCCTCGAAAAATCAAGTTTTTTCTGACCAATTTATTGACCAATTCAGGAACTTTTTAAAAAATATTTTTCTTTTCAAACGATTCATAACCTTCGGGATTTCACTGATTTTTGTATAAAAAAGTGCTGTAAACGTTGATTATAATGGCTTTTACAGCTATACGACCTCTCATAACCCGAAGGTCGTAGGTTCAAATCCTGCTCCCGCAACCAAACAAACCCTTTAAACTTCGTGTTTAAAGGGTTTTTCTTTTAATCTCAAATATCCGTAAAAACTGACTTGACCAATGTTTTGACCAATACAAATTTTAAAAAGCGATTAATCGGCTAATTTTGACCAATAAATAGCAAAAAATCGGCGTGTAGAAATTAATATTTTCTGCACGCCTTTATACCTTTTTCTTATGAGAAATAATATTCACAAACTCTAAGCAATAAAAATAATACTAACAAAAATGTCTTGTTAACGTATTAAATCTGTACTTTTTATATATTTTATAGCTGAAGAATAATCAAGTTCACCAAGCAGCACTCCAAAAACAGCTGGGCTTAACTCGTTCATTAGAAAAGTGCAATGAGCAGTTATATAGTCTTTTGTTTCTAAAGGAGCTAGCTCAAAAAAATCGTATGGTATAATAGTTGTAAGTGTAATATCAAAGTTCTCATCTTCTGTAATATAAATTCTATGTGTATAGAGATATGTCGGAGAATAAAGCATACCTTCTGCTCCATCATAAGTACATAACCAAACCCTATCATTTATAAAATTAAATAATCGCATAACATCTAAAAGATGCTTACTTGATCTACACCATTCTGAGGCATTTTCATCGAAATAAGTTCTTACTTCCATAAAATCTTTAAAAAACCAAATACAAGCCTCTAATGTATTGTCAGGGCATTTATAACAACGTGAATAAGAGATAATAATACGTGGATTTTCTCCATCAAAATCTTTTACATGAAATATATTGTGGGCTTTAAGATATTCTTCTATATCAAGCATAATCTTAAATTTTTGCATAATTATCTTCTCCATATGTTTACTATTTAATCGTGAAAATATAGATTAACAGTACCATTTCTAAGTACTTTAATATCTCTAATATCTTGTGCATGACTGCTTATCTGTTGGTTTAAGAAAACACATACCCGACCTCTTACGAGCGGCACATGGTCTCGCGCAGGTCTAGGATTGGCAGGAGCATCCGCTCTAATTGCTTCTATCAAAGTGCGGTACTGAGCCTTTTCCGGTATATTAAGCGTTATATTTATAACAATCATCTCCCTTCTTACTTATAATAATAATCCCTTTATAGAATAACATATATCTTATTTAAAGTCAAGAATTTTTATAATTATCAATTACACTTGTATTGACATAAAAATTAAAATATGGTAATATATTATCATATTTAATAACATCTTTACACTACTCATATAAGCCTCTTTTTTATTTTTATAACAGATATCTCATCTAAAATCAAGATTTTTTGTTAATTATCAATTTATGCTTGATAGAAAGGAATTATTATGAACTATACATATCCCATCGGCTTAGCTCTTGCAAACAACGTACTAAATATTGACCTTGCTGATTATATCAGTGAGATAAAAGAGGTTATCATTAAATATAATGATATACAGAAAAAAACTGTCAATCATAAAAAACTAATATTAATAAATATAACAAAAAAAGAGATTATTTTAAAACTGTATAGTGAAAAAGAGTTACAGGTTCCATCAAAAGCCTTAAGAAGCTTTTCTCAAATTATTATAGATGATTTTCCTGAGCTAGCCGACAAAATACTTTATCATAAACATCTTTTTAGGAGCTTTCCAATTTATAATGAAAAAGATATTGAAAATAGTAAGAGTAATATTAACTTAAATATTAAAAATATAACTGAAAAAGAAGTATTAAAAGCAATGATTGAGCTTTGTTTGAATGATAGAACACGAGAAGAAAACAAAACACTGTATCAAATTAAAGAAATACTTTATAATAAAGGTCTTTGCTAAAAAATAATTATAATATCTACTTAATACGGTGTACATTCACTTTGCTACTAGTAATATAATCAACAATGATAATTTAACAAAATTTCTTGTATCAATTCTATTATTCTTGATTTGACTTTTTTTAAAAAACATGTTATAATGAATTCAAAAGAGGATAAAAAAGAAAGGAGGATAAAAATGAGTAACTATAATACTACTAGAAAGGAACTTATACGAGCACTTGTTCAAGTTTACAATTATGACATCGAAGATTTGAAAACTTTGGATACAGAAGAAATTGCAGATATACTAGAAGGGTTAGAGACTGTTGAGTTCGATTGGTTCCCTAATGGGCTCGAAGAAGACGCAGGTGATGAAGAATGGTTTTAAGAAGAAAAAAATTGAATTTAGAATTATATAGTCCTAAAAACATAGCGACACTTGAACGGTGTCTCTATGTTTTTTTCTTTACCCTCTTTATTTTTTTATCCTACTGCACTTATCAGTATACTGCTCATCGTATTCGCTGCTTTTACTTGCGATTCTGTGGTTACATGGGTGTAAGTATCGAGTCTAAATCCCGCTGAAAAGTGTCCCAACATTCCCGATACTGTTTTTATGTCAACTCCGTTTTGTAGGGCAAGTGTTGCGAATGTGTGCCTAAGCTCTTGGAAGTGGAAAATGAACATACGGTATTGTCATAACCACCAGCTAAGCTGGTGGCTTGATTAAGCCCTATAAGGGGTTTTTACAGACACAACCCCTAAATGGGCTCCGAAAGGTCTGCCAACTGCATTGCTTTTTTGGGCTACCCCTAAAGGGGTTATTTTTTATGCCTTTGTTTCCTTGCTACCCGTAAACGGGTCTATATATTCTTTGATACTCATTTGGTCTGCTATTTTATCTTCCTCTAATTGTTTCCTTATGTATTCCTGTATTTGTTTTTTTATTGCGTCCTACTGTATCTACATAATACACCCTTGCCCAAAAATATCTGTTTCCATATTTATATTTTAAATTTGCATGTCTGTCAAATATCATTAAACTGCTTTTTCCTTTAAGATACCCCATTATTTGTGCTACACTGTATTTCGGTGGTATTGTTATGAGTATGTGTATATGGTCTGGGCAAGCTTCTGCTTCTATTATTTCTACTCCCTTTTGTTCACACAACTTTCTTAATATTTGAACAATATCTTTTTTGATTTCACAATATATTGCCAATTTTCTATATTTTGGTGCAAAGACTGCATGGTATTGACATCTTCACTTTGTATGTTCTAAACTATATATGTCCTTTTCTTTCATTATTAGGACCTCCTCGTAATTTTTTGTTAGGTTGGCAGACCTTAACTTTATTTTATTACGAGGAGTTATTTTTTTCTACCATAGCTAAAGCTTTTTATCCACTAGCAAAGATAGTGGTTGTTTGTTGCAATACAAAAAAGTAACTGCCAAACCCTCCAAATATTAGCAGTTACTTTTTGTAACACAATTTGAGGACACACTGTTTATATTTACATTATATCAAATACTATTTATATGTAAAATTAAAAGTATAGATAAAATTTTGTAAGATAATTATTATGATTTTACTTTTATTATGACATGAGGATAATAAAAATAAATGCAACAATCCTTATTATAGATTACTGCATTTATTTATAATATGAAAATTATTGAAATAATGATATAAATCAACAATACTTTAATTTTTACATAAAATATATTTAAAAATTAAGAAAAATATACAATATATATGTTTGTAAAGTAATTGTTTACAGTGTACGATAAAAAATAAAAAAGTTTAATATGCTGTTAAAATTTCTGTAAGCACACCTAAAATTTCGCTATTCAAAGACATAGAAACAAGTTGACTGAGTATCCAAGATGTAGATCTATTATTATCCAGTTCACGAATTACTGACATTATTTGTGTTTTAGTGTTAAATTCTATTTGAGCAAAATTTAAAAAGTCAAATATTCTAGAAATAACTTGATTGTCTGAAAGTGTAGCATTATTTAAAGTAATTGTTATTGTACTGTCAATTGGCATATTTGGAATATCTATTTCTAAAAATGAATTTTTATTATGGTAATTTGTTTTTATATTATCCAAAAAAATACCATCAGATGTTACCATTGTATTGACATTGGAAGATAAACCATAAATACATATTTTATAAGCTCGTGATTGTGGCAAAACATCTATATTTCCATTGGGCGAATTAATTATTAATTTCGCATTATTTCCCCAAACAAAATTAATTTTTGTTTCTGCCCAGTGCTGTTCATTATACGTTGATTCTTTTCCATCATCTTCCCACAAAGAAAATGTTCCATTTTCACCGCCAAATACACGTATTTCCAATGTGTCAGGATTATCATATTTATTTCCACTATCACGTTTATCCATAGGTACTATACCACCGGCTTTTGCAAGAATAGGTATTGTATCAAGTGAACGATATAGATCCAATCTTCGTCCTCCTTCATACACCATTCCTGTAAAGAAATCTATCCAAGTGCCATTTGGCAACCATGCTGAAAAACATGCTTGTCCTGTTTGACGATTTATAGGTGTAGTTATTGGGCAAGCAATTAATTCAGAACCAAAATAATATTGATTTGGGACGTTATATGCATCTTCGATGGTTGGATGATAATAATACATAGGCTCAAGAATAGGTTCACCGTCCACATTGGCTCTACGATTCATAGTATAAGTATATGGAATTAGTTTATGACGCAAACGTAAAAAATCTTTCATAATATTTTCCACAATTAAATTATACTGCCATGGCTCTTTTGAATTAAATTCACTGTTTGTACTGTGTAGACGAAGAATAGGTGAAAAAGTTCCAAATTGTAGCCAACGCAATGCCATTTCATCATCTTTTGTTCCACACATATGACCGCCAATATCATGACTCCACCAGCCATATCCTATGTTTGATGCGGTAGCGGTAAAATATGGTTGAAAATCAAGTGATTTCCATGAGACAATAGTATCGCCGGAAAAACCAACAGGATATCGGTGACTTCCGGGTCCTGCATATCTTGAAAATATTAATCCACGATTACCATTACGACAGTTATCAAGATAGTGAAAATGATTTAACATCCACAGTGGATCTAAGCCTTCTACACCGCAATTATTGCCTTGCTGCCAATCAATCCACCAAAAATCTACACCTTCATCTTCAAGTGGATGATGTACCAAATTAAAATATCCCTCCATAAATTTACGGTTCGCAGGCTGAAATGTTACAGGATCTTCGTTTATTGTATCAACATTCATAAACTCAGCAAAGGCTTTATAGCAATCTTCAAATCCACGTACTCCGTCCGCAGGATGAACATTTAATGTCGTTTTAAGTCCTCTGTTTTTAAGTTCTTGTAAAAATAATTTTGGGTTTGGGAATAAATCTTTGTTCCATGTATATCCTGTCCACCCTGTTCCATACTTAGGGTCTACATCGGTAATATGCCAATCCATATCTATCACAGATACTGTAAATGGAATATTTTCTTTTATAAATCTATCCATTAGTTCAAGATAAGATTTTTGTGTATAACGATAGTAACGACTCCACCAATTTCCTAAGGCATAGCGTGGTAGTAGTGGTACAGAACCTGTAAGTTTATAAAAATCTTTTAGACAAGTGATGTAATCTCTGCCATAGCCAAAGAAATATAAATCTTCTGCGGTAGGGTCTGAACGTTCTGTAATAAAACCATCATCAGCCATTAGCATACTGGCTTTATCGCTTAATATAGACCAACCTTCTTTTGATAAAATACCATATTCTAAATCAATTGCCCCATCTGCCACATCAAGTGTTCTAGCTGTACCGCCAAGGTCTTTTGGTTCATCTCCATAGTGCCATACAGCAGAATATGCACTATTATTTCCACACACATCAATTTTCAGCCCTGTAGAAGAAAATGCCTTTTTGTTGTATGTAAGTCGTAGTGTTTCTGTAACTATCACTACTAAACTGTCACTTTCGTCTACCCTAAAAGTAGATGTAATAAAATTGCGATTGGCTACCATTTGTGTGGCTTGGTCTGTAAATTGTCCGACACTACTGTATTCCAAACGAATAAGTGATGATGTAAGTACTGTAATACGCCATGTCTCACCCTGTACAATTGCTTTTTCATTAGGACAAATATCAGTCATATTTTTGTTCCTCCTAAATAAATTTTATAATTCAATTACAACGAATTGATATCCTTGTAATAAAAGTTTATTTTCGTTAGAGTGTAAGCAGTCCAAATTATTTATCAGAACTTTTTGAATTTTACTTGGCAAGCTAACTTGTTGAGCTTGGTTTTGGTAATTTCCAATTACAAGCAAGGTTTGTTTACCTTTGCGGTAGTATGCCATTAAATTTTTTTGTTCTTTTAGATATGGAATAGTTGTACCATAAATAACTGTTTCACAGTATTCTTCACTTCTACGCAAATTAATAAGCTCATGATAAAAATGCCATATTGAATTATCTCTTTTTTTCTGTTCATCAACATTAATTTCAGTATAGTTTGAATTTAATGTAAGCCATGGTTTTCCAGTAGTAAAACCAGCATTTGTATTTGAATTCCATTGCATTGGTGTACGTGCATTATCTCTGGAAAAATGCATAACTGCGGAAAGTGCATCTTCTGGTGTGAGTCCTGCTGCCAATGCAGTTTTGTACTCTCCAAGTGTTGATATATCGTCTACCTCATCAATACTGTTATAAGAAACATTTTCCATTCCTATTTCCTGTCCTTGATAGATAAACGGCAGTCCCTTTAACATAAAATTGAGTCCACCCAACATTTTTTTGCTTGTTTCAGTACACTCGCTTTTTGGTATATAGTGAGATACTCCTCTGGGTTGATCATGATTTTCAATGATATTAGAAATAAAACCGTTTCCCTCTACTTTCTCTTGGCAAGCAAATACAGTTGCCTTATATTGCTCAGGGGTAACAGGTTGCTGTGCATACCAACCGTCACTGCTTACATTAATTAGTTTTTCATCAAAGTCAAACATTGTGGAAAAATAACCATTTTCACCTATATAAAGTGGCAGTTCACCAGGTTTATCATTAAACACTTCACCAACAGTAAAGGCATCATATTTATTAAATGTTTCTCTTGCCATTTCGGCTAAAAAATCGTGCAGGCCATTAGCATTTTCAAGCATTCTGTCAACAGAGCAAAGACCGTCATCTCTATCAGCAGGATAATTTTTAAATGGTAGTTCTTTCTTTATATTAACTATTGCATCTATTCTAAATCCGGCTAAACCTTTATCCAACCACCAATTAATCATTTTATATATCTCTTGGCGTAGTTCAGGATTTTCCCAATTTAAATCAGGTTGTTTTTTATGGAATAGGTGCAAATAAACTCTATCATTATAATTAGGTAATTTCTCCCATACACTGCCATTAAAATAACTTCGCCAATTACAAGGTAAAGGCTCACCCTCTTTACATTTTTCTATGTAAAAATATTTTCCGTATTTTCCGTCCGGATCTTCACAAGCCTTTTTAAACCATTCATGTTCATCTGAACAATGATTTACAACCAAATCCATGACAATATACATCTCTCGCTTTTTTGCCTCTGCCAAAAGTTTATCCATATCGTCCATTGTTCCAAAAATAGGATCAATATTGTAATAATTTGAAATATCATATCCCTGGTCAGCCATAGGTGAACAATAAATAGGAGAAATCCAAATAATATCAACCCCGAGTTCTTTTAAGTAATCGAGCTTGCTTATAATTCCCTGTAAATCACCTATACCATCACCATTGCTGTCACAAAAGCTTTTTGGGTAAATTTGGTAAGCTGTTTTTCCATGCCACCATTTTTGTTGCATAAAAACCTCCACTAATAAAAATTTGTATTAATAATATTAACTTTTTATATTAAAAGCATTTTTGAGTTTTAAAACTAAATTATGTACAATCAAATTGGCTACAAAAGTTCAGAGACTTTCTTCTCCCTCATTTTTGTTTAATAACCAAACGTCACTTTGATATGGTGCCAATATTCCAGATAATATTTTATTATTATAATAGATATTGGATAATAATTGTTTAGAATTTTTAAGGTATTTTATTATTTCATAGCATTGTAAGGATTCATTAGCAAAATTGCATACAACTAAAATTTCATTTTCACCATCTTTGCGAATATATGCAAAAATAGAATCATTTACAGGTTCTATTGGAACAAAGCTACCTAATACCAAGCAAGAATATGTTTTACGCAAAGCAATAATATCACGGTAAAAATTAAATATTGAATGTTTATCATCTATTTGTTTCTGTGCATTAATATAAGTATAGTTTGGATTTACAGGCATCCATGGAGTTCCAATAGAAAATCCTGCGTTTTTTTCGTTATTCCACTGCATAGGTGTTCTTGCATTATCTCTGGCTTTTTTACAAATATAGTTCATCATTTGCCCATGAGTAAACATTCCATTTTCTGTGTATTCAATGTACGCATTTTTACTCTCTGGATCTTGTAATTCATCAAAAGAGGTAAATGGATAATTAGTCATACCAAGTTCTTCGCCCTGAAATATATATGGAGTACCTTGCATTAAATGGAGTGCCGCACCAAGCATTTTTGCACTACATTCCCATAATTCTCCTGTTTCTTTACCAAGCCTTGATACTATTCTGGGTTGATCGTGATTACACCAAAATAGTGCATTCCATGCTTTTCCTGATAGTTCTATTTGCCAACGATATAATACTTCTTTCAGCTCTTTATGCGAAATTACTCTGTCATTCCACTTAAAGCTTTCTCCGCCGTCTAAATCCATATGTTCAAACTGAAATACCATACTCAATTCACTCTCATCTATTGATGCATATTTTAGTGCTTCATCAATAGTTACATCGGAAGCCTCTCCTACACACATTTTATCGTTTATGTGCTGACGAAGTTCTTTTAAATAAGTATGTACCTTTGGACCATTGGCAACAAACGGACGTGAATTGCCATAGCTGTGTCCGCTTTCAATTACACCATCAGGTAGGTTTGGATCTTTTGAAATTAAACTTATAACATCAAATCGAAAGCCATCAACGCCATGATTTATCCACCATTTCAAAACATTATATAATGATTTGCGAACTTCATCATTTTCCCAGTTTAAATCCGGTTGTTCGGGACTAAATAAATGCAAATAATATTGACCACTGTTTTCGTCTTTTGTCCAAGCTGGTCCACCAAAGAGAGCTCCCCAATTATTAGGTTCATGTCCACAGTTTTCATCTCGCCAAATATAATAATCCCTTTTATCACTGGTTTTATCAGAACGACTCTCCAAAAACCAAGGATGATTTGATGCCGTATGATTAAAAACCATATCAATAATTACACGTATATTTCTACTATGTGCAGCAAGTACTAAACTATCAAAGTCATCTATTATACCATATACACTATCTACATCACAATAATTACTTACATCATACCCATTGTCATATCCTCCCGACGGATAAAATGGAGTAATCCAAATTGCTGATACACCAAGTTTATGTATGTAATCTAACTTTTGATGTATTCCGTTAATATCACCTATACCATCACCGTCTGAATCATAAAAACTTTTTGGGTATATCTGATATACTGCACCCGATTTCCACCATTGTGTCGATGGCATTTTCTTCATCCTTTCCAATATATAGTGAATAAAAATATCTCTATTTACTTAATCCCCACATAAAACTATATGTAATATGTGGGGATTTTTTTATATTTATAATCAATCTGAAATAATATTAAGTAAATCGGAGAAAGTTTTAATAGAGTAAGTTGCATTTGCATTTGAGTAAGCTATACCCATACCGGCAGAAGAAAAGCCGCCTTGTAATGCTGCCAAAATTCCTGCATCTGCGTCTTCCACAACAAGACATTGTTTAGGCTCTTTATCTATTCTTTTTGCTGCAAGTAAAAATACTTCAGGATCAGGTTTTGATTTTGTAATATCATTTCCGTCTGCTACTGCATCAAAAAAGTTTTTTAAACCCAATTTTTCCAAAATAAGCTTCGTGTTTTTGCTCGAAGAACCAATAGCAAGCTTTATATTCATTTTGCGTAATTTGTCAAGTGTGTCTTTTACTTCACTTGACAAATCAGTTGGAGTAAGTGTGTTTAAAAGCTCTCTATACTCATCGTTTTTATAATTTGCCATTTCAGTTTTTTCTTTATCGGTATATACTCTGTCAGCTTTTTCAAGGATAATATCAAGGCTTTCCATTCGGCTGACACCACGTAGTCTTTGATTAATTGTTTCATCAAAATATATATTTTCTCTATCGCTTAGTTTTTTCCAAGCTTGATAGTGTAAATTATCGGTTGTACATATAACACCGTCTAAATCAAAAATTATAGCATCAAATTTCATAATTTGTCCTTTCCGATGTATATCTTATTTTTTCGTTTGGTGCAAGCTTTGTAACTTTTCCTTCAAAGTAAAGTTCAACTGTTTTATCACCTATATTTTGAAGTTCAGTGTAATTATGTGTTGTCTCAAAGAAGACAGGGCAGCCTTGCCATACAAATCGGAATGCAAGACGACACCACTCTTTTGGAAGTTTTGGAGAAATATATAGCTTATCCTCTACCTGATACAGTCCTGCAAAACCAAATGTGGCACACTGCCACAATCCACCCATAGATGCACTATGAATACCTTCATCGGAAGATTTCATATTTTGACCTATATCTATATCACGTGCATGGCAGAACATAGTATATGCAAGTTCTGTACGTCCCAAACGACTTGCCAATAGTCCATGTGTACCATAGCTTAATGAAGAATCATGAAGAGTATGTGCCTCATAAAAATTGAAATTTTTACCGCATACTTCCTCGGAAAATTTATCACTCATAATACACATTAACATAACAGTATCAGCTTGCTTAGAAACCATAATATTATTTATTTCTTCAGGTCCGAAATCATTAAATATGCTAGATACTCCGCTTTCATACTTATATTTTGATAAATCAATTTCTTTTAGATTTAAATATTCATCATTTTGCGGAAGTATATCATCACTGTTTGGCTTTGGTAAATACCATTTTGCCATAACATCATCTATATGTTCTGCCAAATCGTTAATATCTAATTCTTTTATAAGATGCTCTAATGTTTCTTTCCATTTTTTAGGCATAATATCTAGTACTTGACGTGCAAAGTTAAGATTTTCATAAGCAATATAGTTAGTATAAGCATTATTATTTACATGCTCTTTATATTCATCAGGACCTATTACATCCAAAATTTCATATCTGTCTAATTTTTCATTATAATTTGCACGACTAATCCAGTAACGTGCAGTATCAAGTAAAATCTCACAGCCACAGCGAGCCATAAAATCATCATCACCTGTTGATTTATAGTACTGCCATACAGACCAAGCCACATCTGCTGTTATATGATGTTCAATCATACCTGTAAGTATTGGTGTACTTTTACCTGTGTTTATATCTGCTGCACCCCATAATGGTGTTACTTCTCCATCATCTAGCCATGCACTCTCCCAAGGATACATAGCACCTTTAAAATTATTACTTTCTGCTTTTTTTCTGGCACCGGATAAAGATTTCCAGCGATATTCCAACAATGTGCGCGCTGTATCTGGATCGGTATATTGATAGTGAGGTAAAATAAACATCTCCGTATCCCAAAATGAATGTCCCTTATAGCCTTCACCTGTCAGTGCCTTTGCACCAATACCAACACGATTATCATTACGTTTTACCATACCATTTAACTGATATAGTGCATATCGCATTGCAAGTTGATCATATGAATCTATACTATCAATTTGCATATCATGAATTTGCCAATACTTATCCCAAGCATTTGCACTTAAACTGGCAATTTTTTCATAGCCTTCTTCAAATGCTTTGTCAATACATTCTTCACCACGTTTACAAACATCATTTACCGAATTATCCGATTCTATGTCTCTGCTTGTATGGTAACAAGATATCTTTTCAATACGTAAAGTATTACCTTTACATATTTCTCCTTTATATGAAGCTGTAAATGTACGACGGCTCATTATTGGTAAAAAATCTAAATTAGCTCCCATTACCTTATGAACACAGTGTACAGCTATCTGCACTTTTGACTGCGTTGTTTCGGTAACTAAACGCAATATTTTTCCGTTTAAAAGACGTCTTTCACCTTCCGTTAAATGTTGTGAACCTGTATTGCTGACACGACCGTTAATGCCACTGTTTATATTAATTGCAATGTCATCATTTATAGGTGTAACTTCCATGTACGATGCGACTAAATGCTCATCAGCCAAGGAAACAATACGTCCAAAACATATTTTCAGTGTCTTTCCGTTTGAAGAAGTCCACTCTACCTCACGGGTTACTTCGGCATTTTTAAGATTTAATCTATGACTGTAATTATTTACTGAGCCATAATCCAAACTAAATCTTTCATTATCTATAAACAGTTCCATTTGTGTTACATCAGGAAGATTTGGGAGTTCTGTAACCTCTGTATAATCGGCACAGTTGAATGTACCGGTTACAAATGCATTACGTGTTTCATTGACATAGCGTTCTTCTAATGCAGCACGAACACCCATATAACCATTACTTTGGGCAAAAATTGTTTCAAATTTTGGCAGAGTTTGACTGTTAAATGTATCATTTTCCAAAATCCAACCAATAGGTTCTTTGTAATATTGTATCATATATTTTATCCAAGGCATCTCTTTACAGATAGCCATTCCTTCTAATTTAAATTATTGATTGTTAGCCTTTTATACCACTCGAAGCTACACTTGCCTGTACTTGTTCCTGAGCAAAGCAATATAATATAATACCCGGTAAAACAACTATTGCCAATGCAGCAAATAGTTGTGTGTAATTATAAGAAAATTCACTGGTGAAGAAAGCTAACGCTGTAGGTAATGTTCTTTGAGTATCTGAAACAGTTAGCAGTGATGCAAAATAATATTCGTTCCAATTTCCCAAGAACATAAGAATTCCTGAAGTTACCAAAGCATTTTTTACCAATGGTAAATTGATAGTCCAAAATGTACGCACAAAACCTGCACCATCTATTGTAGCCGCTTCATCAAGAGCTTTTGGAACAGCCATAAAGCCTGCTCTTAAAACAAAAATCGACATTGCCATACCTGCTGAAAGATATACAAGTGTAACACCCCAAATATTGTCATACAAACCTAAATTCATAATAAGAGAAAAAATAGGTTGTGTTTTACTGTGAGCGGGTACAAGTAGTGTAATTGTAAATAATATAAATAGTAGATTTCTACCTGGAAAACTGAATTTTGCAAGAACATAAGCACCCATTGCATAGAACAATAAAGATACCAGAGTCGAAACAGTAGCTGCGATTAGTGAATTTAAAAAGTAAGTAGGGAAATTATAGGTTCTAAACAGATGTATAAAAGTATCAAATGAAAATGATGACGGTAGTGCAAGAGGTGTAGTCAAAATTTCACCATTAGTTTTAAAAGCACAGCTAATTACCCATAAAATAGGAAATACAGAAATAACTATAACAAAAATCTCAATAAAATAAATTAAAACATTTGTCATAACTTTTTTGGTTTTTAACATATAGTAAGCTCCTCTCTTATCTCAATTAATAGTCACTATCGTTCATTCTAAACATTTTGCTTACAACTGCCAAAATGATAAGTCCTAAAATAAACATAACTACACCAATAGCATTTGCATAACCATAACGGTAGTCTGTAACAGCATTTACAAGTAGAATAGGTAAGCTCATTGTGTCGTATCCCGGACCTCCGGCTGTTGTTAGTGCTATTTGCTCATACATAGATACACGAGAAGTAAGTGATGCTATAACACTTGTACCAATAGCACCACGACATAGTGGTAACTGAATATATCTGATAAGTTGCCAACCTGTTGCACCGTCAATTATAGCAGCTTCATTTATTTCAGGAGAAATATTCTGCAAATCTCCCAAAACAAGAAGAGTTACAATAACCGCATAAAATAGCCATGTAAAAGTAACTGCCCAAAATGCCCAAGGCGATTTATAGAACCATTGCACATTAAAATTCGGATTAAAAATACGAATGATATTGTTTAGAATACCAAAGTCATTATTGAAGAAAAAACGATAAATCATTGCCCATGCAGCAGCACTTATAACATTAGGTATCATAAAAACAGCTCT
The DNA here is from genome assembly GCA_020024185.1 of Oscillospiraceae bacterium. GTDB lineage: Bacteria > Bacillota > Clostridia > Oscillospirales > Ruminococcaceae > RGIG3102. The sequence goes on along the minus strand of JAHHUD010000009.1, from coordinate 16,047 downwards.
TGTTATTTTCCAACCGGGTTTCTTTTGATATAGTACAAAGGCAACCAAAGTACCAAAACCAACATGTAAAAACAGTGCAACAATACACCATAACAAAAGATTTTTCAGTGCAACAATAAATCCCGATGATTTAAATAAATTGATATAGTTTTCAAACCCGCTAAATTTAGGAGAATTAAAACCATCCCATTTTGTAAAAGATGTTATGAATACTTGAAGAATAGGTATTAAATAGAACATACAAAATATAATAATAGTTGGTAATAAAAATATGTAACACCATGTGTAATTATATCTTTTTAAATTACCAATCTTTTTATGTGCAGACTTAGTGGGCATATAAAAATCCTCCTTAACAATATAATAAATAAGGACTGTGCATTGTTCTGTTGTGATAAATGCACAGCCCTCTGATATTTTAAATAAATTTATTATGCGGTTGCTTCAGCTGCGGCTTTTGACAGCATTTCACAGAATTTTTCAGGTGTATATGTACCATCAGCAAGTGAAGGTAATAGTCTACCAAAATCTGAATTTGCAACAGAGTTAGGTACAATATCTAAGAAACAAGGTACAAATGTTGCATTTGAAGTAGCGTCCTCAGCTAAATCAAACAATATTTGAGATTTGCTTTGTTTTTCTTTGAAAGAATCAGAATATTTTAAGTTTGGAGCTTCTCCTCCCTCAGCAAGCATAAATGCTTCTAACTCATTAGGAGAGTAAATAAACTCTAAAAATGCTTTGGCACATTCAAGCTCTTTTTCAGATGCTGATGCTGAAACCCACCATTCACCATATGTTGATGTATTGGCAATGCCTATTCCACCTGGATAAAAAGAAGCTCTGATATCTGCTCCGTTAAAACCATTGCTCCAATTTGCTGAATTTTTCTCTTCAAATTCAGCAGCCATCCAAGGACCATTTGCTATTATAGACGCTTGTTTGCTCATAAATGCGTTTGCGGCATCAGGATAAGTAGCTCCTATTGAATTTGAAGCGGCATTTTTTTGTAACATTTTTTGCAGCTGAGCTGCAGCATTAACAAATGCAGGTTTATTTAAATCAACAATTTTATTTTGTGCACCACTTGCCAAAAGTTCCTTACCACCATCTTGATTTGCTATAAGAGCTGTATACATTAAGCCTGCAACCCAACCGTTTTCTGCAGTTGAAAAAGCTATCTTTTGGTCACCAAGCTCAGTCATAAATTCATCTACTGTTAATGTGTTTATGTCTTTTTCTGATTTCCACATTGAACTATTGTAGAACATTCCTATTGATCTTACAGTTGCCATAGGCATAACATATACTTTACCACCAACTGTACAATATTTTAAACTGTCTTCTATAAGAACATCCTTTATAGCAGGAGTTTCATTAATCCAAGGACCAAGGTCATAAGCCAAACCGTTTGGAATAACAACATTTTTTATCCAATCGGGATCGCCACCTTGAACCAGTACCGGCAGAGCTTTTTGCTGTGCCAATTGTTTTAAACGATCGGAAAAATTATCCTGAGGAACTGTTTCCAATGTTATTTTATACTTTCCTGTATATTTTTCATTAAAACGCTTTACTTGTGGTTCAAAGAAAACTGCACCTACATTTTCACCTGTTTTGTAAGAAGGTATTTTAAGTTCTACCACACCATTTTGTGAATTGTTTCCATCTTTATTTTTTACATTAGTTTTTCCACAGCCTACTGAACTTAACATCATAGCTCCACAAATAACCAAAGCTAATAATTTATTTATTTTCATTTCAAATCCTCCTATAATTTTTGTTAGTTGTTCATCTTAAAATTTAATATTGTCCGTGCACTTAGACATTAAAAAATTTACAAAGATATTTTTATAAAAAAGTATCTAATTTTTAAAATACTTTTTAAGCTTAATTTCTTGGTTTTGCAACACTGTTTCCATTTTGAATAGAATAAGGTAATAGTAATTTTTGTCCACCTTGTTCACCTTTTATTATTTTGTGTAAAAGTTCAGCAGCTGCATACCCTTTTTCTTCTATATGTTGATTTACTGTTGTTAGTGTTGGTGTAATGTATGTTGTTGCTATAACACCATCATAACCAACTATTGAAACATCTTGTGGCACTCTATATCCTAAATAATTTAGTGCTTTCATTGCACCAAAAGCTGTAAGATCACTCATACATAAAAATGCTGTAACATCATCAATTGTATGCGTTTTAAAGTACTCTATAACGCCATTATAGGCCTCTTCTTCTAAATAATTAGTATTTATTATATTATCATCCGAAAAAGAAAGTCCGCTTGTTTTCATTGCCATTTGAGCACCTGAAAAACGTTCCATAGTTACCAAAGCCTGTTTTCTACCTTGAATAAGTACTATTTTACGATGTCCCATATCTATAAGATGTTGAGTAAGTATTCTAAAAGATTCTGTATTGTCAACAGTCACACTTCCCAGTTTTGAAGCTTCTAATGCCAAATCTATCGTAACGCATGGAGTTTGTGCTTGTGGTAAAGTTTGACAATAAAAGTCTGTTGTTTTTAATCCAAAAATAACACTTCCGGATACTCCAAATTCATGACATAATTGATCATAATTTTTTACCTTTTGAGTATTGTTATCAATAACACGTGTTGAAACATCTAGATTATGTTCATACGCATATTTGTATACACCTCTCATTAACAGGGTTTCAAATTCACAAAATAATTTGCTTTCAAAAAAACCTGAAAAAATAAGTGCAATATTGGTTTGATTTTTAGAAGATAAACTTCTTGCGTTAATATTTGCAACATATCCTAATTTTTTTGCTGTTTCATATATTTTTGCCCTTGTAGACTCACTTACGTCAGAATAGTTATTCAAGGCTCGGGACACAGTGGACACTGAAACTCCCGCTGCCTTTGCTACATCTTGAATTGTTATCATTACTATCATTCTCCATTTATCTTATTTCCAAAAACGTTTTTGGAACTGGAATTGTATTTATATTAGCTAAAAAATATTCAAATGTCAATATAATTATATTTAAAAACACAGTAAAGAGATGAAAATCAGCAAATCGAATAAATATCACTATTAATATTCATTTAATTTTACCTATAAACTTATGTTGTTATTTTTACAGTATAAGACAGTAAATATAAAATTGCCTGTTGCTTACTGTTATTTTGAAAAAGGGCGCCGATATTTTGTAAATTTAAAAATCTGAAAAAATGGGTTTCAGAAACGAAAAAAGTGTTATCGTATTCATCGATAAGTTGCTGTAATCGTTTTTGAAATCTTTTTTTGTCTATTGAGTGAAAACAACTTTTAATAAATTCTTTATAGTTTTCTTGTGGGTTGAAAGTAGCGCCCTTTTTTAGAGATAGGTTTAAGAGTGGTAAAACTGTTGTTTGTCCATTCATATCATCTCCTTTGTTATAATCAAAGTTTGGAACAGTGAGCATCATTTTTTCCATACTGCCTATCACTGTTCCTTTCATAATTCTGTATGACATTTTAATCTTCCTTTATTTATAATCAGAGCAACAATCAAAACCACCCGTTGAATGAAGTAGTAAAATAAAAGTAGACACAAGGAAAACCACTATGATCTACTTTTTTATGTTACAATGAAATATAGGGGTGATAAATATGAAAAAAGGAGAAAAGAAACGCATTTGGAGTAAAGAACTAAAATTAGAAATAATAAATAAACATCTAAATGAGCGTATATCAGTACGTAGTTTGTAAAAAGAATATAATGCTGAGTGAAGTATGCTTTGTCATTGGTTAAAAAAGTATGAAAAAAATGGAATAGATGCGTTTCAATTTTTTTGTCACCGCTACATCAAGGGCAGAAGAAATTGACTTGGTTAATATTTCTTACGGTCTTAACACTCAGTCCTTTTGGCTGATTTCGGCTTTCAATTCGGTCTACTCTGCCACTTTCAAGCAGCTTTTTGTACAGCTTCTGCAAATCTAAGCTTGTCAGTTTATTCAGCTTGATTTTACCGATATTAGGCTTGATGTGGTTCTCAATATAGCCTTTATAGGTTGAATGTGAACTTGGTCTAACCTTGATTAATGCGTAGTTTTCATACCATACGTCTAACCAACTACCTACTGTGTACTTATCTGACTTCACAAAGTCTACATTCTTGCTTTCTTCAATAGCTTTTTTGAGTTTGTCTTTGACTTCTTTTTGTGTTTTACCCAAAACATTTTTGAATATCTGCTTACCTGTTTCGGGATTTTTGCCGACAGTATACATTCCTTCCCATCTGCCATCGGCTCTTTTTCTTATCGTGCCTTCTCCATTGGCTCGTCTTTTCGCCATTTTTATGCACCTCCTGTAGTACCCAACAATACCATTAAATACATAAAATAGCTATTCAGCAAATCTAACAAGAATATCTTGCTCAAATATTGCGCAATAGTCCTGATATTATTTCGTATTCTTTGTAAAGTGGCTATTTATACCTACTTACACTGTGCTATATATCAATGTTGATATATAGAGCTGTTTTTTTGATATCATATAAAAAATACAAACAAGCTCGGCACTGCCGTGCTTTGTCCAATTGCGTGATATCACGCTTTTATCTTGTACAATAATAAACGGTGGTTGACCACTTCGAAAAAGATTGAGATTTTATCATAATTTTTCTTTTTTCTGTTTTTAATTCCCTCAAATTCTTCCAATAACTATGTTGTGGCATTATCACTCTACTCATTTTCTAAAATCGAACACAGGTGAAAATAACTGCTTACACGATCGAAATCTGTTGACTATCTATTACACATTTTCAATTTGTTTTTGATCTCTGTTTCTTGTAAAATTCTTTTTTTGCAAATAGCTATGTGTGCTGTTTCCAACGTTATAAATTCATACACTTTTAAAACTTGCATTCATAAAACTAAGCGTAAGTCTTATTTGTATAATGTTTTAAAAACAGAAGAATAGAAAGTGAGGTCTGATATCAACTTGGCTTTCAGATAAATCCAGTGTCAAAAATCCTTTTCTTTGTTTACTGCGACGCAATTCTTGGGGGGAGTTCACCTTTGATTGATTAACAAAAAATAGCTAAAACCTAAGTAAATCACCCTCAAAAAGTCAAGTTGTTTCTGACCAATTTATTGACCAATTCTGCAATCGCTTTAAAGTTTTTATGTGCTTAATACCACTCTTAACCTTCTGAATTTTGCCGATTTTTGTATAAAAAAGCGTTGTAAACATTGATTATAAAGGCTTTTACATAGGTACGACCTCTCATAACCCGAAGGTCGTAGGTTCAAATCCTGCTCCCGCAACCAAACAAACCCTTTAAACTTCGTGTTTAAAGGGTTTTTCTTTTAATCTCAAATATCCGTAAAAACTGACTTGACCAATGTTTTGACCAATACAAATTTTAAAAAGCGATTAATCGGCTAATTTTGACCAATAAATAGCAAAAAATCGGCGTGTAGAAATTCATATTTTCTGCACGCCGAAAGTTTTTATTTTATTTTCTAAAACTCCAATAGATGTATCATCCTATTAGATAAATCTGTAATTATTCTAACACTTGCTCATTTGCATGTGCATATAATATACGTTTAGGATTGTGAACAAGAATATGCTTCCAGCTTTTTTGCCGACGGTCATCAGGTGAATAAGCTTCCATATATGGAAGCGGATCCAAATCTCCGACAATTGCAAATCCTTCGTCCAACATCAGACTTACACTATCATCACTATGTCCAGGCGTATGTATAACTTCACCATTTATACCCAGCTTTTTCAAAAAACTCCTACTGGCATCGCAGGAAATACATACTGCTTTGCTCTCATCAATCGGTTTGTATAAGAGATACTTTTCCTTTGCAAAAATAGAATCAGAAAAATGGACAAAATCCTTCTGTACATCAAATAGAATCAGTGTTATGCCATTCTCCATCAATTCTGATATTAAGCCCATATGGTCTGGATGATAGTGCGTAGCAAATACATATTGAATATTATCTATGCGAATTTTATTGACTTTGAGAGCACTATAGAAACTTTGGAGAGTACCTGCCCAATCAGTATCAACTAATATTCCACCATTGGAGCCATTGATAAAATACGTATTGGTATTTCCATATCGTAAAGTTAAAACCATATTTGTAAACTCCATATCTGTTAATATAATTCTATTTTTCTAACACTTTCATTTTCTCCATCTTACCACACAAAACACAGCTTGTCTATAAATTCTTTTACAAAAATACAACTTTCATTTTATTCAAAACTCATAAGCCACCCTCAAAGATGGCTTTGTTATCGTGTTTCTTCGCTTTTATCTTATTACACTTGTCAGTATGCTGCTCATCGTATTCGCTGCTTTTACTTGCGATTCTGTGGTTACGTGGGTGTAAGTATCAAGTGTAAATCCCGCTGAAAAGTGTCCCAACATTCCCGATACTGTTTTTACGTCAACTCCGTTTTGCAAGGCAAGTGTTGCGAATGTGTGCCTTAAATCGTGAAATCTTATCTTCGGTAGTCCTGCCCTTTTTAAAACTCTTGATAACATATTGTTTACACTGTCTGGTGAGATTGGTTCACCCTTTTTGTTGTGGAATACAAATTCTCCTTTTTCTTTGGCTTTCTGTTTCTTTAAAACCTCTATTACATCGTCACCTATCGAGATTGTTCGGTATGCGTTCTTGGTTTTAAGTGGTGCTTCTATCGTCTTTCCGTCTATTCGCATTACCTGTTGTCTTACTGTGATTGTTTTATTCTCAAAGTCTATGTTTTCCCACTTTAATCCTAACAGTTCTCCTCGTCTTAGTCCTGTTGCGAGGTCAAGATAATACAGCTCGAATACTCCTGATTTATCGGCTTCTGCAAACAATTGGTTTAACTGACTTTGTGTTAATGTATGCATTTCCTTTTGCTCTTGCTTTGGTAACGCACAGCTTTTCGCCACATTCATACTTATCAGTTTCTCTGTCACCGCTACGTCAAGGGCAGAAGAGATGATTTGGTTAATATTTCTTACGGTCTTAACACTCAGTCCTTTTGGCTGATTTCGGCTTTCAATTCGGTCTACTCTGCCACTTTCAAGCAGCTTTTTGTACAGCTTCTGCAAATCTAAGCTTGTCAGTTTATTCAGCTTGATTTTACCGATATTAGGCTTGATGTGGTTCTCAATATAGCCTTTATAGGTTGAATGTGAACTTGGTCTAACCTTGATTAATGCGTAGTTTTCATACCATACGTCTAACCAACTACCTACTGTGTACTTATCTGACTTCACAAAGTCTACATTCTTGCTTTCTTCAATAGCTTTTTTGAGTTTGTCTTTGACTTCTTTTTGTGTTTTACCCAAAACATTTTTGAATATCTGCTTACCTGTTTCGGGATTTTTGCCGACAGTATACATTCCTTCCCATCTGCCATCGGCTCTTTTTCTTATCGTACCTTCTCCATTGGCTCGTCTTTTCGCCATTTTTATGCACCTCCTATAGTATCATACAATACCATTAAATACATAAAATAGCTATTCAGCAAACCTAACAAGAATATCTTGCTGAAATATAGCATAATATCCTTTATATCACTTCGTATTCAATGTAAAGTTCTTATTTATGCCTACTTACACTGTCTTATATATCAATGTTGATATTATGAGCTGTTTTTTGATATCATATAAAAAATACAAACAAGCTCGGCACTGCCGTGCTTTGTCCAATTGCGTGATATCACGCTTTTATCTTGTACAATAATAAACGGTGGTTGACCACTTCGAAAAAGATTGAGATTTTATCATAATTTTTCTTTTTTCTGTTTTTAATTCCCTCAAATTCTTCCAGTAACTATGTTATACTCATTTTCTAAAATCGCACATAGAGGCAAACAGCTGCCCCCACGAGCGAAATATGTTGCCTATTTATTACAGATTTTCAATTTATTTTTGATGTCTTTTTCTTGTAATATTCTTTCTTGATAGCTTCTGACTGCATCTTCTATTGGCAGTACCTTGTACAATAAATTGCCATTATATTTCTTACCATCTTGCTTTATTATCGATGTTTCTTCTGTTTCAATTAAGTTCTTCTCTTTTAAAGAAATCACATATTTTCTGACAGTGTTTGTTGTCATATTTACAGCCTTTCCGATGGTTCTGTAACTTGGATAACAGGTATGTGTTTCTCTGTCTTCACAAAACATAAGATAGGCATAAACAGCTGTTTCTTCGGCTTTTAATCCTAATGCAAACACTTCGTTTGGCATTGGAAAGTAATTCTTAATTGGATCTCTTTTATGGTAATATACCCGTTTCAATATCTGCACCCCCGCTTGATTTAATGCTTTTAAGATGCTACTATTATATCAAACGTTTGTTCTGTTGTAAATAGTTAAAAATGTTACTTCCACCTTTATCACTCCATACACTTTTAAAACTTGCATTCATAAAACTAAGTATAAGTCTTATTTGTATAATGTTTTAAAAACAGAAGAATAGAAAGTGAGGTCTGATATCAACTTGGCTTTCAGATAAATCCAGTGTCAAAAATCCTTTTCTTTGTTTACTGCGACGCAATTCTTGGGGGGAGTTCACCTTTGCTGGGTGATAAAAAATAGCTAAAACCTAAGTAAATCACCATCGAAAAATCAAATTTTCTCTAATCAATTCAGCAACTTCTTTAAAAATATTTTATGAGATACAACCTCTCATATCTTTAATATCTCCATATTTAGTAACCTTAGTTTGTTTTATAGTACACTTTCAGTATATTTTATTATCAAAAAGTTATACGTGTAAATAGTATGAGCCAATAAACCCATTAAAATTGGGATTTATCGGCTCTAAAGCTTTCTATTTTACTATTCCCACTCACAAAGTGTTATCTAATAACAAATACTTTTTTATCTGTTTAGCTTGAAATTCACATTCTTTTATCTATATTATACTTATTATTTTTGCTATCACAGAGTTTGTATTAATAAATATTTTATCGATTTCTAACAGATAATTGTAACCTGTCTGTTATACCATAAATGTCCAAAAGTTGCTTGGAATAAAATCTCGCTCTATCTGAACTTATAGTGCTTTCAACATAGTAAATAGTATTTTTTATGTGTTCTGGTTTAACTAAAAGATTCCCATTTTCTGTTATTATAGGGTCTTTTTGAGGATAATTTTTTTTTGAAGTAGATTTATGTATTTTATTTTCTCTAATTATTTTTTCAAAAAGATCATTGTCTATACTATATGTCAATGAACAAACAATATTTAGCATATCTTTCCAAGTTGAAATTTCATAAGGTTTGTCTTCATATATGATAGCATCTGGAACTGCACCTGACATAGGCGTTGTTAAGTCTGACATAGGATATATACCTTCAGCAAAATCTCCAGAAATATTTTTTGTTTGATATTTTCTTGTCCTTTTAACAGGAGCAATAATTGATTTACAAGCTCTATCTGCTAGATTTGAATTTCTTTTAGAAATATTATCTTCTTTCCAATCTTTGTTTTCAGTAAGTTCAGTTGTAATTTTAAATTGTACATTTCTAAATTCTTTTACCTTATCATTCCAAGGCTTATTTGACATTTTAGAATTATATCCTTGAGAAATAGGAGTAAGATTTCCTATACAATTTAAATATTTATCTGAAATAATTTCTGCATTCTCTTTTCCACCTAAGTTTTCTATCCACCACTCACTTAAAGTTTGTGGCATAATATGCTCAATTGTAACCTTATTAAATTCTATTGGTGTATTTTTGGTTTCGGTTTCTTCTATTCTAAGTAAAACTGTTTTAGCATAGTTAGTATTTAATGAAGTCATTAATGCATTTTTAAATTCCTCATCATCTGGAAATCTTCCCGATGGAGTATTACTATTTGATAGTTCAAATAATATGTTATTATATGTATTTTCTATTACTCCAGAGCTTAAATTTTCTAATAATTGGTGGACAACGGAACGCAATGCACCACCTCCACCTGACGGTGAAACGATGCGATATCTAATCATAAAATCTGATAATAATTGTAATATTTTTGCTAATTCGTCAGTATTATTATCATATAATTTTTCAAATACATATAAATAAAGTGGATATACATCATCAGTTTTTACATAGTTAAGGTACTTAATTATCTTATTTATTTTTTTATCAGGACATATTTCAAACTTAATCCAAGAAAAATATTTAGCATATTTATACATATCTCTTAAAATATCGATATGAAGCGCCTTATTTTCTATAAAATGTTCTTTAAACATTTTATAGGTTTTATCTTCTGGAACATCCTCAAAAATATTAATGATTAAATAGTCTTTTGCAAATTTTGATATGTTATCATTTTTAACAAGTTGTTCAATTTTAACCCAATAATCATCATAAAGTCGCTCTTGTTCTACTGAACTATTTGCAAGAAGTAAGTAATTACGAATTAGGTCTGCAGGTGTTAATCTTTTACCAGTTGAATTTATTTTTTCAAATACAGTTTGTACAGCATTTAAATCGTCTTCTATTTGTAGATTTACATCAACAACTTCTAATTTGGGTACAGTTTTATAAAGTTCTATAGGTTCTATACCACAGTCAGCTATTAGTTTCTTAAAAAGATAATAATTTTTTACAACATTATTATCTTTATTTTCAATCGGAGTTTTATCTATAATTGATGTAAAACTACTTGTGTCATAACTAGTTTGTTTTAATCTAACTCTAAATCTATTGTCTACAACATCATTTAATAAATACCTTTGATTTATGCTTCTAATATTATCATCATCTTCTAATAATGAATCTCTCAAAGCACAAAGTAATAATAAGATAGTAGTAACTCTTTGTTGTCCATCTACAAGTATATATTCGCTGTATGAAGCCCCGTCATTTTTTCCTTTATAATAAACTATATTACCTAAGTAATGTGAACGGTTATTTTTATGAGCATTTACAATATCTGAAAAAAGCTCTTCACATTGTTCAAAGTTCCATTCATAATTTCTTTGAAATGGTGGTATTATAAAGACTTTATCTAATCCACCAATAAAATTCAAAATTGTTGTTTCAGTTGCTTTCATTAATATCACTCACTTTTTTATCATTTATAAATTCTTACTTAATTTTATAGTCATAAGTATTTTTAGTAAAATAATGTTTTTTAAGTACCAATAATCTTTTAAATGATTAAATACCTATCATTTTGATAAATAACTGCTCCTATTGATTTTCGTTAAATTTTCGACAAAGTTGTTTCAATACGAAATTTTATTTATTCATAATTTGTCATTGTATCTATCTTATTTAAAATATATATCTTTCAATAAAATAATATTAAATAAAATTGCATGGGCAATTTAGAAAGTAGTATCTATATTATTTGTAAAGGATACACTATTTGATCTTGTGTTGTAACATTGTTAACAAAGAAAAGCTTGCATACAATGGTAACTTTACATTGTATTTCTATATTCAAAAGTTTACTTTGTACCCACTATTAAAAAAATCGATACAATTCTGAATTTGAGTAGTGGTCATACCTCCATTCAACAGATATCCTCTTAAATAATTTTCTATGTTATTCTTGTCTTTGGGTGGGAACACATCAACTGTTGTATATCCCATATATTCTTGACGTTCAAAATTATAATCGTCTACCAAAGATAGAATATAGCCATTAGAATTAATCCGTTGTGTTATTCTTCCTGTCCCATTACTACTACAATTATATAAATCATCAAAAAATACTTTTAGGTCACTTAATTCTCCATAATAATGGATACGTCCCTCTTTTCCCCAAGCACCTTGCTTATTATTTTTCTCAATGTGAAGAGAAATGTTAGCATAGAAAGAGCCAGGATTTAAATTGTTGTAATGAGCAGGATTAGAAAGATACCCTAATGTGAAAGAGTAATTCTTCCAGTTTTTAAATTCTATACCGCTCAATCCCCATCTCAGATTATTTGTTTTGTAATCTAATTTAACCATTATAATTTCCTCCTTACGTTGTATAATGTATATTAATTGCATTGATAACCGAACCAAAATCCATATCAGCTATTTCCATAATGTCATCATTATCAAAACCTACATCAAGTACAAACAAGAAATTCGAAAATTCATAGATTTTTTCAGTAGTAGTATCTGTTAGATTTTCATAGATTCTATTAGCCTTAGAAAGCAATAAAAGATGTTGATATTGTTCATCAATTTCCTGTGTATAACCATTAGGATGAGCATAATTAAAATGTTGTGTAGGTGTTAAAGCAATGATATTTTCTAAATAATAACATATTTCTGGATATATTGATTCAGGAAAGATATTGTGCATATGAATTGCCTTATCTTTAGTATGTGATACTTCAATATGCTCTGTTCTGCCATCTCTATTCTGATCATTAAATAAACGTAAAAATCTCTTTGCCTTTTTAGATTGATAATGATAATAGGCATCATTTACTTCTACTGGATGTTTGTCTGCATATTCTTTTCTTGTGATACCTTTAGGCTTATCCGCATAAATATCTCTAAAATTGTTTCGATTATACATAAGCATATCATAAGTTATAATTTGATGTGATATGTGACCTCTTTCTGTTCCACAAGAATTTGCAAAATAAGCTAATGGATTAAGAACCTTAATAAATATTCTATTACATTCAACTTTTCCGTTAATTTTTGTATATCTAATAGTAAAATCAGAAAAAGCTTGTTTTACATTATTATAAGCTGTTTGAGTTTGTAATCTAAAAAAGTTCTCAAAATATGAATATAGCCCACTATCTTTCAGAACTTTCTCAATATAGTTTTTGAGAAAAATCAGCGCATTTCTTTCACGTAGTGCTATATATTCTAAAATACTTTTATTTCCTACTTTATAAAAATTACGCTTGCCATATTTTATTTTTATTAAAACTCCCGCATTAGCAAGCATTTCCATTGGTTGTTGAAAAAATTTTATCATACTCATTTTTTGCCGATTGACTTTCTACTTCAGGCTTTTTAAATATTACTTCAACATTTTCAATAGCATATTTATAATGCCAAATATCTGGTGTCGTAAATTCTGTGTCTGGATTTTCTAAAACATAATTATAAATGCAATCTGCTATAACCGTAACCACATCAGCAGCACATTTTTGATCAATCCAACGTCCATTGCCACTTTCTCTTATATCATAATTTTTTTGATTGCAGAAGTTTTCAATATCTTGTTGCGTTAACATTTACATTCCTCAATTCATATAATCTAAAAAATACATTTGATTACTTTCTTTTATTACCTTTTCTGTAATAGGTTCTTTTTTGGGATATTCTCTCAATAATCCATAAAAGAAAACCGAACAAGCATCTACATTTAATGATCTTGTTTGATAATTACGTGCAATTTTATAAAATTGCCTATATTCTTCTGTTGAAAAAAAGGCTAATTGTTTATTTGTAGGCTCAACACCATTTTTAGGAATTAAAATAGCTACTGAACCATTTACTAGACAATCTTTAGGTTTTTTTATAACACGAGGTTTATATGTCATATTAGGTGTAAGATATACATCTGTTGAATTTATATATTCATATACAGATAATTTTTTTGCTATATCTTTAGAAATATATGTATCATAACCATTTATATCTAAAATTTCTGTACCATCATCACTTATATTACGTGACTTTAACACCCGAACACTTCCATTATCTGATATTATATTATTTGTAATTTGTCTATCTCTAAAAACACTAAAAACATTAAAATCTAGATTTTTACAAATACTATCAAACTTACTATCTCTATAAATAATCCAGTAGGGAAGTTGTTTATCAAAAATATAATTTTGAGATTGTATTATGTGTTTTCCGGATGTAATGGACAGGATTTTAGTTTGCGATGGACGAACCAAATTATTTATCATAATAGATATTGTTTCAACTAAAACACCTGGAAATCCTTTTTCTCCGAAATCTATAATACTTTCAACCGCTTTATCAAAGAGATAATTCCTTGTTGGAGCAAATTCAGGAGTGTTAAGTAAAAATTTAGGAAATACTAATGCAACATAAATTCCTATATTAAGTGATTTTTCTAGAAAAAATGAACAAATATTTTTTGTTAATTTATTAATGGCATTTTTTTTATAAATATTCAATAATTTATCTGATGATTTCATTTTATAGAAAGGGGGATTTCCAATTACATAATCATATTTTTCAGTAAAATTATGAAGTAAAAAGTTATCAGCAATATAATTTATTTGACATGTTGTGGGAATCTTATATTTTGAAATAATTGTTTTTGCTATATCTAAACTATTTGGATCTATATCAACAACATCAAAAATTATATTTTTACCTTCAAATTTTTTTATGATAAGTGGTAAAAAGTTTCCTACACCAACAGATGGCTCAAGTATTCTTAGTGTATCTTTATCTGAGTCTGGAAGGTATTTCATCATTTCAGTAATAAGAGTCTTACTTGTAAAAAAAGCTGCATTATCTGTTCGATTTGTATTTGCAAGCTCAGCAATTTTACATAGAGATGTCAAAGATAAATTTAGAGGGTTATCTTTAATAAAAAGTTTTAAATTTTCTACATTAGATAAATTATGTAAAACTACTAATTTATTTATAGTTGCTGTATTTATTTGTTTATAGCTTAAAGATTGAGCGATTTTATGAGCAATGGACTTAAAAATTACAGTAGGAACAGCTTCTCCAAGTGATTGTCTTATTTTTATTTCTTCTTTTTTTAGAAATGCTCTTTTTTGTTCATAAGTTAATTTATTAAGTTCATCAAAATTAGTTTCTACCCATTTAAAATCTGATGGTACTGTCATCATAAGCATTAATTCTCTTATACTGAAAACTCTATCATCACATGGATGTAAAGTATTTTGACTTGCCATTTGGTCATTTCTTGTATGAATACAAGGTCCTACTTTATCCCAATATTGACGTTTATATTTATCTCCATTTTTTTGCTGATTAATTACTATTTTCCCATCTATTATACGGTGTGGCTTTTTGATATCTTCCTTGTTCTCAAATGCCGATTCACCCTCTTTGATATCAGAAATCCATTTTCTCATATGCTCAGGATATACTCTAAATGAATGATAAATATCTTTTTCATCTATTTCTCCAAATTTGTTTAAAGCTTTTAAATGACCGATAACCTCTCTAAGAGTTTGTTGTTTAACTAAATTAGGATATAATTCTAAAGGTGAAATATCATCAGATAAATCTTTAGAAACACCAATAACAACTGTTCTTTGGCGACTGGAACAAGCACCATAATTTTTAAAATTAATTATTTTATGAGTATATGAATATAGTTCTCCTAAATTGCTTTCAATCGCATCAGATATAGATTTGTTTTCTCCATCTATATCTGTGCATATAGTTTTCATGAAAGCAGCGACATTTTCAAAAATGAAAAATTTTGGATTTAGTTCCTTAATAATTTTAATTGATTCTATGACTAAAGAGTTTCTAATAATTTCATTATCATTTTTTTTGTGATTTGCAACAGACATTCCCTGACATGGCGGTGTAGCGACAATCACATCAACACTGGAAACATTTTCTTTTTTCTTCCATAATTCAATTTGTGAGTACAGATTTTCTTTAATTTCTTTTTGTGTTATGTCTCCTAAAATATAACCACTTTCATATTTACACTTATTATTATATTTTTGAATATTTAATCGTCTTTCAATAAGTTCGTTAGTGGCTATACATTCAAATCCCTCTAATTTAAATCCATAACATCCTACACCTGCACTACTAAACAAGCTAATATAAGTTAATTTTCTTTTTTCATCCATTATAATATTTCCTCTCTTAATATCACTTGTTTATTATCAGAAAGTAATTCCAAAACATCATTTAAATCACCGTTCAGAGCTGTACAATTTTTAACAAGGTCTTCAACTGCTACATTTTAATTTTTAGCAAGATTTGCTATAAGTGAATTACTGATAACTACAACTTTCCCTATTTTTTTCATATGTATGTAAATAAGTAACTTCTATGATTTATTATAACTAAAAATCATTATAGACCTAATTCTAAATAATAATATGTAATATCATTATAAC
>JAHHUD010000089.1 GCA_020024185.1 Oscillospiraceae bacterium | reverse complement strand
TAATTAAAAATTATCATAAATATTGTCATATAAACAAGGGACATTTGGTGAGCAAAATATGCTCACCAAATGTCCCTTGTTTATATTTGAATTTAACGTTAAAATAAAAAAATCTATACAATAATTTTTTTATAACAATATATATGTTTTTGTGAGATGAACAGTATTTTAAAAAGAATAATATTCTTACTTGATGCCAGTGCAAGTATGAAAGAAAATAATCCAAATAGGCTTGCAATAGACAGTATATCTCAGCTTATTTACAGTTTACCTTCTGATTATATGGTAAGTATTGTTTCGTATAATAATGATATAAATTTTAAGTCGAATTTAGTCTATTGTAATGAGAGAATTGCGCTTGTAAAAAAAGCGGAGGAAATACAATATTTTGGATACAGTAGTCCGGGGAAAGGCTTAAAACAGGCGTTGGATATATTGGAAACCTCTCAAAGTGTCGAAAAAAATATAATTATTGTATCTGATGGAAAAATTTTACTTCAAAATGATAAACAAACAGAAGCTGAAATCACTTTATTCAAAGAACAAGTAGTAAAAGCAAAAAAACTTAATACAACTATCAATGTGGTTGGTATTGGTACAAGTATTGATGATATATCATCTGATATATTTAATGCGACCAAAGAAACAAGTGGGAGTATATATCATAAACCAAAAACATCGAACGTACAAAATATTTTTGATGATATTTTAACTAATCAATTTAAAATAGAAAAAAGTGTGTTAGGCGTAATCGAATCAGATGGAAAACCTCAAAGTATTTCAGTGAATTTACCGATAGAAAATATCAGTAAAGCACGAATTCTTTTGAGAAGCAGTAAGCCTATTAATAGCTTTATAGCTGATTTTAGCGCAGAAAACAGTTTTCAAGACAGCGGGAAACAATATGCGCTGATTGAACTTGAACACCCTACAAAAAGAAATTTGAATATTACAGTAGATGCTGAAAAGGGCAGTAAAATTAAGGTAGATCTTATTGCAGAATGTGAAGTACAGGTAAAAACAAATATTACATATATAGATACTAACCCTTTGAATAAAAATGCAAAAGTATATGATCGAACAGCAAATATTAAATTTCATTTTGAAAATGCAGTTAATCCAAATAAAAAAATGTTTACAGAGGATTATTTTGATAAAGCAGTAATTAATGCAAAAAACAATGGTAAAGATGTTTCATTGTTTTTACAAAACGGAGAGGCAATATGGACCACAAACGTTAGTAATGAACAATTTATAAATATTAGTTTAGATTATTCTAACTTTCCTGTAAATATAATAAATAGCGATAAAATAGAATTAAAACTTGAAGCGCCACCTATCTATGAAGGCTCTGATACAATACTATATACAGTTTGTATAGGAGTTTTATTTATATCAATTTTTATATTGATGTTGCTGATAAGTAGAAAAAAAAGGAAACAAACAATTAATTTTGAAATTAAAGAAGAAAGTAAATATTCTTATACAGGAAAATTAAATGTTTATATAACTCATACTAAAAACGATTTGGATATTTCTCCACTCACATTTAATCTGTTTCATATATCAAATAACAGGCAAATTTCTTTGGAAGAAGTATTAAACAGACTTGATGTAGAGGAAATTTTTGAGGGAGCGGATAAAATTTATTTTAACCCGGACTCAAACAGAAAGCTTATTGTTACCAATAATTCTGATTGTACGGTTATGAAAAACCGTGAAATTATATTAAAAGAGAAAAGCATAGAACTTTTCGCTGACAGTAAATTGGATATTTCATTTGAAGATGAAGTAAGTGAAATGGTAGTGCAATATAAAGATCTGAAATAACTATACAATTAATAAAAATTAAAAGGGAGGTTAATTATGAATGTAATAAATCAAACAAATCGCACTTTACTACTTGAAGAAATCAATCCTAAAAAATTGGATATACTTACCTTAATTGGTGATGTTAAAGGCTTTGACAGTTTAAGTGATGACAAGGTAACAGAAATCAATTTACACCTTGCATGTAAAAGTTATGATGAGTTTGAACAAAAATTTTCGCCATGTGTGTATTCATTTTTTGATGCCAATTCCCAAAGTGTAAAGTATACACTGAAAAAGCCTGAAAATATCGCAGAAGAAATGCTTACAGAAATTCCGGTAAATACTCAAAATGATTTTGTAAAAATGCTTTTTACTATTATCGATTCAAAAAAAGGCGCAAGGGGTTTTAAATTCTGAGTTTGGGTTTGAAAAACTACTTGATATGATATCACCAAAAAAAGTTATGGACGATATAAAGCAAGTAAGAAAAGAAATGCGATATAACTATCCTAAATATGTGGATATGGATGACAACGATCCTGCAAAATTAGATATTGGAGATAAACTGAATGTTCTTTTTGAAGAAGCAAGTTCAAATTATAATAATGTAATGGCAATGCTACCACTCGCAATAGAAGATATAAAAACAAGACTTCTTTTAGGAGAAGGAGAGGAATCCAAAGACAATACACCGCTTGCTCTTGGTATGCTTTCTATGGGAGACAGTGGTGAACTGAAAGTATTGGAAGCGCCAAAAAGTGAAAATAGAGCGCTTGCTCTTGTAGACGATAAAGTAAATACAGGCTTAGTTACTGCTTTGGAAGAAGATTATCAGGCTTTAAATGATAATGACTCTGATTATGTGAAAGCTCTTGTTCTCAGAACTTTCTGTCCTCTTATATCTACAACAGAGACAAGTTTTGATGTATCTACAGAGGTAGCAAATTATAATAGTTATTTATCTTTTTATAAAGAGTCAAAAGATGCATTTATAAAAGTAGTAAAGCCTTTGGTTGAAACGCTTTTAGGTGTGAAAATGTTCTTTGACCAGTATAAGACAAAAACAAATGGTATGCAACCGATTTTACTTGTAGCAAATATCAAACCGGAAATGCTTGCTAAATCAAATAATATACCAACTCTTATTACTTATTTAAATACAGTAAACAATAAAAACAATTTTGTAAATACTATATGGTACGCTATTTATCTCAATTTATCTGTTACAGGCAATGCAGCAACAAAGATAACAAGAGACCGCTTCAATGGCAATGTCAATAAAGAAAATACAAATTCAAATACCATTGAAACATTGGGTGTTTTATTAGATATTTTAAAGGATTACAGGGTAGAAACATTTTTTTCTTTTGGAACCAGAGAGGAAACAACTTTTAATATTATTGTGCTATGCACAAAGATAAAGAACAATATGACAAAGATAAAAGAAATGATAAAACTATTGAGGAATATAAGGAAAATATAAATAGAGGTATAGAAGTAATATGTAAAAACGAAAATAATACAGATTCTTTAACAATAGAGCAACGAGAAACATTAGTTGCTATGAATGAGTATTCCCAAAACCATATGCAAGAAACGTATGAGTATGTTGTTCGAGGCGCTTTACTTTATTGTGATTGTGGAAGTCATCACAGAAGACTAAACCTTCCAAAATGTCATGACATATATATAGGACAAAATCCTGTGATGCGCAGATTGTAATGCGGGATTGGAAGGTTCAGATTTAAACATAACGTCTTTTGGTATATGCTCAGCCCCTCATAATTGTAAAGTGAAAATGGGAGAGATTTCTTTGGCAAAAGAAATGTTGGATAATGAAGGAAGGAATGAATAAATGAAAGAGAAAATAAAAAACGTACTTTTGATAATTATTGTAATATTTGCAGTATACGGTATATTTATAATTGCAAAAAACGGATATGATACAAAGATAAGAGTAAATATGGTTACGCATATTATTGAAAATCCAAACTTATATGAAGAAGAATTGAAAGAAATGGGATATGATTTAGCTGTATTTTATACCAATGAGGACAATTTTAATTGGAATTTTGAAACTGGTTTATGGGATAAAAATTCCCCACCGAAGTTTTTGGAAAGAATGGATCCAAATAAAAAATTAGGTTATATGGGAAGAGGTGAGATTCAGTTAACAGGGAATAATGTCAAATATATCTTTGATATAGGATTGTACTATATTGGAAAAGATTTAAAATATATCAATAGAGATTTAGGACGTGATGTTGATTTATCCATATTTAACCTTGAATGGCAAAGTGCAATAATATCAGATAATTTAATTGGATATCCATTAGAAGTTACTGTTTATGTATCCGGAGCGCCCCGCGCATATTTTAATAAGTATAATTTTGATTTCACAAAATATATGCAAACGTATGTTGGAGAGGATTTAGATGATTTTGAAATCAAAAAATATGTAGGAGAAGTTGACCTTAGACGTATATTACAGGAAGGCTTGGATTTGGAAACACAGATGGTGAAAATGTATAAAAATAAAAGAAAAATATCGTAAAAGAAAATTACTTACAATATATAATACTAAAATCAATTTAATTATAAATTACATATAAACAAATATAAATGACGACTGGAAAATCAGATTGGCACATATTATCAATAGTAATTGTGGAACAGATGGTTTAAATACTCTTTTAAGGTTATTGGAAACTGAAAATAATGATCTTATTGTTACATACTTAGATTTCTTATGTGATTTTGAAATTGATAAATTCAAACAGGCAGATATAATAAAATAAACCTTATTAATAAAGTTAGCATTAGTAAGTAAAATTAGTTGTATGCCTGTAAAAAGGGTATTAAATGATTTGGTTAACAAATTGAATTGTAGTAAGGATAAAATCATTACAAAAATTATATGAATATGATGAAAAAGATGTGTATGATGATAAAAAATCAATTGAAACGGAGTAATAAGATGAAGCGTCAAAAATTAATTGATGATATACAAAAATATATTGATAAAAAAA
>JAHHUD010000088.1 GCA_020024185.1 Oscillospiraceae bacterium | reverse complement strand
TTTATAATATTTTTACTTTGTGTACAATATAAAATTTTCTTTATCTATTTTTGGATTTATTAAGATATAGCAAATATAAAATAAATTTGAATAATATTGACAAACATAGTATTATGCATTACAATATAGCTACTACATTGCAATACATAATAGTGGTTGGGAGGATGACAATGTGATTTCATCGCAAATGCTAAAAGGTGTTCTTGAAGGATGTATTTTGAAGATAATTAGTTCAAAGCAGACTTATGGATATGAAATATCAGAAGAACTAAAAAAATATGGTTTTGAAAAAATTTCCGAAGGTACAATTTATCCAATATTATTAAGACTTGAAAAAAATAATTGTATTATTGCAGAATATCGAGATTCACCAAATGGTCCAAAGCGAAAATATTTTTCAATTACACCTATAGGAATAAAAGAATTGCAAGCATTTTTACTAAGCTGGAAAGAATTATATAACGCAATAAATATGCTTTTTGAAATGGGAGATAAGGAAAATGAGTAATAAATTAGAAGAACTTAGTGCGATAAACAACAAATTGGATAAACAAATAAATGCGGAAAATCAACCGTTATTTACTGATATGATATGCTATATTCGCAGTGCCAATATATCTAGTCTTAATCAAGAAATGGTTAGACATGATTTGAGTGAAATGATATTATCTGCACAAAGCCGAGGAGAAAATATTAGAGATGTTATCGGAGAAGATTTTAAAGAATTTTGTGATGAAGTAATATCAAATCTCCCTCCTAAAACATTAAAAGAAAAATGGATTGAACGATTGGATAGCATTTGTTTATGTGTATCAATATTAGGAACGATAAATATAGTGTTCTCATTGGATTTTATAAATATGGTTAATAACATCATTTCAAAACAACCATTAAATTATGATATTGATGTGTCAGTTGGAATGATTGTTTCCATTATTGTTATTATTAGTGCGTCTGTTTTTATTGTAGATATGATAACAAAAAATGCGTTAAAACAAGAAAGTAATTCAAATAGGCTAAAGAGAGCTGTTACAGGTGGTGTGATAGGTGTAGTTTTAATGGCAGTATTCATTATTACTTGGAAATTAGGAAAACAAATTTTATTTAGCGTTAATATTTTCCTTGCTATTATAGTTATTGTTGGATTTTTTATTGCACATAAGGTGTTGTCAAAAATAATATAAAAACTAAAACCTATATATACAACAAAAACATAGTAAAAGCTCAAAAAAGTAATAAGGATAATACTTGTGGAGGATTATATATAGAGACAGGGAAAGTGTTTGCTAATCTTTTTTGTAAAATAAATTTGAATATCTTTATAAAATCTTGATAAATTGTTGTTACGATAAAAATACAATTTTCAAGGAGGTATTTTTATGAAAAAGAAAAAAACCCATATTGTATGGAAAATTCTATTATGCCTATTTATTATTTTATGTTTATTAGGTTTGATATTTACACGTTTCGGAGGTTTTAATACAGGTAAAAGTGCAAATGTTGCTGAACTAAAAGAATATGCAAAAGATGTATCAGAACTTTATATTCCTAAAGATGTAAAAGTTGTTGCACTTGGAGAAGCTACACACGGAAATGCAGAGTTTCAAAAATTGAAATTAGATGTTTTTAAAAATCTTGTAGAAAATTATGGAGTAAAAGCATTTGCGATTGAAGGCGATTTTAGCGGATGCGAAAAAGTTAATGATTATATTCACACTGGAGAAGGAACTGCACAAGAGGCAGCTGCATCTATAGGATTTAAAATTTATCAGACAGATCAAATTGTTGGAATCATTGAATATATGAGAGATTATAACGAGAAAGCTAAAGATGGTGAAGATTTAAGATTTTATGGTTTTGATATGCAACGCTATAACAATAGTTTTGATTTAATTGTAAATATCGCTGAAAAATATGGAGTTAACATATCTGAATTTAAAACGTTATTAAATGATGGAAAATGGAATGAAACGTTTGAACATTCAGTAAGAGTTGAAATTGTAAAGGAAATTAAAACACAGTTTGAAAATGCCGGAGCAACAGATAAAGAATTACATACAATAGATGTACTTCTACAATATTTGCAAATACAAGGAGTTAAAGATCCTAATGCGGGTATGGATTTAAGAGATGCTTTGATGGCAGAAAATGTTGAGTGGATTTTAAATCAAGAACAAGCGCTAGGTAATGAAATGATTTTTATTACAGGACACAATTCACACGTTGCCAAATGGGGTAGCTACGACGCTATGGGAAAACTTTTAGATGAAAAGCTTGGAAATCAATATTATGTAATCGGTACAGATTTTCATAAAACTAAATGTAATTTGCCGACTTCTTCAGGAAAGAGAACAAATCAAGTGTTTTATTCACATAACCCTTTAGCCAAAGCGGCGAAAGAAGCAAAACTTGATCAATGTTATTTGGATTTTGCATCAATTCCAGAAGATTCTGAATTAGGCAATCAAGTACGTGAGTATACTTTTATGGGGAATTTAGGTGAACAATATTCTGTAATGATGCGTTTGCTCCCTCCGAGTTATAGAATGTTTCAACCACCAGCACAGCTTTATGATGCGATGATTATCGTAACAAACGCTACGCCTATTGAAATTCATACGGAAGTATAAAAATTATGGAAAAGAAATTATACAGAGTTAGAGATGGCAAAATTATTGCAGGTGTATGCGGTGGCATTGCTAAGTATTTTAATGTTGATCCTAAAATAGTAAGAATCATTTGTCTTGCATTTATTCTTGCATATGGAAGTGGCATTTTAGCATATATCTTGTTTACGATTTTTGTTCCCAAAGAACCTTTGCAAAAATAAGAATATTATATATGCTTAAATAAGATGAAGGAAGTGATATGTATGTCTAAAATTTTAGTCGTAGACGATGATATTGATATGCTTAATCTTATACGTATGGCATTACAAAAAGATGGGCATCAAATTGATATAGCGTCTGATTCGACAGCCATTCATTCTAAGCTATGTCGTCAATATGATTTAATATTATTGGATGTTATGATGTCGAAAGAAGATGGCTTTTCTCTATGCAATCGAATTCGTAAAGATGTTGACTGCCCTATTCTGTTTTTGACTGCAAAAGTTGAAGACGCCGATGTGGTTAAGGGACTAGGTTTAGGTGGAGATGATTATATTAAAAAGCCATTTAGTATTGCAGAACTTCGTGCAAGAGTAAATGCTCATCTACGCCGACAAATGCGTAAGCCAACACAAACTTTCAATAGTAACGGTGTGCATTTTGATATGCAGGCTAAAATCATAAATGTATCAAATAAAACTATTTCTTTTACAAGGGGTGAATATGCAATCTGTGAATACCTTGCACTACATTCTGGTCGAGTATTTACCAAAGAACAACTATATGATTATGTGTTTGGATTTGACGCAGAAGGAGATCCTGCATCAATTGTTGAGCACATTAAAAATATCCGAGCAAAACTAAAAAAATATGGAATAAATCCTATTGAAACGGTTTGGGGAGTAGGCTACAAATGGAAAAAAGAAAACATTCTGTAAGTTTATCATATATACTTTTACGTTTTGGTTTCCTAATGATGACTTGTGTTCTTGCTTGTACTGTTATATGGTATGCAGGACTAAGCTACTTAGAAAGCAGAGAATATGTATATCCAGGGCATATTGGATATCAACAAGTTGAAGATATGCTTGAGAAAAGTCCAAATGAATTTCAAAAGCCAAACGACGATTTTTTACCAGAATATGTATTACTCAATAAAAACAACAATTTAATCACTAGTAATGTTGATGGAAAAACAAGAATGGCCCTTTTAGAAAAAGGAGAAGCAAAAGAACCAGGAACATTACAACATACTTACGAAGATGGTAGTTATATTATTTTTAGATGGCATTTCAGAAAAGAATTTTCAAATCCTGTGTGGCGAGCTTCCTTACCACCTTTTGAATATTTATGGTGGGCTACACTTGCAATTGCTTGTATCACTTGCTGGATATTAAATACATTGTGGCTTAAGAGTCATTTAGTAACAAAATTAAAACTATTTCGTGATGTAAGTAAAAAAATAGCTGCACAAGAACTTGATTTTGAAATACCTCATGCAGAAATAAAAGAATTTGATCAGGCACTTGGTGCGATGGATGAAATGCGTCAAGCATTGTATTCATCACTTACTTCAGAGTGGGAGTCACAGCAACAAAGAGATTCTGAAATGGCTGCATTAGCTCACGATTTGAAAACGCCAATTACTTTGATTGGAGGAAATGCAGAACTTCTTTTAGAAGAAAATTTAAATGAAGAACATCGTAAAATGATTTCTACAATTTTAGAAAGTAATAACAGAGCAAAACAATATGTTAATAGTTTGCTTGAAACTTCAAAAGGAAAAGAAGAAACTTTTGAATGTGTAACACTAGATAATTTGTTCCAAGAAGTATATCAAAACGCACTTCCTTTAGCGAATACAAAAAATGTTTCTTTAATAATAAATAACACTTTAAACGGTGATATGGTGATGCAAAAGCATCATTTAATTAGAGCAATTGGTAACGTAATACAAAATGCGATTGAGTATACTTCTATAGGTGGTTCAGTTACTATAGAAGGATCTATGACCGACAATGGATGGCAAATTATAGTTTATGATGAAGGTCCTGGTTTTAGCCACTCAGCTATTTTACACGCAACTGAAAGACTATGGCGTGGCGATAACGCTCGAACATCAACGGGGCATAACGGTTTAGGGTTGTGGTTTGCTTCTCAAGTTATACACCATCATAACGGTGAAATGGTTATTAGCAATAGTGATAATGGTGGTATTGTTATTATGAAGTTCAATAAAAATGAAATTCCATATTAAAA
>JAHHUD010000087.1 GCA_020024185.1 Oscillospiraceae bacterium | reverse complement strand
AAACATATTAGTGTAAAATCCTTGTAGATAATTAAAATAAGGAATTATTTATATATTTTAATTATCTGCTTATAAATAACTTTATAGATGATATGATTTAAAGTATGATTAGAATAGCGTGCAAAAATTTATATGACTAATTTAAAATATATTAATTTTTAATACATATTTGTATTATTATATCTTCATTTAAGTGATGTAAACATATCCTATATATATGATATGTTATAGCTATTATTATATATGTTATTGTGATTGTATGATAATATTTATTTTTTATTTAATAAAGTATATTTATATATACATAAAGCACTAACTTATATGTATGATAAAATAGTTATCTGCTGATAATATTCAAGATTGTATATACTGTTTTATAACTTACTATTAAAATATATTTTACTATTTTAATAAACAGATAAATTATTTATATATAAATAATTGAGTACATCTTATATTTATCTTGCAGTTTTGAAATATTTAAAATACATTATATTGTATGAGTTATATATTTTATATGGTATTAAAAAATAATTACAGATACAAAATACTTATATTTAGAATAAATTGTAAAATTTCTAAAATAGAATACATATTTTTATGTAAAATATAATAATGTTTGTAACATTTATTAGAGTATACGTTTAAAAATAAACTATTATTGAAAATATAGCATACTCTTGATATAATTTTTTTATAAGATAAATAGGGGAGGAAAATTAGAATGGAAAATATAAAATTAAATGAAATTTTAAAAATAGCAACCAAGAAAGAATCTTTTTACAATAAGTCAAAATTGGGATATAGTTTTTCTTCTATGATGGCTGGTGCATATTGTAGTTTTGGCATGATTTTAGCGCTTACTGTATCGGGACAGCTATCCACAAATGAATATACTGCTGGATTTGCAGGTATAATGTTTGGAATATCTTTTTCTATGGCGCTTACTCTTATTACATTTGCAGGAGCCGAGCTATTTACAGGAAATATTTTATCACTATCTATGTCAACTATGGCAAAGAATACAAAGTTTATAAGTACAGTTAAACTGCTAACTATATGTTATATAGCCAACTTTATTGGTGCAGCAATAATTGCTGTTATTATTGGTGGTACTGGGCTTTTGAATAATGAAATTGTTGGCGAATATGTGGCTTTAAAAAGTGAAATGAAAATCAATTTAAGCTTTATGGAAGCTTTTACAAGAGGTATATTATGTAATGCACTTATTTGTATTGCTGTTTGGTGTAATTCAACAATAAAATCTGAAACAGCTAAAATGATAATAATATTTTGGTGTATATACTCTTTTTGTGCCAGTGGATATGAACATAGCATAGCTAATATGGGGCTTTTTGTTATGGCAAAAATTTCTGGGTTTTCAGATATAATAAATATTAAAAGTGCGTTGAATAATATTATTCCTGTTACATTGGGAAACATTGTTGGGGGAGTAATTATTGTTGGATTTATGTATTACATAATTGCTAAGGAGCAGGAAAAATAAAAATGAGAATATCTAAGCTTGTGCACTGTTATAAAAAGAATATAAAATGATAAAAGTTGAATAACTAAACAATATACTGATTTCGTTTTTATAACGGAATCAGTTTTGTTTTTGGTTGAATAAGTTGATAGCTATAAAAATAAATATACTAATAAATCAACAGGCTAGCTTGCTGAAAAGATTTAAGTTTGATGGTATTGATATAGTGCTATTTAAGTTAAGTTTCTACTTTATAAGAAAGTATGCTGTTAAGGTCATATAAATTTATGATAAATACATGTTTTCTTATTATGTAAGAATGTAGTATATATAAATAAGTAGTTTCTGAGTTGATACTTTGTCAGTAAATTTTCTATTTAAGAAATACTATATTTATTATTGTTGTTGTATTGAATTATTAAGTTTTCATATTGCTTTTTATCAAAATCAAATTTATCTCTCTCGGACTGTTTTAGCTTGCTATCTAAGTTTTATTATTTCTTATTCATATATTTATATAATTTATTTCTATAAAAAATCTCCTATGATAAAAATGAATTATCATAGGAGAAATTTTCTTTTATATGTAAAAATATACAATAATAAATTTATAAAAAAGAAAAAGCTTTGAAATAAAATTTCAAAGCTTTTTGCATGGTGCGCTGGAAGGGACTCGAACCCCTGACCCCTTGATTCGTAGTCAAGTACTCTATCCAGCTGAGCTACCAGCGCGTAATGCTATATTATAATAGCATCAAAAGTGCGTTTTGTCAATATATTTTATTAAAAAAAATGATTTTTTATAATTTTTTTTATGTATAAATAAAACAAATAAAAATGTAATGTATAAAAATACCATTATCGGCAGATAATATAAAAAAAGAAATCAAGGAGCTATGTTTAATATGAAGGCAACAGGAGTTGTAAGAAGAATTGACGATTTAGGCAGAATAGTTATTCCAAAAGAAATAAGAAGAACATTAAGAATGAGAGAGGGAGACCCTCTTGAAATTTTTACAGGACAAAACGGAGAAGTTATATTTAAAAAATATTCAATTATGTCAGAGCTTTCTGAATATAGTCAAAATTATGCAGATAATCTTTATAAAGTGAGTGGATTGCAATGTGTTGTTTATGATAATGACAAAATAATTGCGTATACAGGCTCTGGGAAAAAAGAAATTATTGGTATGTCTATGCCGACAGAAATTGATGAAATGCTTAAACAAAGAACATCTTATTTTAAACAGTTTGCAACTGAAAAAAATATCCGTCCTTTTCAAAGAAGTGAACAATGTATAGTTGGGGCAACTCCAATAATTTCTCAAGGAGATGGGATTGGCGTTATTGCACTTTTGGGTGGAGACAACGATACAGTCAGTGACACACAGAAAAAACTGTTGGTTTTAACAAGCACTTTCCTTGCAAATCACTTGGAAATATAGAGGCTATTACTATGGATAATAAAAATTATGATGAATTAGTAAAAAAATTTTCTCCAAATTCAAAGATTTTATCAAACTGTTTATGGGCTTTTTTTGTAGGTGGAAGTATTTGCACTCTTGGGCAGTTATTAACAAATATATACATGAAAAATAACTTTACAATTTCTGATGCAAAGCTTTTGTCAAGCGTAACGCTGGTTGGAATTTCTGCAGTGTTAACTGCTCTTGGCTGGTATAGAAAAATTGCAAAAAGAGCAGGAGCAGGAACTCTTGTGCCAATAACAGGATTTGCAAATGCCGTTGTAAGTCCGGCTATTGAATTTAAATCAGAAGGATATATAACCGGTGTTGCATCTAAAATGTTTATTATAGCAGGGCCTGTTATTGTATACGGAACAGTGGCAAGCGTTGTTTATGGGGTTATTTACTGGCTTTTAGGACGATTTTAATTATCGTCTTAATTTATATAAAAAAGGAGGCCATAAAAAGTCTCCTTTTTGTGTATAAGAATCTGAAAGGGTGGAATGTTGTGTATATAAAATATAAAAATATGCCTGCAATAACACAGTGGGCTTCAGTGGTTGGCAAAAAAGAAAGTGAAGGACCACTGGCAAATTTTTTTGGAGAATGTTGTCAAGATGATTACTTTGGCAAAGAAACTTGGGAGCAAGCCGAAACAGAAATGCAAAGCCGTTGTATAAAACAGCTTTTACACAAAAAGAAAATATCAACTAATGATATAAAGCTATTTATGGGTGGAGATTTGTGTAACCAAATAACTTCAACAGCATTTGCTGTGCGTGATTTTGGTTTTCCGTTTTTAGGATTATATAATGCGTGCAGTACAATGGCTGAAAGTATTATTATTTCTGCTTGTATGGTTGATTCAGGATATGCAGAGAATTCTATTGCTATGGCATCAAGTCACTTTTGTACGGCAGAAAGACAATATCGAACACCTTTAGATTATGGCGGAAAAAGAACTCCAACTGCACAATGGACAGTTACAGGGTGTGGAAGTGTTCTTATTGAACCAGTTGGAAAAACAGCATTTATAGACGCTGCACAGATTGGCAGAGTTATTGATTTAGGAGTTACAGATACAAATAATATGGGCGCTGCTATGGCACCGGCAGCGGCTGATACAATAAAGAACTTTTTAAAAAACAGCAATACAAAATCTGACGATTATGATTTGATTGTAACCGGCGACTTGGGAGCTGTGGGAAGTGGACTGTTAAAAGAACTTTTGGAAAAAGAAAATATATCACTTAATAATCATTTTGACTGTGGACTTGAAATTTATAGTGAAGAACAAAATGTACAAAGCGGTGCAAGTGGCTGTGGTTGTTCTGCAAGTGTATTAACAGCAAAACTTTTGCCGGAATTTGAAAAAGAAAAATTAAATAATATATTGTTTATTGCAACAGGGGCTTTATTAAGTCCATCTACAAGTATGCAAGGAGAGAGTATTCCTTGTATTGCACATCTTGTTAATATAAAAAGCAAAAAAGAGGTGACGAAATGAGTTATTTTTGGGCATTTGTTGTTGGTGGATTGATTTGTGTTATTGGACAGCTACTTTTGGATTTGACCAAGCTGACACCGGCAAGAATTTTGGTTGCGTTTGTAGTAAGTGGTGTAGTTTTATCAGCAATTGGTCTTTGGGAACCTTTGGTTGATTTTGCAGGGGCAGGTGCAACTGTGCCAATTATGGGATTTGGTCACACTTTGGCACAGGGGGTTGAACAAGAAATTGCACAGCATGGATTTATCGGTATTTTTACCGGTGGATTATCGGCGTGTAGTGGTGGTGTAAGTGCAAGTTTAATTTTTGGATATATAGCGTCTTTATTAACAAAAAGTAAAAGTCAGTCATAAAAAAATGCTTATCAGTTTTTACTGATAAGCATTTTACTTATTTTTTAATTTCTATGTATCCTCTTTTATTGTCACATATTTCTGCCCATTGCAAAATTGCTGCCATAATAAATACAGGGTCTAAAACAGAGTCACCAATATTTTTTTTCCAATATTCTTTTGCAATAACACCAACAACTGTATCAATTTCACAGCCGGCATCACCCAATCGTATACCTTTTCCTCTGCCTACACCTTTTTTGGCTTTACCGCCTTTGGAATTTAAAAGATTTACTATAATATCAAAAACAGTAAAATCATAAGTAAC
>JAHHUD010000086.1 GCA_020024185.1 Oscillospiraceae bacterium | reverse complement strand
AGTTTTGAAAATGGTAAATCTGCAGAAGTATATGAATCAGATAACGGAAAAATTTCTCAAAAATTCCTTGATACTCTCAAAATTACAGATATAAGCGAAGCAACAAAAGCTTATTATAACGGCTGGGCTCCAGATAAAAACTCATACTATGACGCAAACGGCAACAAAGTAAAAGGTCAAATCCTTATTGGTGGTAAATTATATGATTTTGACAGTCAAGGAAATATCATCAAAAATGTTGTTAAAGGTATTGATGTTTCAAAATATCAGCCAAGAGTTGACTGGAATGCTGTAAAAGCTTCTGGTGTTGATTACGTAATTATTCGTGCTGGATATCGTGGTTATGGCAGTGGTGTTTTGGTTGAAGACCCTTACTTTAAAAAGCATATCGCAGGTGCAAAAGCTGCTGGTTTAAAAGTTGGTTTATACTTATTCTCTCAAGCTATAACAACAGAAGAAGCAGTTGAAGAAGCATCTATGGTTCTCCAACTTGCAAAAGGTTACAGCCTCGAATATCCAATCTACTTTGATACAGAAGCAACAGGAACCGGCTCTGGACGTGCTGATGGATTGAGTAAATCTCATCGTACAGCTATTGCAAAAGCTTTTTGTGAAACTATCAGAAATAGTGGTTATAAAGCCGGTGTGTACGCAAGCAAATCTTGGTTCTACCATCAATTAGATTATGGTCAGATTTCTCATTATGATATTTGGCTTGCTCACTACACAAGTGCAACAGACTTTAAACATCGTTATGATATGTGGCAATATACAGGCAGTGGCAGTTGTCCTGGTATTCCAAATGCTGTTGACTTAAACTGGGCATATAAAGTATATTAATATAATATAAAAGACAGAGATTTTTCTCTGTCTTTTTATTTTATAGCATATTTCACCTTCACCAATCATAATATTTAATATCACTTATTAAAGGAGTGTTTTATGTGATAAAAAGTGAAAAACCATATATTTTAGATGCAGATAATATGCCTAAAAACAATATTGATGATGGAGAAACATTTACATTTTCTCAAAACAACATCTGGAATAATTCTTTTTTAAGTCCGGAAATATCAAATGATAAGTTGTTTAATGATATTAAAACAGAACTTGAAGAGATACATACTCTTATTGATGATATAAAAAAATTATTACAAAATATATTTGATAACCAATAACTATATAAAAAGACATGGTATTAAAACCATGTCTTTTTTATTTTTACAATATTTTAAATTTTAACTCTACCATAAATTAAGACAAGAATTGTACATTTCAATGTATTCTTTTGCACTGTGTTTCCAACTGCAATCTGTTTTCATTGCTCGTTTTACAATAGACGTCCATAATTTTTTATCTTTATAGCTATTATAAGCTCTCATACAGCAATTAAATAATTCTTCTGAATTATAATCACAGAACTTAAATCCATTACCATTTTCTTCATCAATATCAATTATACTATCTTTAAGCCCCCCTGTTGCTCTTACAACAGGAACAGTACCATATCTCAAAGAAATCATCTGGCTAAGACCACAAGGTTCTGATTTACTTGGCATAATAAATATATCACTGCCTGCATAAATCTTTCTTGCCAAAGTTGGTATAAATCCAATTCTTACCCCAACTTTACCAGGATATTTATATGAAAGATAGCTAAAGAAATCTTCATACTGTGTCTCACCACTGCCAAGAACAACAAGTTGATATCCTTCTTCTATTAATTTTTCTGCTATATTTCTAACAAGGTCAAGACCTTTATGTTCAACAAGTCTTGTAACCATAGACGCAATTGGTGCATTTGATTTTTCAAGATTAAATATTGCTCTCAAATCATCTTTACAAACAGCTTTGTTTCTTGCAAATGCGTCTGAATTATAATTTTTAACAATAAGTTTATCGGTTTTTGGATTATATTCTTTATAATCTATCCCATTGAGTATTCCACAAAGTTTAAACTGACGTTCTCTTAGAAGTGGGTCTAGTCCATGGCTATACCACTGGTCAAGAATTTCTTTTGCATAAGTTGGTGATACTGTCGTAACTTTATCTGCATTTTCTATGCCAGCTTTCATGAAATTTGCAGCACCTTCGTATTCCAATTGATGTGCATATTCATCAGGAATACCCAAAACATCTGATATAATGTCAAGACCATATTTGCCCTGATACTGAATGTTATGTATTGTAAACACTGTTTTTGTATTATAAAACTTTGGTATATGTCTATAAAAAATATTGATATAAATATTAACCAATGCTGTTTGCCAGTCATTTGTATGAATTATATCTGGTGTAAAATCAATATTTACAAGCATTTCTAAAATTGCTTTGGAGAAGAAAGCAAATCTTTCTCCATCATCAAAATGTCCATACAGACCTTGTCTTTTAAAGTAATATTCGTTATCAAGGAAATAATATATTACATTGTCTTTTTCATATTTAAAAAGGCCACAATACTGAACTCTCCATCCAAGAATAACATTAAAATTTGTTACAAATTCAAGTTCTTTTGCGTACTTTTCTTTTATTTGTCCATAAAGTGGCATAACCACTCTTGTTTCAACTTTTTCGTCATGCAATGCCTTTGGCAAACTGCCTGCAACATCACCAAGTCCACCACTTGCTGCAAAAGGTACTGCTTCACTGGAACAATATAAAACTTTCATTTAATTATCCCCCTTATACTTTTTATACTCTTGTTTTTTTACCTATGTATACCGGATGAGATGAAGAACCTATAACTTTTTCACCTTTTGAAATCTCAACAGCTTTATCGCAAATAACATTTTCAATCCATACACCATCTTCGATAACTGTATCTTGCATAAGGATACAATTTCTTACAACTGCATCTTTTCCAATTTTTACTCCACGGAATAATACACTACTACAAACGTCACCTTCAATAAAGCAACCATCACCTTCAATAACATTTTTTGCTGTACTTCCTATAGTGTATCTTACAGGTGCATCATCTCTTATTTTTGTATATATTGGATATTGTCTGAATAATGAAGAAATATTTCCCTTTTTAAGAAGGTTCATATTTGCATCAAAATAGCTTTTTAGACTTGTTATTCTGCTTGCATATCCTTTATATTCGTACGCTTGAATATTTAGTATATCAGTACTGCTCTGCAAAACATCTTGTTCAAAAGCTTTAAGACCTCTTGATTTGCAAGAATGTATTGTTTTTACAAGAAGTGATTTATTGATTACATAAGTCCACATACCACTGTTTACTTCTTTATCGGAAATATCATTTATCAAAACTTCAGAAACTCTTGTTCCATCAAGTTCTAATGTCATATTATCACTTTTTGCAGCTGGGTCATGTTTTTCTCTTCTGTAAACAATTGTAATATCAGCATCATTTTCAGTATGATATTTTATAACATCATCAAAATCAATTGCACAAGCAATATCACAGTCAGAAAGAACAACATAATCACATTGTGCAGATTCTATATAACCAACAATAGATTCCAAAGCACCGATTTTGCCTTTGCCAGTTTTTGTACCAGCTTCACCGTATGGTGGAAAAATTTTCACCCCACCTCTTTTTCTTGCAAGGTCCCATTCTTTACCACTTCCTATATGGTCCATAAGAGAAACATAGCTTGTTCTTGGAACTACGCAAATATTATCTATCCCTGCTGCAACAAATCCTGATAATATAAAGTCTATCATTCTGTATCTGCCACCAAATGGCACACTTGCCATTGTGCGTATTCTTGTTAATTCCGGAATTGCTTCATCATGCATATTAGGAAAAATAATTCCTAAAACTTTGCCTGTTGGTGCCATATTATTCTTCCTCCTTGATGTCGTTATAAATCATTGATTTTGCTTTAATTTTTGCATTTTTATGTATAGAGATATTATTGCCGACAACAGCAATACCCCATTCTTCAAGATTATTTGTTTTTTCTGGACGTTCCCCTATGCAAACATTTTCTTCAATTGTACAGCCTTCACCAATAATAGCATATTCAATTTTTGCACCCTTTTTTATTATTGTATTTGGCATAATGATAGAATCTTTTATCAACGCGCCTTCTTCCACAATAACATTCTGAAATAAAACAGAGAAATCAACCTCTCCCTCAATTTCGCATCCTTCACTAATCATAGAGTTTTCTACATTAGATTTTTCACTTACAAATTGTGGTGGGCTATTAAGTGTTCTGGAGTAAATTTTCCATTCTTTATCCCATACATCAAAAGGAACATTTGGGTCAAGCAAATCCATATTAGATTCCCACAAGCTATCTATTGTACCGACATCTTTCCAGTAGCCTTCAAAATTATATGCAAATAACTCTTGACCATCTGCAAGCATGGCAGGAATAATATTTTTACCAAAGTCATTTTCGCTTTCTATATTTTTTTCATCTTCTATAAGATAGTGTTTAAGCTTATCCCATGAGAAAATATAAATACCCATTGATGCCAATGTAGAATCAGGTTCTTTTGGTTTTTCTGTAAATTTGACAATCTTGCCACCTTCTTCACAAGTCATAATGCCAAATCTACTTGCCTCATTTTTAGGCACATCAATAACAGCGATGGTGCAATCTGCACCTTTTTCTTTATGTTGAGCGAGCATTTTGGAGTAATCCATTTTATAAATATGGTCACCAGAAAGAATAAGTACATATTCTGGTTCATAACGTTCTATAAAATTAATATTTTGATAAATCGCATTTGCTGTTCCTTTATACCAGTTAGAACCTGTGGCTGTTTGATATGGTGGCAAAACATGTAACCCACCATAAGACCTATCCAAATCCCAAGGCTGACCATTTCCCAAATATTCATTTAGTTCTAAAGGTTGATATTGCGTAAGAACACCAACCACGTCAATTCCACTATTTACGCAGTTAGATAGAGGAAAATCAATAATTCTGTATTTACCCCCAAAATAAACTGCCGGCTTAGCCATTGACTGAGTAAGGGCGTATAATCTTGAACCCTGACCACCTGCCAAAAGCATTGCTAAACACTCTTTCATAAATACACTCTCCTTTTGCTCTTGTTTTTTAATTAAATAACAAATACGATATAAATTTTCATATCTTATAATTGTAATATTTATTTTTAAAGATTAAATAAAATTATAATAC
>JAHHUD010000085.1 GCA_020024185.1 Oscillospiraceae bacterium | reverse complement strand
ATCATTTCAATATTTATATAATATCATTTTAATATTATTTTAATATTATATTATTTTATCTATTTATATTTAAATATTATCTAAATTTTTAAAGAAATTTCGATATATGCTTTTGAAACATCACTCTTTTTATCGCTTAACACAACTGGAGTTCCCTCCAAAACACTTTTATATGTAGAAGAAGATTTTTTCACAACACCCAAAACTTCACCTATTTTTTGAAACTGTTCCAACAAATCTTTTTGGTCGTTTACGTTTTTTTCAAACATAGTGATGATAAACCCATAAAAAATAAGGTTTGAATTTAAATCACTGTCGATAACATTCTGCACTGTTCTTTTTAAAGCACGGATACCTCTGTAAGAAAGATACTCTGCTTTGGTTGGCACAATAACACCGTTTGACGCAACCAAACCATTTGTTGTAAGTATTCCCAATTGTGGTGGGCAGTCAATAAAAATATAGTCAAAATATTCTTCATAACTTTTAAGTGCTTTTTTCAAAATTTTCTCTCTTGCCATTTTGCCAGAAATATTTTGTTCTGTTTCTGCAAGGTCAATATCAGAAGGCACGATATACAAATTTTCAAGCCCTGTTGATTTAACCAAGTAAGCACAATCCACCGGGTCAGTTTTGCCGTCAAACAAATTGCAACTGTTAAACTCTGTTCCCCCCGGGCTCATTCCACAAAGTATAGTTAAAGATGCCTGAGGGTCCAAGTCAATCATTAAAACCCTTTTGCCCTCCATTGCTTTTATAGTTGCGATATTATATGTAGTGGTTGTTTTTGCTACACCACCTTTTTGATTTGCAAATGCAAAAACTTTCATAATCTAGCTCCTTTTTTAGTTTAATTAAGCCATTTTTTATATAATTTATTTTAATATTATTTTGATATTATGTCAATATTATTTCAATACTATTTTAATATTAAAGTAATATTATTTTAATAGTACTATTTATTTTGAAATTATAATAAAGTTTTTATATATCAATCTAAAAATTTAATTTAAAATATTGCAGACTTTATACATTTAAAAACAACCTATCATCTAGTCATTTTTTTATACTTTTTGAATAAAGTTATAAATTTGAGCCAACATAACTATATAACAAATAAAATCTAAAGCTTTAACAGAACTAAGGGGATAAATTTTATCTTTTGATGGTGAAGTTTAGAGCATGTAGACGCAATATGCCCTTGCAAAACAAGAACATAAGTTAGCTTTGCTTTTCTCCCCTGACGGAGCCAGCCCATCGCTCGCTACTTGTACCACTTAACAGGCATTTCACCTGTACCCTTTGATTGCTGTTTTTTACACATTATGTACTGTTAACAGCTCGCTTTACATCTTGTCCACTAAGCTACAAAAGGTTGCCTACACCAAGAACTTCCCACCCTGCGTGATTCTTTTTTTATTGTGAGTTTTTATCACCTGAAATTCTCACCCACACACAAAGATACTCGGTACAAGTCTTTTTCTTTGTGCAAGCCTTTTCTTTGTGCGTTGGGGGCTAACCTCTATGTTGTTTTAGATTTTACTCAGGGTACACTATTTAGCTTTCAAACCCATTATTCAATTGTTTTAGCTTGTCCATTTTTAACTTTTTACTTAAAAATGAGTAAACTTAATAGAACTAACACAATTTTGCTTTTTTACAAATTTTGTTAGCTTATTTTTTGATATAAAAAAGGCAGATACCGAAGTATCTGCCTTTAACTATCATTTATCTTATTTTTTGTAGTTACAACTTTTTATTATTATATGGTAAATAATAGCTTTCTTATATTTTACACATATTTTAATGTTGACAAATTTCTTTGTTGTTGCTATACTTTTAGTTAAGATATGATGTATCTCTTGGTAATACTTCATATACAGGATATTTAAAAACTGGTAATTTTTAAATATCTGCCTATTGACATTAATTGTACTCTCTGAGTTTGTTTTTGTCAATATTAAATTGTCAAAAAGTCAATAGGTTATTCAAAAAATACATAGGGGCAAGAGATTATATCTCTTGCCTCGTTTTCTTGTTTGTGTATTTATTAAAAAATACTATAAATAAAGCAATTACAATTAAAAATATTAGCTTTACAGTATGCTTTTATTTATTTTCAACAATAAATTATTTTTCTATTAAAATAAAAAAATTATATTGATGTTGTTTTATAGTATTACATAAAAATAACCACAAACATTTACAAAAAAATTAATACGCAATAAATGCTAAAAAACTACAAACTATTGCATTTTTTTTATGGGGATAATATAATAAATAATGAATTATTTACTAACAAAAAAATTATTTATTAACTTGAGTATATAATATTTTAATTATGTAATGAGTACTAAATAACTAAAATTTAAAAACAGTACTGATTACTGGTGCAGCTGGCTTTATCAGTTCTAATCTGATAAAGCATATTTTTTGTCATAAAAAAGATGTTATAAATACACATATTATAAAAAGTATTTTATATCATTACCTTGATTTTAAAGTTAAAAATACTGATAATCGTAAATAAGTGAGCATTGTAGGTTTTGAGCATATAATATGCAAAAAGATATGCAAAGGTATATCACATAAACAAAAAACGCACAGGTAAAACCTGTGTTCATAAACAAGGAGCAATACTTATGAGTAATGTTAACTTAGAAAATAAAACAATATTGGTAACTGGCGCAGCTGGATTTATTGGTAGTTATCTGTCACAGCGTTTACTTGAAGAAATCAAAGGTGTAAAAGTCATTGGTATCGACAATATGAACGATTACTATGATGTTTCTCTTAAGGAATACAGATTGAAACTTCTGAGCAAATACGAGCATTTCATTTTTATTAAGGGTAGCATTGCAGATAAGGCATTGATTACGTCAATTTTCCAGGAATATAAACCTGAGGTTGTGGTTAACCTAGCGGCACAGGCAGGTGTGCGCTATTCCATTACCAACCCGGACGCATATATCGAGTCAAATCTCATCGGTTTCTACAACATTTTAGAAGCATGCCGTCATTATCCTGTGGAACATTTGGTTTATGCTTCTTCTTCCAGTGTGTATGGAAGCAACAAAAAGGTACCATACAGCACAGATGATAAGGTGGACAACCCTGTGTCCCTGTATGCTGCTACCAAGAAATCTAACGAGCTGATGGCTCATGCCTACTCTAAACTATATAACATTCCATCTACTGGTTTGCGTTTCTTTACTGTGTATGGTCCTGCCGGCCGTCCGGATATGGCGTATTTTGGTTTTACCAACAAGTTGCGTGAGGGCAAAAAAATACAGATTTTCAACTACGGCAACTGCATGCGTGATTTCACTTATGTAGACGACATTGTTGAGGGAATAATCCGTGTGATGCAGAAAGCCCCAGACAAATCTACCGGCGAAGATGGTCTGCCACTACCACCATATAAAATATACAATATTGGTAATAACAGTCCTGAAAACCTATTGGAGTTTGTGGACATTCTGCAACAGGAACTTATCCGTGCAGATGTATTGCCAAAAGATTATGATTTTGAAGCACACAAAGAACTTGTTGCTATGCAACCTGGTGATGTGCCCGTAACTTATGCAGATACAAGTGCATTAGAACGTGACTTTGGATTTAAGCCTAGCACCAGTTTGCGTGATGGACTTCGTAAATTTGCCCAGTGGTATAAAAAGTTTTATTTGTAATATTAGAAATCCATATTATAACACACATCATAAAAATAAACGGCTGAACATAAAAATTTCAGCTAGAGAGTGAGGATATACGATATGAGCAATTATAAAATCGCAGTAGCAGGTACTGGTTACGTAGGTCTGTCCATTGCCACACTGCTTGCACAGCATAACAAAGTGACTGCTGTGGACATTGTTCCTGAAAAGGTTGAATTGATAAATAACAGAAAGTCTCCTATACAAGATGATTATATTGAAAAATATCTGTCAGAAGATTGTGCAGGAACAAGAAAACTTAACCTGACGGCTACATTAGATGCTGAAACTGCTTACTCTGATGCTGATTTCGTGGTTATTGCCGCACCTACAAATTATGATAGCAAAAAGAATTTTTTTGATACATCTGCAGTTGAAGATGTTATCAAATTAGTTATACAGTATAACCCAAATGCAATTATGGTAATCAAGTCCACAATTCCGGTTGGATTTACTGCAAGTGTGAGAGAGAAATATCACTGCGACAACATCATTTTCAGCCCTGAGTTTCTGCGTGAATCCAAGGCACTGTACGATAATCTCTATCCAAGCCGTATCATCGTTGGTACTGATGTAGATAATACTCGTCTAGTGAAAGCAGCCAACACTTTTGCCTCTCTGCTCCAAGAGGGTGCAATTAAAGAAAATATTGATACTCTTATCATGGGATTTACTGAGGCTGAAGCAGTTAAACTGTTTGCCAATACATATCTTGCACTGCGTGTATCCTATTTTAACGAATTGGATACATATTCTGAGATGAAAGGCTTAAATACACAGCAGATTATAAGTGGTGTTTGTCTTGACCCTCGCAT
Organism: Oscillospiraceae bacterium; assembly: GCA_020024185.1. Taxonomy (GTDB): domain Bacteria; phylum Bacillota; class Clostridia; order Oscillospirales; family Ruminococcaceae; genus RGIG3102. Next base: position 1,067 of record JAHHUD010000085.1, on the reverse strand, counting down.
TGGAGGTCATTACAACAATCCTTCATTTGGCTATGGTGGATATTGTCTTCCAAAGGATACAAAACAACTTCTTGCTAACTATGCAGATGTTCCACAAAATATGATGACAGCTATCGTAGAAAGTAACAGAACAAGAAAAGATTTCATTGCTGACCGTGTTCTTGAGCTGGCTGGTGCTTATCAAGCAAATGATAGTTGGGATTTGGGAAAAGAAAAAGAAATTGTTATCGGTGTGTACCGTCTGACAATGAAAAGCAATTCTGATAACTTCCGTCAAAGTTCTATCCAAGGAGTTATGAAACGCATTAAAGCAAAAGGTGCAACAGTGATAATATACGAACCAACTTTGAAAGACGGCGAGACTTTCTTTGGAAGTAAGGTTGTAAATGATATGAAAAAGTTTAAACAACTGAGCCAGGCAATTATTGCCAATAGATACGATACTTGTCTTGACGATGTTAAGGATAAGGTATATACACGTGATATTTTCCAGAGAGATTAAGGAGTAGTTATGAGTAAGCATAATAGAAAACCAAGACTATGCTTTGTATCTTCATCTGGTGGACACTGGGAACAATTGCAAAAGCTTAAGCCATTAGCTGAAAAATATGATGGTTTTTTTGTAACTGAGAAAACACACTTCGATGCTCCACTTAGTAAATATTTCATGTTGCAAACAGATTTAAAGGATAAGCTAATGCCCTTTAAAATGCTATGGAATACATTGTACACAGTTTTTATTTGGATTAAAGAGAGACCTGATTTTGTTATTACAACAGGAACAATGGTTGCGTATCCGTTTTATCTGCTCGCTGTTTTGTTCCACAAAAAGTTTATTTTTATAGAAACATTTGGCAGAGCCAATATGCCAACAGTTGCTGGTAAAAAAATGGAAAAACACTCCGATTTATTTATTGTACAGTGGGAAACACAAAAGAAATATTATGAAAAAGCGATTTACGGGGGGTGCTTGTATTGATATTCGTAACTGTTGGTTCAAGAAATTACCCATTTGATCGTTTATTTGAAAAGCTAGATGCACTCTACGAAGATGGAACACTGAGTGA
>JAHHUD010000084.1 GCA_020024185.1 Oscillospiraceae bacterium | reverse complement strand
ATTTTCATTATATTTTTTATAGTGTCATGGTTTGCAGATAAAAAACTTTGCAATAAAAAACACCTCCTACTGAATATACTACATTGTATTCAGTAAGTGGTGTTTTTATTCTTTAAAAATTATTCAATATTAAGTTTTGTAACTTCAGAGATAGCCCATCTTTTAAAACGAAGTTTAGATCTATCTGTACCTGTTTCAATAACAACTGTATCTTCTTTAATACTTACAACAAGACCAACAATACCACCGATTGTAACAACTGTATCACCGATTTCGATATTATTTCTCATATCCTGAAGTTGTTTATCTTTCTTTTTCTGTGGACGTATAAGCAAGAAGTACATTACAGCAAGAACAATGAGAAATGGTAAAATGCTTGAAAGCATCATTGAACCAGTACTTGCTGTTGTTGCAGCAGCCGCAGTTTCTAACATTAAATACATAATTTGTTACCTCCTATAAAAGCTAAATAAAAATATACCATATATTCAAATAATTTGCAATAATTAAATACGTGTATCTAATAAATCTACATATTTTCTGTAAAAATCCTCAAATGTGTCATTATCTAATGATTCTCTTATCTTTTCCATAAGATTATTATAAAAGTATAGGTTATGCATAACTGCAAGACGCATTGCAAGCATTTCCTCTGCTTTAAATAAATGCCTAATATAAGCTTTTGAAAAATTACGGCATACAGGACAATCACATTCATTATCAATTGGGTCTGTATCTAACTGATATTTAGCATTTTTGATATTAATAATACCTTTCCATGTATTGATATGTCCATGTCTAGCATTTCTGCTTGGCATTACACAGTCAAATATATCAACACCACGTCTTACAGCTTCAAGAATATTGCCAGGAGTACCAACACCCATAAGATATCTTATTTTATCTTTTGGCATGTGTTCTTCAACAACTGAAATTACGTGATACATTTCTTCTTTTGGTTCACCTACAGCAAGTCCACCAATTGCGTATCCATCAAGGTCAAGTTCTCTTATTTCTTTCATATGATTTACACGCAAGTCATCAAAACAACAACCTTGATTTATACCAAAGAGTAATTGATTTTTATTTATTGTTGTTTCAAGACTGTTAAGACGGTCCATTTCAGTTTTACATCTTTTAAGCCATCTTGTTGTTCTTGCACAAGAATCTTTTGAATATGAATATTGTGCAGGATTTTCAACACATTCATCAAAAGCCATAGCTATTGTAGAAGCAAGGTTGGATTGTATTTGCATGCTTTCTTCTGGACCCATGAATATTTTGCGTCCATCAACATGAGAAGAAAAATACACACCTTCTTCTTTAATTTTACGCAATTTAGCAAGTGAAAAAACCTGAAATCCACCGCTGTCTGTGAGAATTGGTTTTTTCCATTGTGTAAATTGGTGCAAGCCACCTAATTGACTTACAATTTTATCTGTTGGTCTTAAATGAAGATGATATGTGTTACAGAGCATAACTTGACATCTAATATCTTCTAAATCTTTTGCTGAAAGACCACCTTTGATTGCTGCTGTTGTAGCAACATTCATAAAAGCCGGAGTTTGCACTGTACCATGTACAGTTGTAAATTCCCCTCTTCTTGCTGTATTTACATTTTTAATAAGTTTGTACATAAATTACCTCTTACAAAATTATCATTGCATCTCCAAAACTGTAAAATCTGTATTTTTCTTTTACAGCATGTTTATAAGCGTTCATACAATTTTCATATCCTGCCAATGCACTTACAAGCATAATAAGTGTACTTTCTGGTAAATGAAAGTTAGTTATAAGTCCATCTATCGCTTTAAACTCGTATCCTGGATAAATAAATATATTTGTATCCATGCTACAAGCTTTTATATCTCCATTAAATTTATAACAAGATTCTAGTGTTCTTGTACTTGTTGTTCCAACAGAAATAACTCTTCTTCCCTCTTGCTTTGCCTTTTTAATTTCATCTGCAGTGTCTTGAGGTATAGTAAACCATTCACTATGCATAGTGTGTTCAAGAATATTATCTGCTTTAACCGGTCTAAATGTACCAAGCCCTACGTGTAAAGTAATATATTTAATTATTACACCTTTATCTATAAGTTTTTGCATTAATTCTTGTGTAAAATGCAATCCAGCTGTTGGAGCTGCTGCTGAACCAAGAATTTTTGCATATTCTGTTTGGTATAAAGAACTGTCCTCAAGTTCTTTTGTTATATAGTGTGGTAAAGGTAACTTACCAACAATATCTAAAGCTTCAAATAGAGTTTGGGTACTATAACTGAATTTTATTATCTTATTTCCGTTATCTAGAGTTTTAACTATTTCAGCAGTAAGAACATCATCACCAAAAATAATTTTATCTCCTTCACGAAGCTTTCTGCCTGGTTTTGCAAGGCATTCCCAAACATCTTGTTCTTGTTGTTTTAACATGAGTATTTCACAAGCTGCCCCGGTCACCTTATTTCCATAAAGACGAGCTGGAAGAACTTTTGAGTCATTAAGAACAAGAACATCGCCTTTTTTTAAAATATCAAGAATGTCTGTAAATAATCTATCTTCATAGTGATTTGAGTTATTCTTATCAACACATAGCAATCTGCAACTATCTCTTGGAATTGCTGGTGTTTGAGCAATAAGCTCTTGTGGTAAATCAAAATGATAAGAAGCTGTACTCATTAAATCTTTCATATATATCATCCCTTTATCTTTTATAACTTATATATTATATTAAATTTTATAATAAATTTCAAGGATAACGTATATGAAATACATATTTTATTATTTAGTTAATATTAATTTATCATTTTATTGAATAGACAATATTTTTATTGTACAATAGAGACAATAAGATAAGAGGTGTTGTTTTATGAGAAATAGTAATAAAAAGATTTTTACAGTCCTTGTTTTTACGTTATGTTTATTGTTAGCTATATTTTATGGAACAGTATTAAATGATGATATTTCTACTTCTATTTCACCAAATAAAGAACAACCTGTTTCTACACCAGCGCCTACTATAAAGTCTCCTCAAACAGTTAAATTTATTGCTGCCGGAGATAACCTTATACATGGTTCTATATACTTACAAGCATTGAAAAGAACCGGTGGGAATTATTATGATTTTAAATATGCTTATGAGAATATAGAATATTATTTTGACAATTTTGATGTTAAATTTATTAATCAAGAAACTTTAGTTAATGATGCTTTTAAGCCTTCAACGTATCCACAATTTTCAACCCCAATAGAGATGGGACAACAAGTTATGAATATGGGATTTAACGCAATAGGAATGAGCAATAATCATTCTTACGATAAAGGTGTTGAGGGAGTGCATTCAACTATAGATTATTGGGATAAGCAAGAAGGTATACAGTATTTTGGTTTTTATACTGGTAACGATGATAATGACATAAAATACATGGATGTTAATGGTATTAAAATTGCATTTTTAGCGTACACAAGCCATACTAATGGATTATCTATAAAAGATGATACTTGTCCATATGTTATAAATACAAATAATTATGAAACTATAGAAAGACAAGTTAAAAAAGCTAAAGAGAATGCCGATATAGTTGTTGTTTCTTGTCATTGGGGATATGAAGAAACAAACAATACTATTCCAGAACAACATCAAATTGCAGAAAAATTAAATGAATTTGGTGTTGATGCTATTATAGGAACACATCCCCATGTTATACAACCAGTAGAGTGGATTGAAAATACTGAAACCGGACACAAAACTATTGTGTGTTATTCTCTAGGCAATTTTATTTCAGCTCAGTCTTCTGCAAATACTATGTTGGGTGCATTATTTCAGTTTGATATTGTAAAAACTTATACAGATACAGATGATAATTACATTGTTGAAATTAAAGAGCCAAAGATTGTTCCAACAGTTACTCATTATGATAATAATTACTCAAATATAAGAAACTACTTGCTTAAGGATTATACAGATGAGCTTGCCGATAAACATGGAGTAAGAGATAAATATCCTAAATTTTCTATTCAATTTATGGAAGGTATAGTAAATAAATACATTCCGGAAGAATTTATTTTATATAAATAATTTGTATGAAATAAAAGAGCAACACAATTAAGTGCTGCTCTTTTTTCATTGAAATATTATTAATATCTATTATGGTTTGATAGCTTTGAGAGCTTCAGCGTCACCGCCAGCTTGTTTTACACAGTCAGCAACACCATCAATCATAGCGTTTGATGTAAGTGTTGCACCTGCAACTACATCAAGACCAAGACCTTGACCTTCAAGAATTTTAGCTGTGAAGTCTTCAACTACTGGTGCACCGATACCTTCTGTTTCTTCATGTTCAACTTTAATGTCTGTAATTGATTTTTCATCAAATGTAACATTAATTGTCATATCATGCATACCTGTTACTTTTGCAGAGTATGTACCTGCTGTGTATGACATTTCAGAGTTGTTAGAACCACATGCAACCATAGATACAGCCAATGCTGCTGTCATAACTACAGCTGAAGCTTTTTTTATTACTTTTTTCATAATCTGTCTCCTTTATATTCGCTTAGTTAAAACCCATAAAACATATAAAAATACATTCTACACTAACTATGTTAAAATTATAGTTAACATAATCAATTTAGTCAATTGACATTTAACTATAAAAAAACAAGATAAACAAGCATTTATTTGTTGAAAAGCACCAAATTATTTCTGTTTTTTTAAGTCTTTAAAAAAACAAACTGTATATAGTTAAAATTTGATTACAAATTAATAAATAATAAAATAATTTACTAATATTTGGATGTTCATTATAATTATATATTTGAACTAAATACAAAGCTTGATTTATCGATTTTATCATCATTAAATATATAGTTATTATAAAAGCAAATTGTTATGGTTTGTATATTATTTTCTTGAAGATATTTGTTTGTTATATCTTTTGACATGATAAAATCTAATATTTCAGCATGAGTTTTTTGCAAATTTGCTATTTTGGTATCTTTACCTCCTTCTCCTTCAAAAAAATATTTATCATCTACTTTATATTCTAAATATAGTTCATTTTTATCATTTAAAATTCCAAACTTTTGTAAAATAAAGCTACTATTCTTTGTTTTAAAACTATATGCTAAAGTTTGAACATCATATTCTAATTTTGGTTGGTCTTTAAATGCCATATTTCTGGCAATATTACCATCATAGTTTGTTTCATTTACAATATGACCTGATTTTGATATAGTCTTAATTTTAATATTTTTTACTTGTGAAACTGTATAAGTATCATTAGACGATAAGTAATTAATTAACTCTATTGCGTTATCTGAGTAAATTTTTGGATTATCAGTTATTTCGTCAGATAAAAGACTTAACTCTATTTCAATATTTGCATTGAAAAGAGACTTTTTATTTTCACCGTTAAAAAGAGATAATTCGTCTTTGGAAATTGTTAAATTTGAAAGCTCTGCTATGTCTTTTGTTTTACATAAAGATGAAATTTTATCATATAAATATTTTTCTAAATCTTCAATAGGTAAAGTATCCAAAGCTTCTTGTAGAGCAACTTTATTTTCATAAGTCAAAGGATAATAATCCCGTGCTTCTGGAATATCTTTAACAGTTATATTTTTATAAATATCATCATATTTTGATTTATTCTTTAACTTGTAATTTGAATTTGAATAGAATAAAGCTATAATTG
>JAHHUD010000083.1 GCA_020024185.1 Oscillospiraceae bacterium | reverse complement strand
GCAATCTCTTGATGAGATTGCCCATTTTTGCTAATATGTATTTATAAGCCAAGGTGTTAGAGATATCGGAATTTATTTAACAGATTCATATTTCATAGAAGGAGAAAGCATATGGAGTTAACATTTGTAAATCCGGGTGTAGATTACATGCTTGAACAAATCATGGAATTTCAAGCCGAGGATGAAACAGGATTTTGGGCAGAACCATTATACCATTTTTATCCTCAACTTGATAAGACTTTCGCTATGAGTCTAACGTTTCCAGAGCGAAAAGCATATATCGAAATGACTTTGAGGTCGGTATATGCCGATTTATCAGATACAATAAACCAAAAGGTTATCCTATATGCCAACCACTGGGCAGTATGCAAAAAACAAATTATTGATGCTCTGTCAGATGCTTTTGATGTGGATTGTTCTGTTTTATTCAACGATTTGCGATGTAATGTATCCATGAATCCCATTATGCCTCGCTTTTTGAAAGAGCATTGTTTTGATGTGTTTTATCTCAACGGTGAAAAAGGAGCTATAGGTAATGCCATCCATGAAATCATTCATTTTGTATGGTTTTATGTATGGAATCGTTTATTTAAAGATAGATATGAAGAATATGAGCGACCAACATTGAAATGGATATTGAGTGAGATGGTGGTTGAGTCTGTCATGAAAGATGATAGACTCAGTTCTATTAATCCTTATTTCAACAGAGAGCAAGGAGGATGTATTTACCCATACTTCTTTGACATGACAGCAGATGGAAGTCTAATTCTAGACAAGCTGGATGAGATGTACAAGAGTCAGCATATTCACGATTTTATGCGTAACAGCTATAGCTATTGCCAGAAGCATGAGGAAGAAATTAGAGCACATATACAGTCTTATGAGGATAGATAAAGTGAGCAGAGCAACTGTTTGTACTATTCCAATAATCCTAACAGATAAAATCAAAAATCAATTTACAATATTTTCGAGTATTGCCATAGAAGTGCTGAATTTTATGGTTATTTCATATGTATTGATAAGTGCTATCATATCTCTGAAAAGCAGTATTATATCTATTTTATTTTCGGCATCTCTACTTTGGCTATTTGATAGATTTTATTCAACACTGAAGAAACTCACAAAAAATAAGTGGATAGCTTTGAGCATATATATAGTGACAATTGCATTGAAATGTGTGATTGTTTACTATGTGGGATATTTAAAAGGCACAATCACAAAGTGGTGATTAAAAAACTAAAAACACTAAACTAACTGTTTGTAATATCAAAATTATCTTAACTCTCTTAAACATATGACAGGTTCAGAAGTTATAGTGAAAAGTAGCGTAATATTTGTACTGCAAACACACTTTATATTCTTATTGTTTGATTCTATTAAGTTTGAGTTTATAAAAACTCAAACTTATATAATACTTTATTATTTAAATATATTTTAGTAAAAATGGGCAACCTCATCAAGAGATTGCCCATTTATTAATTTTATTTTTTATTGATACACAGAGTTTGGTGTTATTTGATATAACACTGCTGTATAAGGTTTTTTATGACTTATGTGAATTACTCACAATTTCATTTTAATGAGTATAGATTAAACGATATATAAAAAGTATTAAATTACAGTGTAGTAATGTATTTACATATAAAAAATTACCTTACTTAATTTTGGAATCTTGCTCAAACATTTAACTATGATATAACTGACAACAAAAGGAACTATGAAATAAATAAATGTGACTAGAGCTGGGTGTAGGTTCAATTTTAAATAATCTTTACATACATATGTAAAAAAAACATGAACTAAGTAAATGCCAAACGACAATTTGGACAAATCAGTAAAAATTCTTAATAATAAAGTTTTCTTGATTTTAATTCTTGATAATAATACAAACACGGCAAGTGAAGCAGGAATTAAAGTGAAACAGTCGTACCATATAAGATAATTAAATCCATTAGAATAGCAAAACCATTGAAGAGCAGTGCCAAGAATGAAAAAGACAATACCTATTATTGCCCAATAAATTGACTTGATTTTATCAAATACCTTTTTGTAAACAAGATAACCCATTATACAATACAATAAATATGTGCCACCATAAAATGATGTATCCACCATACAGCGAATAGGACTTAAATCAAAAATTTGTCGTATAAGATTTAGTATAGGAAGAAAATTAAAGGTGAAAAATGTCAGAGAAATCGGCAATATTAAAAGCTTTAAATCCATGTTGTGAAGAAGATATGAAACAAATGGAAGTATAATATACAATCCCAAAATCATATATACATACCAGACATGCATTAAATCTGTCTTTTCAATCAGCAGTATATTATTTAAAAGACCGGAAAAGTTTAATGGTGTATCAAAGTACAACCCGGAAAATATGTAATAAATAATAATCCATATTTCGATGCAAAGAAAAAGACCAAGATAATTTCTTTTTAAAAACTGTCCATATGACCGTTTGTTAACATCAGTGGAGGAGAAAAAAAGCTCATATTGTTTACTAAGCATCAAATATCCTGTAATCATTAAGAAAATAGGAACTCCCAGTCTTCCAACATGAAATCCATTTAAAAAGAATGCCTTTGATAAATTGCTGTATGAATAAAATGCATCTACCGATACATCAAAGGCTGTTTCAACTGCGTGATTCCACACTACCATAATAATTGCTATCGCTCTAGCACAGTCAAGCCAGTTTATTCGTTCTGTAGAATTATCTTTGGTAAGTACTGTTTTCATGTTATAACACTGAACTCCTTTTATTTTTGATTATGTTTTTATAGATAAATTATGATACTGTTAAATTAAATTATAATTAAGCGGGATATACAGATAATTGCAAATTATGATATAAAATCATATGAATGTAAAAATATTGTTAGACATTTTCAAATAGTTTTATACATAAGATAATTTTCAATAAATTAAAATAAATATTTTGCTTTCAAATAAGGTACATAGTACAGTGTGAAAATCAAAATAATGACAATATAGTATTAAATTGTTTCTTATAATAGCATGTTGTATATTAATGTGTCAAACAAAGATAAAGCATATAAAAGCAGTCTAAACAAATATACACTTTACAATAGAAAAATGACAACAAATATTGTGTAATTATCTTTTTAATAAACGCCAAATTGTGTTGCTATATTATGAAGTTATGTTAATAATTAACATATATTTTATATAATCTTGATATCAGATTTTACATAAACAGAGTAACATAAATAAAGTGAATTAATAATTGAGTCGTGAATGAAAATATATATTCAGAGGTAAAAATGTTGAATTATTTTTTGTTAGGATTCGCCATTATGTGTGAAATTCTGGCCACTACTTTGCTAAAATATTCAGAAGGATTAACAAAACTTTTGCCTACTATTGGATGCATTGGGACATATATATTGTGTTATTTCTTTTTTGGAAAGGCTGTAACAAAAATTCATTTGGGAATAGCTTATGCAACATGGTGTGGGGTTGGAATTGTTGCGACCACGTTAATTTCTTATTTTGTTTTTAGGGAAAGACTAAATGCACAAATAGTAATTGGAATATTGTTTATTACAGTAGGGTGTGTAATTTTAAACCTAAAGCAGTAAAAAATAAAGGAGAAATAAGTTATGCCATCAACATATGCCCATTATCGAATGGGAAAAGAAGTGAAAAACTATCTAAATTCAAAACAACAAAATATTATAGAAAAATATTTAGACCTTTATATGATTGGACTTCATGGGCCGGATATCCTATTCTATTATGGAGGACTTTGGAGCAATCCTGTTAATTCCATAGGATTTGGACTTCACGAAAAATCCGGACGCAGTTTTTTTGAAAGAGCCTGCGAAGCAATATCAAATAGCAATAATAAACAGGCAGCTTTAGCATATACATATGGGGTGTTAAATCATTTTGCATTAGATACTACATGCCATAAATATGTAGATGAAAAAATTGAAAGCAGTGGCGTTACCCATACAGAAATTGAAGTTGAGTTTGACAGAAGTTTGATGGTGTTAGATGGATATAATCCGGTGGGACATGTTCTTACAGACCATATTCACCCAACCATAAGTAATGCACAAATTATTTCAGAATTTTATAGTGGAGTTACACCTAAGCAGATAAAAAAATCGCTTAAGTCTATGATTTTTTATAATAAGTTGTTGCTTGCGAATACAGATTTTAAAAGAAATATAATTTATACATTATTAAAAGCAACTGGAAACTATACAGAGATGCATGGTCTTATTGTGAACCAAAATCCAAATCCTCTGTGCGAGGATAGCAATAAAAAACTGATGGAATTATACGAACAAGCCAAAATGAGAGCTGTTACATTTATACATGATTTTGATGATAATCTTAAAGGAATTAAACCTTTTGATTCTATTTTTGATTATGACTTTGGCGGAAGAAATAAAAGCGGAGAAAGTGTTCAATGAGTTATTTTTACAATTTTTTACATAAAAGAAAAGCATTTAAAAATCTTACAAAACAGGAATTTGCGTGGGTATTATACGATGTGGGAAATTCTGCATTTACAATGCTTGCATGCTCACTTCTTCCTATTTGGTTTAAAGAATTAGCAGTAGGTGATGCTCCAGGACAAATATCAGGAAGTCAAGCAACTGCATTTTATTCTGCATCTATTTCAATAGTTACATTGATTATTGCTTTAATCGGCCCTATTTTTGGTTCCTTGGCAGACCGTAAAAATACAAAGAAAATTATATTTACCACAGCAACAGCTATGGGTGTAATTGTTTGTTTTATCAATGGCTTTATTATTAGTTGGGTATTATTTTTATTATTCACAGTTGTTACTCGTATATGTTATAGCGTTTCAATAACAATATATGACTCTATGTTGAACGATGTTACAACAGAAGACAGAATGGATAGAGTATCATCTTACGGTTATGCATTTGGATATTTAGGCTCTTGCGTGCCATTTTTATTTGCTTTGTTGGCATATATTATGGGGCCTGATATGTTAGGTGTTATATCACATCAACTAAGCAGAATATTGGGATTTGGTATAACAGCTATATGGTGGTTTATGGTAACAGTACCGTTGCTTAAAAACTATAAACAGACTAACTGGACAGAAAATACATCTAATACTATTAAAAATATCTTTTCAAAAATATTTAGAACACTGAAAACAATAGCTTTGAAAGATAAAAAAGTTTTATTTTTCTTAATCAGTTACTTTTTATATATCGATGGCGTAGGAACTATTATTGATAACTGCGTTAATATTGGAACAGATTTGAATTTGGATACAGTAGGACAAGTAATTTTCTTATTGCTTACACAGGTTGTGGCATTTGGCGGTTCACTTGTGTTTGCAAAATTGTCTGACAAGTATAAAACAACAAAGTTAATCGGTATATGTATTATCGGATATTTTTTCCTTTGTTTATATGCATTGGTGCTTAACTCATTGTTAGAGTTTGCTATATTGGCATTTGGAGTTGGCTGTTTTCAGGGTTCTATACAGTCATTGTCACGCTCTTATTATTCTAAAATCATTCCTTCAGAGAATTCAGGAGAATATTTTGGGATATACGATGTTTTCTCAAAAGGTGCATCTTTCTTGGGTTCTGCAGTAATTGCAGTTGTTAAGTTGAATAACGGAACAATCAATACAGCAGTTGCATGTCTTGCAGTATTCTTTGGTTTGG
>JAHHUD010000082.1 GCA_020024185.1 Oscillospiraceae bacterium | reverse complement strand
CCTATCTTTTCAAAAATTTTGTTATACGTAAGATTTGTATTTTTTTCATACATGATTTTTTCTACAATATAAATATTTTCTTTTATAAATCTATATGTAAAAAAATAAACCAGTGTTTTTTGAGAAAACATGAAAGACGCCGAAAAAACAACCATTATCGCCCCTATTATTTTAAACATCAATAACTTCCTCTACATAAAACTTGTCATTTTTTTGTGAAAGAAAAACTATCTGTTCAAATATCTCATTATCTATCAATATTTTAATATTCGGTCTTTTCAATACTTTATATATGCTTTCACCGTGTGCAGAGCATATAAATTTTACACCTGTATTTGTAGCTGAAAGTATCTCTAAACTCTCATTCTCCAATCCAATTTCATCACAAATAATAAATTGCGGGTTTAATGTTCTTGTAGCCATTGATATTGCTGTTGATTTTTTCACACCTTTTATCACATCGCAATTAATATCATTAGCACAAATCTCATTTCTCTCGTCGCAAATGGCTATACGATATTTTTTCGATATTTCTCTTGTAATTAACTTGATAAGACTTGTTTTTCCACTATGAGGTGCACCTACAATAAGGCTGCTTTTTTCCATATTTATTTTATTTTGGTTTTCAAAATCAGTTATATTTTTTGCAATTCTGATATTAAGGCTATTAAGTTCTTTAAGTAAGTATTTTTTAGATGTGGGATTGTAATAGAATTCTCCACCTATACCAACTCTGTATCCATTATCCATAGTTATATACCCTTGAGAAATTTCATCTTCAAATACATTTATAGAGCCTTGGCAAATAGTAAAGAGAATATTATCCAATTCATTTTGAGAAATATTTTTGCTATTTAATATCTGATTTTTTCCTTTTAAAGTCACCTGTACATTGTTATTTTTTCTCAAACGAATTTCTGTAACATTATCAATATCTCGATAATCTTTAAGACAATTTACAATATTTTCAGGTAAGTAATTATAAACATCCATATATTTCACCTCAATAAAATATATGATGCCTGTCCTACATATAGACCATAAATTTGCAATAAAAAACAACCGATTTTAAAACCGGTTGTTTTTTATTATAATATATTTTCTTCTTTAAATCTTTTTTCTATATAAGGGGTTAAGTTAAAGTTATCTCTAAAATCAACATATTCTTCATAAGCTTTTTTATTAAATGCTGATTTTTTAACTGCTTTTATAGCAATATTTTTTGGAGTATGTTCTGTTTCAATAAATTCCATTACAGATACATCAAACCCAACAGCTTTTAATATTTGTGCTCTCAAACTGTCAGTAACTAATGCAGACAATCTTTCTTTTATAATTCCATGATTAAGCATCGGCATTAAACTATCATTTTTTATCTGAGAAAAAAATTCATGCTGACAACAAGGTACAGCAATAATAATTTTTGCATTAAATTTTATGCTTTGCACAATCCCTTCATCAGTAGCATTATCACATGCATGGAGCATTATTACCATATCAACATCTTGTGTTCTTGAGTAGTTTTTTATATCGCCTTTTTGAAATTCAAGATTTTTATAATCTAAATCTTTTGCAACTTTATTACAATAATCAATAACATCTTCTTTTAAATCTAATCCTGTGATATAAGCCTCTCTGCCAAGTATTTTTACAATATAATAATATAATGCAAAAGTTAAATATGCTTTACCACATCCAAAGTCTACAATTTTTAATGGTCTGTCTGTTGGCAATGAGTCAATTGAACTTTTCAATAATTCAAGATATTTATTAATCTGTCTGAACTTATTGTATTTTGATTTCACAATTTTTTTATCTTTAGTCATTACACCAAGATAAATTAAAAAATCAATTTCTTCACCTTCATTAAGTGCATACTCTTTTTTCTTGTTGTGTGTTGTAACATTACATTTTTTAGATGGTGACATTATTTTGGATTTTATTTTGTTGTTAAAACAATTAAGATGAACATCATTTTCTTCACCATATATAACACATTGAGTAAATATTTCAAAAAGTTTTTGAATATTTTCTGCAAGTTCATCTTTGCTTATATTTTGATGTACAACTTGCTTTCCTTTTGTATATTCAAGTTGATATCTTATTTCATCTTTTGCAAGAAAAGGTTTAATTGTAACTTTTGAAAACTCAGTTTGCACTCCTTTTCTTACGCCACTTATAACAATAAGTGCAATATTTTGATTTAAAAATGAGGCTATTCTTTCTTTCATATATTACCTCTCTATATTTTTTACATAACAGTTAAGGGAAGGTTTTTGCCTCCCCTTTTCACTGATTATTTATTAGCTGTTTTCAATAGCAGCAATTACCATTTCTTTAAACATCGCAGGGTTACCCTGACCTTTGCTCTGTTTCATACATTGACCAACAAGGAATCCAAGAACATTTGTCTTACCTGATTTATAGTCTGTAATTGCTTTTTCATTATTTGCAAGTACTGTATCAACAATTGTCTGCAAAGCAGATGAGTCACTAATTTGTGCAAGACCTTTTTCTTTTACTATATCAGATGGTTTTTCATCTTTATCAACAATAATTTCAAACACAGTTTTACCAGCAGCATTTGAGATTGTTTTATTCTCTATAAGTGCAATCATTTCAACAAGATTTTCTGCTGAAAGTGCAAGGTCAGCAATTTCACATCTTCTTTCATTTGCAATTCTTGTAATTTCTCCAAGAACCCAGTTAGAAAGCAATTTTGCATCACATTTTTTAAAGTCCATACATTCATCAAAGAATTTTGCTTTATCTTTGCTGAGTGCTATTGTTTCTGCATCTATTTTTGAAAGACCAAAATCTTTCATGTATCTAAGTGTTTTTTGAACTGGGAGTTCTGGTTGCTCAGCTTTAAGCTCATCAACTTTTTCTTGTGGAATAACAAAAGTAAGTAGGTCTGGGTCTGGGAAATAACGATAATCATGTGCATCTTCTTTTGAACGAAGAACAAAGTTTTGTCCCAAAGCATCATCCCATCTTCTTGTTTCTTGGCTGATTTCATTACCTTTTTCAATTTCTTCTATCTGTCTTGCTGCCTCATAGTTGATAGCATTGTAAACTGCTGAAAAACTATTAACGTTTTTCATTTCAACACGAGTATTAAAGTCTGTTTGACCTTTTTTTCTTACAGAAACATTAACATCACAGCGGATAGAACCTTCTTGCATTTTAGCATCACTGATACCAAGGTAAAGCAAGATTGTTCTGATTGTTTCAAGGTATGATTTTGCTTCTTCAGCAGAACGTATATCTGGTTCTGAAACAATTTCAATAAGAGGAACACCACAACGGTTATAGTCTGCAAGACTTCCACCAAATTCATCTGCATGAATAAGTTTACCTGTGTCTTCTTCTATATGAATTCTTGTAACACCAATTCTTCTTGTTTCTTCTCCAACCAAAATATCAAGATAACCGTTTTCACAAAGTGGAATATCAAACTGTGAAATTTGATATGCTTTTGGAAGGTCAGGATAGAAATAATTTTTTCTGTCCTGTTTTGTAACACGGTTGATGTTACAGTTTAAAGCATGTCCCATTTTTATTGCATACTCAACAACCTGTTTGTTAAGCACTGGCAATGTGCCAGGAAGTCCCATACATACTGGACAAACATTTGTGTTTACTTCTGCACCAAATTCATTTTTGCAACCACAAAAGATTTTTGTTTTTGTTGAAAGCTCTGCGTGTACCTCTAAGCCTACAACGATTTCGTAATTATTGTTTATCATAGACTAAAACTCCTTTACTGCAAAGCCACCAACTGTTTTTTCATAACATTTAGCAACAGTTAAAATATCTGATTCTCTGAATTTTTTACCGATAATTTGGAAACCAATTGGAAGATTATTGCTGTCAAATCCACATGGTACATTTATACCAGGAAGCCCTGCAATATTAACAGTAACTGTACAAATATCAGCTGCGTACATTTCAACTTGATTATCTGTTTTTTCTCCAAAGTTAAAAGCTGTGATTGGAGATGTTGGTGTGAGAATTACATCACATAATTTAAATGCTTCATTATATTCTTTTACAATATTTTGCTGAAGCATTTTTGCACGTTTATAATATGCATCATAGTATCCGGAACTAAGAACATAAGTACCAAGCATAATTCTTCTCTTAACTTCATCACCAAAGCCTTCACTTCTTGTAGACTCATACATTTCGTTAAGTCCTGCTGTTCTATTTCCAGAATAACCATACTTAACACCGTCATATCTTCCAAGATTTGAAGATGCCTCTGCACAAGCAATAATATAATATGCAGAAAGTGCATATTCTGTTGATGGCAATGAAATATTAATAATTTCTGCACCTTGAGCTTTAAGAGTTTCAATTGCTGTATATACTTTTTCTTTTACAACAGCTGAAACACCTTCTCCATAATATTCTTTTGGTACACCAATTCTCATACCTTTAACAGAATCTGTATATCCTTCAAATGTATAATTTTTGCTTGTTGCATCTTTTGCATCTCTGCCACAAATTGCACTAAAAAGCATTGCTGTATCATCAACGGTTCTTGCCATAGGTCCAATTTGGTCAAGAGAGGAGGCAAAAGCAACCAAACCATAACGGCTTACTGCACCGTATGTAGGTTTCAAACCAACAATACCTGTAAATGCTGATGGCTGTCTGATTGACCCACCTGTATCAGAACCTAATGCAAATGGAACTTGGCTGGCTGCAACTGTTGCTGCACTACCTGATGAAGAACCACCTGGAACTCTTTGTGTATTCCATGGATTTTTTGCAATTGCCAAAGCAGAATTTTCCCCAGATGAACCCATAGCAAATTCATCCATTGTTGTTTTACCAATAATAATTGCGTCATTTGCATAAAGTTTTTCTGTAACTGTTGCATTATATGGAGCAACAAAGTTTTCAAGCATTTTTGACGCACATGTTGCTTTTAAATTTTTAACACAGATGTTGTCTTTTACTGCAACCGGAATACCTGCCAATGCGCCAACAGTTTCTCCTTTTGCTCTTTTTTCATCAACTTCCTGTGCTTGTTTTACTGCATTTTCAAAATTATAGCTGATATATGCGTTAATATCTTTATCTGTTTTTTCAATTCTTTCAATAACAGATTTTGTAATTTCCACAGAAGAAACTTCTTTTTTATCCAAAAGTTCTTTCATGGATGTAGCTGATAAGCTGTACAATTTATCCATCTCTAAACTCCTTTTATTACTCTACAACTTTAGGTATCAAGATACAGCCTGCAGCTGTTTGTGGGGCATTCATAATCATTTCATCACGAGGACTTGATGGAACTACAACATCTTCTCTAAGTTCCATTGTGTCATTTTCGTCTATAACTGCACCACCTGTTGGTATTTCTGGCAAATTTTCTACCATTTTAATCATATCTTGCATTTCTGTTTCAAATTTTGCAAGTTTATCTTCAGGAATAGATAACTTTGCAAGCTTTGCAATATGTTTTATATTTATTTCCATAATTACTCCTTTAATTATTTATCATTTCTAAAAATTGTTCTTCATTGATTACAGGTATTCCAAGTGTATTTGCTTTATCTAGTTTACTTCCTGCCTTTTCACCTGCCAACACATAGCTTGTCTTTTTTGACACTGATGATGATGCTTTGCCACCATTATCTGCTATAAGTTTTTCAGCCTCATCTCTTGAAAGTGTTGGCAAAGTGCCTGTTACAACAAATGTTTTGCCAGAAAGGGTATCACTTGTATGTGTTGAAATATACTCTGTATTAACACCGGCTTTAACAAGTTTTTCTATAACTATTTTAAC
>JAHHUD010000081.1 GCA_020024185.1 Oscillospiraceae bacterium | reverse complement strand
CGTTTCACAAGCATACCATCTGTTGCCAATAATCTTATTTGTTCTTCTTCAGTCATAGATGGCAATTTATTTTTCAATTCCATTTCTTTATATAACAAACCACTTGTATTAAAATATCTTTTAAGTTCAAGCTCGCCTTCATGATACCATTTTTTCAATTCTTCATAAAGTGGCTTTTCTGTTTTAATATCTCTCAAAGTATATTCTATGCCATTTTCATCAAGCCATTTTTTAGCTTTTTGACAAGTAGAGCATTTTGGATACCATATAAATTCAACTTTCATATAATTCCTCCGTATGATTTTATTTGTATTATAGCACATAGTAATAATTTTCAAAAGTCTTATTACTATATGATGTATATTTTAAATTTAATTATACAAAATAAATTCAAAAGAGGTAAAATTTATGGAGAAAAATTTATTATATTTTATGTTTGGCAACATTGAGATGGCAAAAGTATCAACACAATATCTTGTAGATATAAGTGATGATATAGAATTCAGAAATGAACTTTTAAAAGATTTATCAGAATACGAAAAATTTTATGATAAAATTATCCGTCAAAAAAATCCAAATGAAAAGTTAAAACATATATCTGTATTTTTAAAATTAATGCTCAAACTGGAAATTATAAAAAATATATTCAAAGATAAAAGTCCAAAAAAAATGAGTCAAATGCTTATTAATGGATTTAAAATTGGCATTGATGACATTGACGAAAATATTTCCAAGGCAATAAAACTAAATGAAAACCCAGAAATTATACAACTTGCAAAAGAGTATAAGTCCTATATTGAAAAAAACATGAATAAATATAATCGATATATAAAATAAAAAGTGGGCAGATTAACTCTCTGCCCACTATTATTAGTCAAACATATCTTTAATTTTCTTAAAGAATCCTTTTCGTTGTTCATAATTTTCATCTTTAAGTGTCGCTTCAAAAGCTTCCAATGCTTTTCTCTGTTCTCTTGTAACTTTTTTAGGAATTTCAACAGTAACAGTTACATATTGGTCACCCCTGCCTCTGCCATTAAGATACTTAATACCTTTTTGTCTAAGACGGAATACTGTTCCGCTTTGTGTGCCCTCTGGAATTGTATATTGAACTTTTCCATCAATTGTTGGCACAACAATTTCAGCACCAAGAACAGCTTGACTATATGTTATTGGAACATTTACATATACATCATATTTTTGACGTTTAAACATTGGGTCCGGCTGAACATTAACCACGATAATAACATCGCCTTGTGCACCGCCATTTACACCCATATCCCCTTCACCACGCATAGCAAGACTTTGTTCATCATCAATACCTGCTGGGATATTAACTTCTTTCTTTTTCTGAACATTGATTCTTCCATTGCCATGACATTTTGGACAAGGGTCAGTAATAATTTTACCCTTACCTTGACATTTAGAACAAGGACGGGAATTTTGAATAACACCAAAAGGAGTTCTCTGCTGTTGTGTTACTTGACCAGTACCATGACACTCTGGACAAGTTTGTGCAGAAGTACCTTTTTTCGCACCGGTACCATTACAATCAGGACAATTTTCCTGACGATTAATAGTTACAGTTTTTTTACAGCCATGAGCTGCTTCCATAAATGAGATAGTAACACCAACATGAACATCTGCACCTCTTCTTGGAGCATTTGGGTTTCTTCTTTGTTGACCGCCAAAGCCACCAAATCCACCGCCGCCGCCAAAGAAGCTTTCAAAAATATCGTTAAGGTCTACGCCTGCACCGCCAAATCCGCCAGAATATCCGCCATATCCACCAGCACCAAAGTTTGGGTCAACCCCAGCATGACCATAAGTATCATATTTCTGTTTTTTGGTTGCGTCAGAAAGAACTTCATAAGCTTCATTAACTTCTTTAAAATTCTTTTCTGCTTCAGCATCACCTGGGTTTAAGTCTGGGTGATATTTTTTTGCTTTTTTTCTATATGCAGATTTGATTTCGGCTTCACTGGCTGATTTATCAACGCCAAGAACCTCATAATAATCTCTTTTTTCTGCCACTTTTAAGCCCTCTTCTATATCAGTATATAATCAGCAATTGGGCGAACTTTCAAAGTTCGCCCCTTGCTTTTAACTTAGCTTTTTTATTTTATACTATTTGCAGCAATTATTCAACATCTTTAAAATCTGCATCTACAACGCCGTCATCAGCTGGTTGGCTTTGTGCCTGTTCACCTTGAGCATTCTGTTGAGCAGCTTGAGCCTGTTCATACATTTTTTGGCTGATTGCATGGAGAGAAGTTTCAAGGTCAGACATTTTAGCTTTCATATCTTCTACATTACCACTTTCAACAGCTTTTTTGAGTTCATCTTTTTTAGCTTCAGCTTCAGATTTTTCGCTGTCAGAAATTTTGCCTTCCATATCTTTAAGAAGTTTTTCTGTTTGATAAACCATGCTGTCTGCCTGGTTTTTTGTTTCTATTTCTTCACGACGTTTTTTATCTTCTTCAGCAAATTTTTCTGCTTCTTTAACAGCTTTTTCTATATCTTCTTTAGACATATTTGTAGAAGATGTAATTGTGATAGACTGTTCTTTACCTGTACCAAGGTCTTTTGCAGAAACAGAAACAATACCGTTTGCATCGATATCAAAAGTTACTTCGATTTGTGGGATACCTCTTGGAGCTGGAGCAATACCGTCAAGGTGGAAAATACCAAGGGATTTATTATCTCTTGCCATTTCTCTTTCACCTTGAAGAACATTTACTTCAACAGATGGCTGATTGTCAGCAGCTGTAGAGAATATCTGGCTTTTCTTTGTTGGGATAGTTGTGTTTCTTTCAATAATTTTTGTAGAAACGCCACCCATTGTTTCAATACCAAGTGAAAGTGGAGTTACGTCAAGGAGCAAGATACCTTTAACATCACCGCCAAGAACACCGCCTTGAATTGCTGCACCGAGAGCAACACATTCGTCTGGGTTAATACCTTTGAATGGGTCTTTGCCGATAAGTTTTTTAACAGCTTCTTGAACTGCTGGAATACGGCTTGAACCACCAACCATAAGAACTTTGTTAAGGTCACTTGGTTGTAATCCGCTGTCAGAAAGAGCTTGACGAACTGGTCCCATTGTTGCTTCAACAAGGTCATGTGTCAATTCATCAAATTTAGCTCTTGTAAGTGTAATGTCAAGATGTTTAGGGCCTGTTGCATCAACTGTGATAAATGGAAGGTTGATGTTAGACTGCATTACGCCGGAAAGTTCAATTTTAGCTTTTTCTGCTGCTTCTTTAAGTCTTTGAGCAGCCATTTTATCGTTAAGAAGGTCAATACCGTTATCTTTTTTGAATTCTGCTGCAAGGTATTGAATGATTCTGTTATCAAAGTCATCACCACCAAGACGGTTGTTACCTGCTGTTGCAAGAACTTCTTGAACACCATCGCCCATTTCGATAATTGAAACGTCGAATGTACCACCACCAAGGTCATAAACCATGATTTTTTGGTCTTGTTCTTTATCTACACCATAAGCAAGAGCTGCTGCTGTTGGTTCGTTGATAATTCTTTTTACTTCAAGACCTGCAATAGCGCCTGCATCTTTTGTAGCTTGACGTTGGCTGTCGTTAAAGTAAGCTGGAACTGTGATAACAGCTTCAGAAACTTTTTCACCAAGATAGTTTTCTGCATCTGTTTTAAGTTTAGAAAGAATCATTGCAGAAATTTCTTGTGGTGTATATTCTTTTCCATCAATTTTTGCTTTATAATTTGTACCCATTTCTCTTTTAATAGAAGAAACAGTGCCATCTGGATTTGTAATAGCCTGACGTTTTGCAACCTGACCAACTAATCTTTCACCTGTTTTAGAAAAACCAACAACAGATGGAGTTGTTCTCATACCTTCTGCGTTAGCAATAACAACTGCTTCGCCGCCTTCCATAACAGCAACACAAGAGTTTGTAGTACCAAGGTCAATACCGATAATTTTACTCATAATAGTAATCTCCTTTTAAATGTATATAAGTTGTATTTTTTACTAAATATATAATAAGCACTTTTATAGTGTTTATAACTGATTATTGTGCAACAGCAACTGTTGCCGGACGAATAATTTTATCGCCCATTTTATATCCTTTTTGAAATTGTTTTGTCACAATTCCACTTTCAAATTCACTGCTTTCTTCCTGCATAACAGCAGCGTGAATATTTGGGTCAAATTCTTTTCCAACTGATTCAATTTCTTCAACACCCATTCCGGTCAAAGTATTTTTTGCAGTTGTCATAACCATTTCAATACCTTTTTTATATTCATCATCTTTACATGGAGCTGCAAGAGCAATTTCCAATGTATCAAGAATCGGAAGCAATGATTTAACAGCGTCAATTTTGCCTATTGCAAAATTTTCCTGTTTTTCTTTTGTTGTTCTCTTACGGAAGTTATCATATTCTGCAAGAGTTCTTTGGAAAGTATCTTTTGTACTTTCAAGTTCTTTAACAGTTTCTTCAAGTTTCTTTTCTGT
The DNA here is from genome assembly GCA_020024185.1 of Oscillospiraceae bacterium. Classification (GTDB taxonomy): domain Bacteria; phylum Bacillota; class Clostridia; order Oscillospirales; family Ruminococcaceae; genus RGIG3102. The sequence goes on along the minus strand of JAHHUD010000081.1, from coordinate 1,449 downwards.
ATTAACAAGATTTTCCAAAGTTTTTTCTATATCAATTTTTTCTTCTTTTTTATTTTCAGCTTTATTTTCACAGCATTTTTCTTCTGTCCCAGGAACTTCCTGTTCCAATTCTTCCTGTGGTTTGTTTTCCATTTCGCTCATGTCTATAAATTCCTTTCAGTTCCCGTAATAGTTTGTGATAAAAGCTGTGTGAAATACTGTATACTTGCAAAAAGTTTTGAATAATCAACTGTCTGTGGGCAAACCACACAAATTGCGCCACTCACTGCACTGCCAACATAATATTTTTTTGATATAAAACAAACATTATTTATATTTTTTATTGGCAATTCATCACCAAATACAACACTTATTCCGTCAAGCTTTGGAGTTATAATTTCCTTTAAAGCTTCTTTATTAGAAATAACTTTAAGCACATCGGCAATGTTGTATTCAAAATCTTTTGTGCCAAGCAGGTATTGCTCGCCTCTTACATGTATTGTCTGTGTGCTTGCAATTTTCATAAGTGCAAGTGCACCTCTTATTATTTGGCTAAATGCAGGATTTTCTTTATTCAGTTCTTTCATAAGAGCCATAAAATAATGTTTATCAACATCTTCCCATGACACAAAACACAATCTTGTGTTTAACAATACAGTAAGTTGTTGCATATCTGTATTGTTAATCTCTCTTTCAAGACGGATAACTCTTGTGTGGACTTCTCCACGGCTTGTTACTCCTATAAGTACCACATCAAATTTGCCGGTTTTCAAAATTGTAAAATTTGCAAATTTCAAATCCTTGTCAAGTGGTGGAGCAATTATTGTAGTAACTTTAAACATATCGCTGAACAATTCAGCTGCACCCTGCAAAAATCTTTGAGAATCATGGTCCAACATATCAAATTTACTTTTGATACATTCTTTTTCAACATTTGTAAGCTTTATATTTTCTTCAAGATTTTCAATATAGTATCTATAAGCTTTGTTTGTTGGCACTCTGCCGGACGAAACATGAGGCTGATTTAAAAAACCTTGCTTAGTGAGATACGCCATTTCATTTCTCAAAGTTGCCGATGACAGTGTCAAATCAAGATAATCTTGTAAAGCAGACGAAGCAACCGGCTCTTTGTCATTGATATACATATCAACAACTGCCTTGATTATCTCTTCGTGTCTTTTTGAGATTGCCATACGCATCGCCTCTTTCTTTTTATTAGCACTCTCTATATCCGATTGCTAATTATATTGTACACCCAACTGATAAAAAGTCAACACCTTTTTTTAACTTTCACATTTTTTTAATAATTATTTCAAAAAGCCTTTATTTTAGAGCTTTTTCGATGTTCGCCAATATAAAATTTATAATAAATTAGCAATATCACTCTTATAACTGCTAATATTTATTAACATTTTATTTATAAATTTTGGACTATCACTCTACATTATTAACAATTTATTATTTATATAT
>JAHHUD010000080.1 GCA_020024185.1 Oscillospiraceae bacterium | reverse complement strand
CAAACAAAATGACTTTAAAGGACTAACAATTGAAGAATCTATTGAAAAAATCTCACAAAGTGGTGTTACTGCCAAAAGTGCAGATGTTCAAAGAAAAGCAGAAAATACACTAATAAAAAGTATAAGCAATGCTTTTGGAGTTTCTTATGCAGATAAACAAGGTGTCATTAAAGATATAGTAAAAGAAATATCAAAACAGATTAAACAAACAGGCAAGATAGACAATGCTTCCATAGATAATATTATGAACACAGCATTTAACAAAGGTAAAATCATAGATGATAATTTCAGTAAGCAATACAATTCTCTAAAAAAAGAACTTAGAGAAACAAGGTTTAAGTATACACCTACAGAAGTGTTTCAGGATATGAGAAAAAAATATTTTGGTAAATTAGTTTTTTCAAAAGATGGTATAGCAGTTGATGTTCTTTATAAAGAATTTAACGAAAAATATCCTGAACTGTTCTCAGAGAAAATAGTAAATCCGGAGGACCAAATAGTCAGAATAGGTGAAGTATACGATAAGTTAGCAGAAAAAGAAATAAGTCTTGATAAATATTACGGAGAACACAGTAATGAATATAAAGAATATATAAAACAAGATTTGCAGTATGCTATAAATAACTATGTTAAGGAGCTTAATCAAGTTGAAAAATTTGAGTCCGATAATCGTCGTATTATTTTGGAAAAAGAACAAGGAAAAGCAAACTATAAGCCTATGACACAAGAAGAATACAAGGCTGCACAGAAAAAAGTTTATAATGCTCAAAAGGATTATAATAGAGTGATAAAAGATATTCTTTTAACTGAGAAAGATAAAAAGCTTGTTGATACTCTTGTGAATGGTGGAGACCCTAACCTTGTAACCGGTGATAACAGAAATAAAATTCTTGCAGTATTTTCAGCAAAAAAAGCTTTGGAAGATGCCAAAAAGCCAATAAGACAGTACAAGAAAGATATAACAGAAAAAAGAAACGACACGGCAGATAATGTTCTTAAAACATTTAGAGGGTGGAAAGATAAAAAGATAGGACTTGCGTATTCAACTGAAACTTTTGAAAGAAATATAAGGGATATTGTTCCAGACAGCAAAGTATCACAGACTATTATAGACACATATATTTCTCCAATTCATAAGTCAGAAGCAGAAAGCAATCGCCTTAAAAATTCTTTAAGAGAAAGAATTAGGACTTTAAAGTTGGATGCCGGAAATAAAAAGCTATATGACATAACGGTGTATGATGATAAAGAAATTTATAAAATGAAAGTAAATGAAAGTTCTCTAGTTCAGCTATTGGGAGAAAACAAAATAACCCAACAGCAAGTAAAAGAAAGTGGAGCAGATTTAGAAAAGATTAAAAATGCAGTAACTGAATTTACAAAAATTTATAAAGACCTTTACGATATGGCAAATGACGCTTTATTGAGAAACGGTTATGCACCTTTGGGAGAAATAGAAAACTATTTTCCGCACTTTATGGAAGAAAAGGATACGGTGTTAACAAAACTTGCAAGAAGAGTTGGTTTTGAAATACAAAATAATACAATACCAACAAGTATAGCAGGTATGACAGAAACATTTAAACCTGGCAAAACATGGTTTGCAAATGCGCTTACAAGAAAAGGAGACTCAACAGTATATGATGCAGTAAAAGGTTTTGACCAATATATTGATGGAGTGTCCAACATTATATATCACACAGATAATATTCAAAATCTTAGAGCATTAGAAAACAGACTTCGCTATCTTGCAAGTGATAAAGGTGTAAGGGAAGAATTTGACAGAATTGAAACCCTTGACGGTACAGAAGAAGATAAAATCAAATTAAGAGAAGATTTGACACAAGAAATAAAGAACTTTAATTTATCAAACTTTGTAACATATTTAAGAGATTACACAAATAATCTTGCCGGCAAGAAAAGCACAACTGACAGAGGAATAGAACACGATATAGGACGTGGAATATACACTTTGTCAAAATCTATGGAGAACAGAATAGCAGGAAATATGATAGGTGCAAATATAGGCTCTGCACTTACAAACTTTATCCCAATAGCACAAGCAAGTGGAGAAATAAAACCTGCTAATATGTTAAGAGCCATGAATGACACAATGAAATCTATGTTTGGCAAAGATGACGGTTTTGTTGCAAGCAGTGATTTTCTTACAAATAGATTTCCTGGTGATAAGCTTATGTTAACCAAAATGCAGAAAGCAAGCAAAAAAGCCGGAGTGTTAATGGAGATAATAGATAGCTTTACATCAAATGTTGTTACAAGAGCAAAATATTTGCAGAATATAGACAGCGGTATGGACTATAATTCAGCTATTGAAAATGCAAATAGTTTTGCAGCAAGCATACTGGCAGATAGGTCAAAAGGAGCAGTGCCTTTAATTTTTGATGTAAAAAATCCTCTTACAAAAGCTATAACTATGTTTCAAGTAGAACAGAATAACCAGCTTAGATATCTTGTAAAAGATTTACCAAGGAACTTGCAGGAAAAGGGAATGTTATCAATTATATATGCTATTGCAAAATATGCTATTGCATCGTGGTTGTATAATTTTGGTTATGAAAAATTAATGGGTAGAAAACCGGCTTTTGACCCTATTGATATAGGATATGGAATATACAAAGATTTCACAACAGAAAAACCGATTAAAGCAATTTCAAATACAATCACAAATGTATCTGAAGAACTGCCTTTTGTAAGTGGGATTGTGGGTGGTGGTCGTGTTCCTATAAGCAGTGCAGTTCCGAATATGGCACAAATGGCAAAATTATTTGACAATGAAGTTTCATCAGAAAAGAAAAAAGATATTCTAAAAAAAGAAGGAACAAAACCACTTTGGTATTTAGGTATGCCGTTTGCAGGAGGACAAGTTAAAAAAGCTTTTGATGCGTATGATTTAATTGTAAACAATGAAGGTGTGCAGTATTCTATTGATGATGAAGGAGAAAAGAAAGTGCAATTTGCATTTGATACATCAAATCCAATAAAAAATGCAAAGACTGCGGTACTTGGTAAATGGAGTATACCGGAAGCCAAAGAGTATGTAGATAATGGATTTAAAGGACTCTCAAAAGAAGAAGCAGTGTACTTTGAGATGTTTAAAAAATCCGGAATAAGTAACAGTGAAGCTTTTGAGCTTGCAAAACAAACAAGAAAGCAAGAACAAAAAACTGAACCAAAAGAAAAGGGATTAAGCTTGGCAGAAAAGAATGTTGAAAAGGTAGATAAGCTTGTAAATTATGGTGTTGATAGAAAAACAGCATACGAAAATATTTTAAATATTAAAAAGAAAGCAGACTATGACGGTAACGGAAGTTTAAAACAAGAAGAACTTATACAATATCTTGACCGTACAAATTGGACAAAAGAACAAAAAGCATTGATGTTTGAAATGATGTTCCCAAAAGCTAAAAATAATCCTTATAAATAAGAAAAAGTAAAAAAGCCGGGGATTATTCTCCGGCTTTTTGTCTTGATTAGTTTATGTATCAAATTTGCTGTGTCAATACTGTGTCACTGCTTAAAATAAATAGTTTTATTGATTAAAATCAATGTAATTGCTGGCTCATATATAAAAATAATTATAAAGCTAAATTAAGTAGCGCATCATTTATGTAATTTGACTATAACATAAATAATAGTTATTATTTTACATATCAATTAATTTTAAAATCAGAAATAATATTATCTAAGTTTTCAGGCAATGAGTAGCTTAATAAATCAGGGTTTTTATTTACAATATTATCACATTGAGGAGATGTGAGTGTTAGTAATTTGATAACTGCAAAAATAAAATAAATATAAATACCTTGTTCGCAATCCTCTTCTGTTAATAATCCATGTGCTATATTATTTCTAATATTAGCACCAGATTGCTCGTTTAACAGACTTCTGAAGTTGAACAAAATATCATTGTCATAAGATTCTAATAACTCGGGTAAATCAAAAATAGAACTTAGAACTTTTTGCTTTGAAGTACCATCCGCTTCAATTGTGACAGTTATTGCTCCACAATCATGAGCAAGATTTCTAAATAAATTTTCTACTTGAGGGGCTAGTATTGTAATTGATTCAAAATATTGACCTTTTAAACCAAGATATATGGCTTTTTTAAAAATATCTCCCATTCCACTAGGAATTATACCATTGTTACATATTAAAAAATCTAAATCATTTTGTGTGAAATTAATTTGTTTAATAATATTTAACCACATAGAACGTATAAATATATTTCCGGTAAAAGATTGTTTGCAAAATAATTCATAATGAATACGTGTATTTAAATCAGAGTCATTTATATCTGCTGATATTAAAGGAGGCATTTTAAATAGTGTTTGCCCAGACTTATTTATTATATTAGTATTGCATAAATATTGTAGTGGATATTTTTTTGCTTTGTTTAATATGTGTTTTTTTATACTATCTTTTTTTTCAAATGGTATCATATAAGACAATCTAATAAGAGATTCTTGAAAAGACAGTCCTTTAAAATTAATCTCGAATATTTTATCAAATCCATTTAAGGTGAAAGAATATTGTAAACTGGAAAGATTATTAGAAATTTGATTTTGGATATTTATCAGTTTTTTATGTGTTTCTTCAGCTTTTTCGGGTTCATGATTATTTCTATAAATTTGAACAGCCATTAAAATGAAGTGTTCAGCTGACATAGCATTTTTAGAACTTTCAGTCATGAGATTATCTGCATAATTTACATAAAACTCAGCAAGCTTGATATTTGTTGCTTTAACGATATTTGCATTATTTTTAATTTTAGGATGTTTGATTTTTATTTCATATGCTAATTCTAACTTGTTGATATTATCTGTGGAAGATTTTATTATTTTATCAATTATAGGTATCGTTTTACTATCATCATCATATTTGCTTTCAATAAGTAATTGTATTAACTTAATAGATAAAAAGCTTTCGTCTTCACCATTCAAACTTATAATATCATTTAAAATATGTTTAAAATATGAATTAAGATTTTTATTTCTAGTGGACAAAGAAATATAAATAACTTTTTTAATAGCATCTATGCATACAGGCCAACTTTCATTTACAATCCATAATTTATATAACTCAAAATAAGAGTCACATGCTATCTCTGAAAATTCGTAATCTTTTTTTTGAATCCATAGTAGAGAAGATATTAATGCACGAATATTTAAAGGTAATTTGCTAAAATCTAATTGTTTTAGACTATCATAATCAGTGTCATGTAAATCTTCAACTACTACTTTAGGCCCAAATTTTATAGTTTTATCAGATACGGTACAATACATAGAACAGATTTTTTTTATTAAACTGAACATGATTTTATCAGAATTTGATGATATTTTATTACATTCTTCATTAGAGAAAACATCTGTAGATATTGTTGGTTCGTTTCCAACAATAATGTTATCAAGTACTTCATACAATGTCATAATATTATGTCTCCAATCTAAAATAAATTAAAATAGTAATTAAATATAATTTTTACTGTTTATTAAAATGTGCATTGAGTTTATTTGCTGTTTTGGATTTTTTGTCATTGGTTATATGAATATAAATATTGGGGGTTGTTTGTATATCAGCGTGGCCGAGCAAGTCCTGAGCAGATTTAACATCAATACCAGCCTCATATAGTATAGATGCATAAGTATGTCTAAGCATATGAGTAGTAATATATTCTAAAACTATCTGTTAGCAATACTGAGCCGAACCTTTAAGTAACTGACTTTGGAGTAGATGAGTTTTCCGCCAACTCTTATGAAATTATGAATAAAACTGAAAGAAAAAACAGAAGAAAAATATTGATTAATTATTGAATAAGAAATATAAGACAAAATTTTGATGGTATCTAATAGAATACTACCAGGCTTTTATTTTGCATTATATTTAAAATTTATAAATATTTTCAATATTAAATATTGTAATTCGTGTACAAATCGTGTACATAAAACAAAAAAGCCTTTATTTTAAAGGCTTTTTTGGTGTTTGGTGGAGGCGACGGGAGTTGAACCCGTGTCCGAAAAATTATTCATGACAGTATC
>JAHHUD010000008.1 GCA_020024185.1 Oscillospiraceae bacterium | reverse complement strand
TGAATTAAAAAGAAAAAGCCAGAATGTATCAAATTGATATACTCTGGCTTTTATTATTAAGTTTAAAATAAGATTAAAAAATAAACCCCGTAAATCATAGGATTTACAGGGTTTTTGGTGGACCTTCACAGACTCGAACTGTGGACCGTCCGGTTATGAGCCGGATGCTCTAACCAACTGAGCTAAAGGTCCTTTGCTAATGCTCTAATATTATATAACAAGATTAAACAATTGTCAATTGTTTTTTTGTTATATTTTGTATTTAACAATTAAAAGTATAAATTGTCTTTAAATAATATGTTATGATACAATATAAATAAAACGATAAGGAGCATATAAATGAATAACTATCAACTTAAAACTGGTTTTGAAAATATGGATATAGATTGGGTTGTAAATAATTTGCAAACTACATATTGGGCAGATGACAGAAGCAAGGAAACTATTATTAAATCCATGGAAAATTCATGTTGTTTTGGTGTTTTTGATGGTGAACATCAAATAGGTTTTTGTCGTATTATCACAGACTTTGCAACAACATATTATTTTTGTGACGCAATTGTTGAAGAAAACTATCGTGGAAAAGGTATAGGCAGTATATTATTAAATTATATTACACAACATGATTTATATAAAAATTTAAGAGGAATACTTGGTACAAAAGATGCTCACGGTTTTTATGAGCATTTTGGATTTAAAAAAAATGACAAATTGTTTATGCAAAGATGGTCTAAAATCTTATAAAAATAAAAACACACAGTAAATATATCTGTGTGTTTTTATGCTATTTATTATTAGTTAAAATTTTTACACTGCTTGCATATTCACTTAAAGTCATACCAGTCATATTTTTGAACTGTCTTGAAAAATAGTGGATAGAATTATACCCAAGTTTTATAGATATTTCAGTAAAATTACCACTGCTTTCTCTAATCATTCGTTTTGCACAATTGATTTTCATTTTATTAAAATAATCAATTGCGCCACCACCGGTTTTTTCTCTAAAAAGTTTTTGAAGATAACTTCTTCCCACTAAATTATCTTTGCAAATTTCGCTTAATAAAAGCTGTTTATCAAGGTTATTTTCCATATATCTTACAATTTTATCAAAAACTTCATTTTGACTATTTTCTTTTATAAGAGATGTTGGAGCTTTTGGAGCGTTATTTTCATTTTGACGAAGTAAATCAAGCAAGAGCCATTCCAAACTAAGTTTTATATATTGCTCACTGCCAATAAGTGCATCTTGTTTTCTTTCAAGACAAGTTGTAAGAGGGTCATCTAACGGTGTTAAAAATGCGTTATCACTTTCAGCAATAATTTTTGCCAATAAATGACGCTCCTTGTCACCTATAAGACAAATTTTATTTTCAAAATAGTCCATCATTGGATTGTTACATTCAAAAGATACTATCAGTATGTTTGGTGCAGTTTTACCATCTGCCATAACTGTATGAAATTCATTTGGTTTATGAAAAATAACTTGTCCTTTTGTAAGGCGTATGGTTTTATCATCACTTACAGCATCAATTTCGCCTTTATCCACATATACAAACTCCCAAAAAGGATGACTTTCTCCTTTAAAGGTATAATTTTTAGAGAATTCAAAATAGTGAACAGTATATAGTTTTTCAATCTTAAAATCTTCTTTTAATAAAGTTGGTATAAAGTTCATTATCTTTCTCCTTATACAAAAATATTGTTAAAATTATTATATATAAAAAAAGCCTATTGTGCAAACAAAAACTGAAAATACAAACGTATTTTTTGAAATTCCATTTTTTTGATAAAAATAAATATTGTTTTTAATATAATTTGCACAAAAAAATTATAATTTGAAAAATTTTGAGAACGATTGTACAAAAAAACAACACTTTTTTAAAAAGAATATAAGAAAATTAAATGATACAATGATAACATAAATATTGTGCAAACAATCTGTCTAACTATAATAAAGTCAGATTTTGTTACATAAAATTATGATAAACGAAAGGTGAAATATCATGGATTTTTTAAACGTTAATATCCCAATTAAAAACAAACCTGTTTTAGATGAAACATTTGTACCACTTGGTCTTTTTTTCAAACATTTTAATCAAAATGCAACAAAACCAGTTGTAATCGCTGTTGAACGTTCTAACGGTCTTATTGGTCGTTATGATACAAAAATCTTCGGTACAGAAGATATGAAAGAAGCAGATTGCTACTACATCGACCGTCTTGTTAAAATGCTCCTTTGGGCAAAAGGTGGTTTCAAAGTATATGTTTGTGGTGATGAAACAGTTGGTAAATACATTGCACAAACATATTCTTATGAAGGTGCTCGCAAATTTGACGTAAAATTCATGGAAAGAGTTTACGAATCAAAATTTGAAGTTATTGTTGATACACTTGAAAATGCTCCACAGGCAAAAGAAGCTGCAAAAGCTATCGGCCGTCACACAAATGGTTGCCGTATCGGTTTTGATGCAGGCGGATCTGACAGAAAAGTTTCTGCAGTTATTGATGGTGAATGTGTATACAGCGAAGAAGTTGTATGGTTCCCAAAAACAAACTCAGACCCAGACTATCACTATGCTGGCATTGTTGAAGCATTCAAAACAGCTGCAAGCAAAATGCCAAGAGTTGACGGTATCGGTATTTCTTCTGCTGGTATCTACATTGACAACAGAACAATGGTAGCAAGTCTCTTTATCCAAGTTCCAGACGATGTATTTGACGCAAAAGTTAAAGATATTTACACAAGAGCTGCAAAAGAAATCGGTGATGTTCCAGTTGAAGTTGTAAACGACGGTGACGTTACAGCTTTGGCAGGTGCAATTGGTCTTGGTGACAACGCTGTTCTTGGTATCGCTATGGGTACAAGTGAAGCTGTTGGTTATGTTGACGGTGAAGGTAACATAACAGGTTGGCTCAATGAATTGGCATTTGCTCCAGTTGATGGTCAGCCAGAAGCTATGGAAGATGAATGGAGTGGTGACATCGGTTGTGGTGTTAAATACTTCTCTCAAGACTCTGTTATTAAACTTGCTCCAAGAGCAGGTATTACATTGACAGGTAACTCACCAGCTGAAAAACTTAAAGAAGTTCAAGAATTGATGAAAAATGATGATGAAAGAGCAATCAAAGTTTACAAATCAATCGGTGTATACCTTGGTCACTCACTTGCACTTTACTCAATGTTCTACGATATCCGTCATATTCTTATGCTTGGTCGTGTTATGAGTGGTAAAGGTGGCGACATCATCCTTGAAGAAGCAAGCCGTGTTCTCTCAGAAGAATACCCAGAAATCAAATTCAGACCAGAAACACCAGACGAAAAAACACGTCGTGTTGGTCAGTCTGTTGCTGCTGCTTCATTGCCAGAAATCAAATAATTTTGATATAAATAAAAAGTCGGGGTTTTTTATCCCGACTTTTTTATTTAGTATAAAAGGCAAGGAAAATCCTTGCCTTTTAATTATTATAATTCCATGTGTTTTTTTATTGCATTATAAGTTGTATCGCTGATATGGTGTTCAATTTTACAAGCATCTTCGCTTGCAGTTTTTTCGTCTACACCAATACTCATCAAAAAACTTGATAGTAAAGTGTGTCTATTAAAAATTTTTACAGCAATTTCTTTTCCGGCTTCAGTAAGAACAATACTACCACCATGTTCAACCACAATATAGCCACCTTGTTTTAAAAGTCCCATAGCACGGCTAACGCTTGGTTTGGAGTACCCCATATATTCACAAATATCAATTGAACGCACTATATCATATTTTTTTGTAAGCACATAGATAGTTTCAAGATACATTTCTCCCGATTCTTGTAATCGCATAAAATACTCCTTTTAGTAAATATCATTATTAAAAGGATAACACATAATACATTTAAAATCAATAAAATTAAAAGTTAAAACAATTATGATTAAATGTAAATAATATTGTTAAGAAAATAAAATATTAAAAATTATAGATAATTACGATAAAATGTTGACAAATCAACTTCTATGATATACAATACAACTTGTTGATAAGTCAACATCTTTGTATTAAAGATAAAGAGGGGTTTTATGTTAAACAGATATGAACAATTTTCTTTTTTGATATCAAGCATAAATAGAGATATACAAAAAATAGAAAGAGATGAAATGATTAAATACGGATATAAAGGCGCATATGCTCAATATTTAATCGCATTATCCAGAAATCCTTATGGATTAACTTCTGCTCAATTGTGCGAAATTTGCGATAAAGATAAAGCTGCTGTTTCCCGTGCTGTGTCAGAAATGGTTGAGAAAAATCTTATTAAGCGGACAGGGGACAACATTTATAGAGCTATGTTAGTGCTTACAGATGAAGGGAAAAAAGCAGTGAGATATGTTGCTCAAAAAGCTGAAATAGCTGTTGATATTATTGGAAACAGCATTGAAGAAGATGAAAGAAAAATCATGTATGAAGTATTGAAAGATATTTATAAAAAAATAAATAATATATCTCAAAATGGAATACCAGATGAAACAAAGGAGAATATATGAAAGTAAAAATAATTATAGATTCAACAATTAATGCTCATGAAAGCATGAATGATAAATTAATTACAGTTCCGTTATCAGTACATTTTGGAGATGAAGAATACATTGATGGTGTAAACATAACAAATGAACAGTTTTATGATAAACTTAAAAATTGCAAAGAATTGCCAACAACAAGTCAGCCAACTCCACAAGCTTTTATAGATGTGTATAATAAAGAAACAGAAGATGGCTCATCTCTAGTTGTTCTTACAATTTCATCAAAACTATCTGGTACATATCAGAGTGCGTGTATTGCTGCCGAAAATTTTGATAATGTATTTGTTGTAGATACAAAATCTGTTGTCATCGGAGCCGGAATTCTTGCAGAAATGGCAATCAGTCTTGCTCAAGAAGGAAAATCGGCTCAAGAAATTGCGACTATAATAAATAGAGAAAGAGAAAATGTTCAAATTATAGCATTGCTTGACACTTTAGAATATCTAAAAAAGGGTGGAAGAATTTCAAAAACAGTTGCTTTTGCAGGAAGTTTATTGGCAATTAAACCTGTTATTTGTATTGAAAATGGAGAAATAAAAATGCTTGGAAAAGCAAGAGGTTCAAAACAAGGCAATAACTTGCTTGTTGAGCAGATAGAAAAATCTGGTGGAGTTGATTTTTCAAAACCATTGCTTTTGGGATATTCAGGCTGTGAGGATAATTTGTTGAAAACATATATACAAGACAGCAAATTTTTATGGAAAGGAAATGTTTCGCAACTTAAAATATCAACAATAGGAAGTGCGGTTGGTACACATATTGGTCCTGGTGCAATAGCAGTTGCATTTTTTAAAAAAGATAAGTAAAAATAAAATGGCATAGGAATTATTCTTATGCCATTTAGTTTACATGATAATTTGTTTTTATTTAGTTTCAAGTTCTTTCATATTTTTATTAAATTGAACTGCAAACAATGTTACAGTACAAACAACAGCTATAAAGTCTGCTACTGGTTCTGCCATAAATACAGCATTTGTCTTGTTTTCAATAAACATTGGAAGAATAAATATGAGAGGAACAAGAAGAATTATTTTTCTTAAAACAGCAAGGAAAAGACTGCTTTTTGCATTTCCAAGAGCAATAAATGTTTGCTGACAAGCAATTTGTGCGCCAAATATACAGTTTGCAGCCATATAAATTTTTAAGGCAGGTGCAGCAAATGCAACGAGTTCAGCGTCATTATTAAATATTTTAATAAAAGTTTCAGGAAAACTCATAGTGCATATCCAAAGTATAGCAGAAAATGTTAGACAGCATGTAAGCAGAATTTTGAAAGTTTTTTTCACTCTTGTAGCGTTTTTTGAACCATAGTTATAGCTTATAATAGGTTGACTGCCTTGTGTAAGACCTAAAAGTGGTAACATTGAAAATTGAATAACACTTGTGAGTATAGTCATGCTTCCAACTGCAATATCTCCACCATACTTTAAAAGAGATGAGTTAAAACAAACTGCTATCACACTTTCTGTTGATTGCATAATAAATGGAGAAAGTCCAAGAGCCAAACAAGGTAATACAATTTTTTTATCAAGTTTCATATAAGATTTTTTGATTTTAATAACTGTTTTAGAACCTGTTAGGAATTTTAAAATCCAAATCATAGAAATAGCTTGAGAGATAATTGTTGCAAGAGCGGCACCTTTAACTCCCATATTAAATGCAAATATAAATACAGGGTCAAGAATTATATTAGCAATAGCACCGATTATAACTGTTAACATACTTATTTTGGCAAAACCCTGTGAACTAATAAATGCGTTAAGACCAAGTGTAAGCTGAACAAAAATTGTGCCAAGAGAATAAATGCACATATATTCCATTGCATATTCGATGGTATTTTCACTAGCGCCAAAAGTGAGAAGTAAGCTTTTTGAAAAAAATAAAAAAATAATGGTTATAACTATGGAAATAACAATTAAAAGTGTAAAACTGTTACCAAGAGTTTTTTCTGCGCTTTCTTTGTCATTTTGACCTAGAAAAATAGAGGCTCGTGGAGCAGACCCCATACCAATAAGTGCGGCAAAAGCAGAAATTATCATGATAAGTGGAAAACATACACCCACGCCGGTAAGCGCAAGCTTGCCAATTTCATCAATATGACCAATATACATACGGTCAATAAGATTGTATAGAAGATTTACAATCTGCGCCGCAATAGCAGGTGTAGAAAGTTTGAAAAGCAATTTACCGATAGGCTCTGTGCCAAGACTCTGTGTCTGATTATTATCCATATTTTTACCTCAAGATTTAAAATAAAAAACCGTCCTTGAAAAAGACGGTAAAAGTCTGTATAATAATTTATTCCTTATAACAAAATTTGTCAATGCAATATTATATTATTTTATAAAATTAAGATAATGTTAGTAAAATAAAAGTACTCTGAGCATTTAAGCAACAGAGTACTTTTTGTTTTATTTAGAATAGACCTAGAATAGACCGCTGATAACGCCATTGTCATCAATATCAATATTCATAGCAGCAGGAACTTTTGGAAGTCCTGGCATAGTCATTATTTCACCCATAACAGCAACAACAAATCCAGCACCAGCAGAAAGACGCAATTCTCTTACATTCATAGTAAATCCTGTTGGAGCCGCAAGTAAACTTGCGTTATCAGAGAATGAATATTGTGTTTTTGCTATACATACAGGAAGTTTATCGTAACCTTGTGCAGAAAGATTTTTAAGCATTGTCTGTGCAGATTTTGAGAATGTAACTGCATTTGCTCCATAAATTTTTGTGCATATAGCTTTAATTTTTTCATCAATTTTCATATCCTCAGGATATGCGAAGTTTATTTGTGTATCATCTTCGATAATATCAAGAACTTTTTGAGCAAGGTCTATACCACCTTCACTACCTTTTGCAAATACTTCACTGAAAGAGCAAGGAACACCAAGAGTTTCACAGTATTCAAATATTGCATCAACTTCAGCTTGAGTATCAGAAGGGAAACTGTTGATAGCAACAACACAAGGAAGTTTAAAGTTATCTTTTATATTGTGTACATGTCTGCCGAGATTTGCAAGACCAACTTTGAGAGCTTCAACATTTTCGTTATTAAGTTCAGTTTTGGCAACACCACCGTGATGTTTTAAAGCACGGATTGTGGCAACCACAACAACAGCGTTTGGAGATAGCCCGTTCATACGACATTTAATATCAAGGAATTTTTCAGCACCAAGGTCTGCACCAAATCCTGCTTCTGTAACAACATAATCTGATAATTTAAGACCAAGTTTTGTTGCTATTGCACTGTTACAACCATGTGCAATATTAGCAAAAGGGCCTCCGTGTATGATACAAGGTGTGTTTTCAAGAGTTTGTACAAGGTTTGGATTGATTGCATCTTTCAAAAGAGAAGCAATAGCACCTTGACATCCAAGTTGACCAACAGTTACAGGTTCATTTGAAAAAGTATAGCCAACAACGATACGTGAAATGCGTTCTTTTAAATCTGCGATATCACTTGCAAGACAGAAAATAGCCATAATTTCACTTGCAACAGTAATATCAAAACCGTCTTCTCGTGGTGTTCCGTTGGCTTTACCACCAAGACCGTCAGTAACAAAACGCAACTGTCTATCATTCATATCAACGCAACGTTTCCATGTTATACGGCGTGGGTCAATACCAAGTTGGTTTCCATGGTGTATATGGTTGTCCACTAAAGCAGCCAAAAGGTTGTTTGCGGCACCAATTGCGTGTAAGTCACCTGTAAAGTGAAGATTTATATCTTCCATAGGTACAACTTGAGCATAACCACCTCCAGCAGCACCACCTTTAACACCGAAAACCGGGCCAAGACTTGGCTCTCTAAGACAAAGCATAACATCTTTTCCGAGTTTTGCAAGACTATCACCAAGTCCGATAGATGTTGTTGTTTTGCCTTCACCAGCAGGAGTAGGGCTGATAGCGGTAACTAAAATAAGTTTACCATTTTTGTTTGGCATATCTTTAACTTTAGCCAAATCAATTTTTGCCTTATAATCTCCATAAAGGCTGATTTCTTTTCTTGAAAGACCAATCTTTGCAGCAACTTCTTCAATTGGCAACATGTTTGCACTTTGAGCAATTTCAATATCAGTTTTCATCTTAAACACACCTCCAAAATAATTAACCAAAATAGCTATAAAACTATACAAATAATGATACCATATATAAAACAGCATTGTAAATAAAATATAGATATTTTAAGTAACAAAAGATTTTAAAGATAACATATTAATATTGTGTCATACTGACAGTATTTATAATAAATAATTTACTAAATTTATAATTCATGATATAATTAATCGATTAGAATAAATTATTTATATATTTAAGAGGTTGTCACAATGATTTATCTTGACAATGCAGCAACGACACCGGTACATCCAGATGTTGCACAAGTTATTGCAAAAAGTTTATGTGAGGATTTTGCAAATCCATCTTCGCTTTATAAAATTGGTGCAGTAACAGAAAATAAAATTAATAAAGCACGTAGTTCTGTTGCAAGGCATCTAAATGCAAAAGATGATGAAATTTACTTTACATCATGTGCCACAGAAAGCAATAACATTGCAATTTATGGACTTGCAATGGCAAGAAAAAACTGGGCAAATAAAATTGTAACAACAGGATATGAACACCCAGCAGTTAGAAATCCACTTGAAAATCTTAAAAACATGGGCTATACAATTGTAAACGTAAACCCAAAAGAAGATGGAAATATTGACACAAATGAGTTGATTGACGCAATTGATAGCAAAACTGCACTTGTTACAATTATTCATGTTAATAATGAAACGGGTGCTATTATAGATATAAAAAATTTGTGCGAAAAAATAAAACAGAAAAATAAACGCACAGTTATACATATTGATGCAACTCAATCATTTATGAAAATTCCTATTGATATAAGTAAAATTATGGCAGATACATTGTCATTTTCGGCACATAAAATAAACGGGCCAAAAGGTATTGGTGGACTATATATCAGAAAAGGTACAAATATAAAGTCACTTATGGTTGGTGGTGGACAAGAAAAAGGCATAAGAGCTGGTACTGAAAATATACATTACATTTTGGGACTAGAAAAAGCTTGTGAAATTCTTGCAAAAAATATAAAAAGTAATCTAAGCCACTATAGTGTTTTAAAAGAAAGACTTATACAAAACCTTAAGCAGTTCGATAATGTTATTATAAATAGTCCGGAAAATGCAGTGCCTTATACAATAAATTTCTCTTTTATGAATTATAGAAGTGAAACTTTATTGCACTTTTTGGAACAAGATGAAATTTATATATCCTCGGGTTCAGCGTGTTCTAAAGGTTCTGCAAGTCATACTTTATCATCAATGGGACTTAGCGATAAAAGAATAGATAGTGCCATAAGAGTTAGCTTTGGTACAAATACAACAGAAGAAGATATAGATAAATTTATACAGGCACTTAAAAATGCAAAAGAAAAATTACAGAAGGTGAAAAAATAAATGAAACAGTTAATTATTTGTTATCTTGGAGAAGTTTGTCTTAAAGGGCTTAATAAAAGTACTTTTGAAGCACAACTTATGAAAACAATTAGAAGAAGAATAAAAAAACTTGGTAAATTTAAAACATATAAAGCACAAAGTACAATTTATGTTGAACCTGAAACAGATGAATGTGATGTTGATGAAGCATATGAAAAAATTAAAAAGATTTTTGGTATTGCAACAATAAGTAAAGCAGTTGTTGTAGAAAAAGATTTTGATATTATTGCAAAAACAGCGGTTGAATATCTTGAAGATACTTTGAGAAGTGCAAAAACATTTAAGGTTGTTGCAAAGAGAAGTGATAAAGCATTTTCAATGACATCACCAGAAATTGCACGTGAACTTGGTGGCAAAATTCTCAGCAAATACCATCATCTTAAAGTTGATGTTAATAACCCTGATGCAGTTGTTATGGTTGAAATTCGTGATTTTGGTGCATATGTTCACGGAGGAAAAGAACAAGCAGCTGGTGGTATGCCGGTGTCAACTTCTGGAAAAGGTGCACTTATGCTTTCAGGTGGTATAGATAGCCCTGTTGCAGCATATATGATGGCAAAACGTGGTATGAGCCTTATGGCTGTACATTTTGCGTCACCACCATATACAAGTGAAAGAGCAAGACAAAAGGTTATAACTCTTTGTGAAAAAGTTAAAGAATATACAGGAGATATAACATTATATATTGTGCCGTTTACTGTGCCACAAGAATATATTCGTGACAATGGTGTTTCAGAATTATTTACAGTTCTTATGCGTAGAAGTATGATGAGAATTACAGAAAAACTTGCAGAGCAAAATGGTGCAGAAGCTATTATTACAGGTGAAAGCCTTGCACAAGTCGCAAGCCAAACACTAAAGGCAATAAAAGCAACTGACAGTTCTGTTGAAATGCCAATACTTCGCCCGGTTATTGGTATGGATAAAAATGAAATCACAGAAATTGCAAGAAAAATTGATACGTTTGAAACATCAATTCTTCCTTTTGAAGATTGTTGTACAATATTCACACCAAGCCACCCAAAAACAAAACCTAGCATGGAAGAAATTCTTGGTGCTGAAGAAAAAATGAATATGGAAATACTCAGAAAACTTGAAGATGAAGCTATGGCTCAGGTGGAAAAAATATTTATTAACATAGTTTAATTTATAATTTTATTAAGAGAATTAAGAGAAAGGGTGAAAAAATTGCGTGCAGAGATAATTTGTGTAGGTACAGAATTACTGCTTGGTGATATTGTAAATACCAATGCACAATACCTTGCTCGTGCTTTATCAGAAATAGGTATAAGCATTTATAATCAGCAAGTTGTAGGTGATAACAAAGAAAGACTTACTCAGGCAGTGCAAATAGCAAAAGAGAGAAGTGATATTGTTATTTTTTCTGGTGGTCTTGGGCCAACAGATGATGACCTTACAAAGCAGACAGTTGCTGAAATATATAATGATACCTTAGTATATAGTCAAGAAGTTGAGGAAAGAATAAAACTTCACTTTAAACAGATGAATATTGTTATGACAGATAACAATAAAAAACAGGCATATGTACCACACAAAGGTAAATTTTTAAATAATGACAATGGTACAGCACCGGGAATAATTTTTATTGATGGTGAAAAAATGGCGATATTATTGCCAGGGCCACCAAAAGAACTTAAACCAATGATGGATAAACAGGTTATGCCTATTTTGAAAAAATTGGTAAAAGGTGTTATAAAATCTCGCTATATTAAAACTATGGGCATAGGCGAGAGTATGCTTGAAACCAAAGTAAAAGAGTTTTTGGATAAAGAAAATCCAACAGCAGCACTTTATGCAAAAGGTGGTGGAGAGGTAACAATCCGTATCACTGCAAGAGCAGACAGTGATAAGCAAGCCGATGAACTTCTAGATAAACAGTATTCTGAAATAAACAGTAAGATAAAAGAATATATTTATGGCGTTGATGTTGAAAATGTTGAAACTGTTTTGGTAAATACCCTTTCAAAAACAATGCAAACTGTTGCAATAGCAGAAAGCTGTACAGGTGGTAAAATATCATCAAGGATAACAAGTGTCGCAGGTGCTTCAAAAGTTTTTGAACTTGGAATTTGCACATATTCTGATAAACAGAAAGTTGAAATGCTTGATGTAAATCAGGATATTATAGAAGAAAATACAGCTGTAAGCAGTGAAGTTGCTGCACAAATGGCAGAAAATGTGCGCAAAAAAGCAGACAGCACTTATGGTGTTGCAACAACGGGATATGCAGGCCCAGACGGAATTGATGTTGGACTTGTATATATTGCAGTTGCAACAAGTGAAAAAACTTATGTTATAAAACATCACTTTTCAGGTAATAGAGAAACAATAACAAATCTTGCAACACAACATGCTTTAGACTTGTTGCGTAGAGTTATGTTTAATTTATCATTAGAGAATGCAATTCAACCTCAACAAACTAAAACAAAATCCAAGAAAAAATTGTTGAATTATTTAATAATAGGTTTATCAACTATACTAATAGCAATAGTTTTGGCTTTTGGTTATCTATTTATAAAGAAAGATGACAGCTTAAAAGGAATACCTATTTTTAAAAGCTTATTTTATGGAGATACCGTTGAAAGTGTTATCAGCCAAAGACAAAACAGAGATTTTTTTTCAGAAGGTTTTGAGCAGGAAACAGTTGATTTAATATCCGGCTCTTGGGCTCAAAACCATAAGCTAGAGGGCTGGATTACAGTAAAAAATATTCCAACAGAGTATGCAATAGGTTCATACAAAATGTCAGAAAAAGAAAAAGGCAGTGTAGTTTATGAAGATACTTCAATTGCCGGAATGAAAACTTATACTGGATTTGACAATGTAAATGATTGGTCAAAAGACAAAGAAGTATTAGTTTTTGAAGATAATGGAACATACGAAAAATATTCAATATTTTCAATAGTTGATTATACAAAAAATGAGTATGATGGACTTATGAAAATGGAAGACAGTCAAGATGTTGTTGATGAAGTTTTAGGAAAATCAATACATGATTTTAATATGCAGAACGTAACAGGTTTTGACCAACTTATGGTATTTAAAGATACAACCCAAGATGACAAAACAACAATGTGTTTTGCAAAGAAAGTTGATGGTAGTGAGCAAAATACGATTATACCACCAATTATAGATAGTAGTTCTGATTTACAATCAGAGACATCGCAACAAAATCAAGATGATAGTGTTGATACTTCTTCTAAAGATAAAGATAATTCATCAAAAGATGATAGTTCTTTAAAAGATGATAGTTTGTCAAAAGAAAACAATTCATCAAAAGGTGATAGTTCTTCAAAAGACAAAGAAGATACATCATCTTCAAAACCAGAAGAAAAACCAAAACCAACATCAAAACCAACTCCAACACCTAAGCCAACACCAACACCTACACCAGCTCCAACACCAACTCCAAATACAGCAAATATGATAACTGTAAATATGAATGGACAAGTTGTAACTGATACAGTAGAAAATATCTTGGCAAAAGTTGTTTCAAAAGAGATGACAAGCTCTTGGAATCCTGAAGCATTAAAGGCACAAGCTATTGCTACACATACATATATAAGATATCAATATTCGTTGGGTGATTCTGCACCATACGTTTCGGGACGTTCAACCCCATATACTAGTGTTGTTAAAGCTGTTAATGAAGTCAAAGACCTTATTATGACAATAGGTGGAGCACCGGTATATGCGCCATATTTTGCTTCTTCTGCAGGAAGAACAAATGCGTCTTCTGAAGTTTGGGGAGGACATTACAGTCATCTGGTGTCCGTCGAAAGTAAATATGATTATCAGGCAAGTGGATATCAAGGAACTGTTAGATATTCAAAAGAAGATATGGAAAAAGTTTTGAGAGATGTTGGAATAGAGCCAGTTGGAGAGCCGGAAACATGGTTCCAGATATTAGACAGAACAAGTGGAAATTATGTAGGTAATATGTCTATATGTGGACAAACTACTTATTATAATAGAAATCAAAATAAGGTTACTAATATAACTGGCAGAAACTTACGAGAAGATATTCTTAAAATAAACGGAACAATGGTTATGCGTTCTCACTGTTTTGATGTAACATACGATGGCTCAACATTTATATTCACAACATATGGACATGGTCATGGTGCGGGTATGAGCCAGTGGGGTGCTCAGCTTTATGCACAAAATGAAGGCTGGTCTTATAGCCAAATTCTTACACACTACTACACAGGCGTATCAATTCAAAGTATACAGTAGACTAGAAATATAAAATTAAAAGCACAGAAATATTTAAGCTATTTTCTGTGCTTTTGTTTTATAAACGAAAATGTACATTTAGTTGACACATTTTGGCATTTTAATGTATTATAAGAATTATAATAATTTAAATAAGGATAAAATATGAAATACGTTTCTCCAAAAACAGAAAAAAAGAAAAAATTACAAAAAAAACAGACTATTATTTGTGGATGTATTTTTTTGGCTATTTTCGTTGGTTTTGCTTTAGTATTTGTTTTAAAAAATTTAAACAAATCGTCACAATATCCCACAACTGACAATAATAAAATAGAAAACAGTAATGAAGTTAATACAGAAAATGATATAATAACAGATAGCAATAACTCAGACAGCGTATCAAATTCAAATGAAATTTCTTCACAAAAACAAGATAAACCGGTAAACACAAAACCTAAAAAATCTTTATGGAAAAAAATAACTTCAATTTTTTCCAAAAATAAGGAAGTAAAATTTGTATATCCTGCAATGAGTTTTGGTGTGACAATTCAACAACCAGCCAATAAAATTATAAGTCTTTCTCCACTTGCCACTGAAGCGATTTTGTCGTCAACAAGTCAAAATGCTTTGATTGCTGTAAGTGAGTATTGTGACAAACATGGAAGAAATGAATTGCAATCAGTGGGCACACCACTTATTCCAAAGGTTGATGATATAATAGAACTTTCACCTGATTATCTTATAATTCAAAATCCTATAAATGAAACAGATAGGATTGCAATAGAACAAAGCGGAATAAAAATCCTTACAGTTAAAGTACCAAAAAATCTTGAGGAATTTAAAGAAATGTATCGCAGTATTTCAGCTTTAACTTGTGGTGCAGAACAAGCTACATTATTAAGTGAAAGGATAACTCTTGATATACAAGAAAAAATAAATTTATATTCAACAGCATTACAGAATATAGAAAAAAAATCAGCAGTTATGATTTTTAATACTTATGGAATGATTGCAACAAGTGACACAATAGAAAGTAATTTAATATCTAATTTCTTTAACGTAATATCTGATGGAGAAAACTATTTTCCAACAGATATTAAAAATATAATATCTGCAAACCCTCAAGTGATTATAGTTGCAGATACTATAACACAAGAACAGCTTGTAACTATGGGATTTGGAGAAACTGATGCAGTTAAGAATGGAAATATATTCTATGTGCCTATAAAAGAGTTTGAAAATATAAGTCCAAGAGTTATACATAGTCTTGCCGGCATAGTAAATCAAGTATACGGTGAACAAATAAAACCGGTGTCATTAAATAAAGATAATAAATAGTTTTAATTAAAATAAAGACAGATGATGTAAAATCGTCTGTCTTTTTGTTTTATCATGTTATATTATATAAAAAAATTACTTTTTGTATAGTTTTGTGGTATAATCTGTACGATTTTCACCACAATATTTAAAGAAAAGGTGTTGACTATCAGTAGCAAAACTTTCAGCCTTAATTACATTTTTACAATCATCACTCAAATCTTGTAAAATACGATAAGAATGACTTATTGGTAAATTGCTTATAGTTTTGGCTTTTTTTAATATAGTTTCACCTTTTTTATCCATTGCAAGAACTCTTATAAAAGGAACTAATTCCGGTAACATTTCACTATACCCTAAAAAAGAAAAAAGAATTATTCTTTTAAGTCTTGCTCGGGTATATTGTTTAGTTGGCATATTATTTATAAGCTGTTCTATACTTGAACAATATGCAATATTGTTTTCAAGAGCATGACTTAGTTCTTTGTTGCAGTCCGGAATTTTTTGAAAATCTTCTGCTGATAGTTTTTTTAAAGTAAAAATTACAGCTTTTTCAAAGCTTTCATTAGGTGTAAAGTAATCTCCCTGTTCAAGTCTATTTATAAGATTTTTTCTAATTATTTCAGGTACAAAAGAGCTTGCTTTATCAAACATAAATTCATTTGCACATTTTCTTATATATGTTGCAGAAGCTATACCATTTTTTGGTGATAAATCATTATATTTCGCACCTTTTCTTTTTATTGGGATAAATTCAACATCCCAGTTTAATCTTATACATTCTTTTATATACTCAAGTGCAAGAATATCATTTGATGCAGAAACTATATTGCTGTTTAAAGAAAATTTATCAAGAATTGCTTTTTCTCTTGCGCAAGCAAATGGAATATTATCTGATAAATATAATTTTATTTTTTCACTATACTCATTGCTTAAAAGATATTCTGAAATAGGATATAAAGTTTTAATATCACCACATTCACTGCCAAAACTAATTGCATCAACACCAAGATTTTTTAATATATGAATACCATTTTGAGCAAAACGCTCTGCTGAAAAACAACTGTATGGATATGGAAGTTCACAAACCAGGCTTACTCCACAATCAACTGCCATTTTTGCACGTTCAAATTTAGAAATCAGAGCAAATTCTCCTCTTTGAACACAAGAACCACTCATGCAAACTGCAATATTATCAAAGCCTAATTCATACAGTTTGTCTATTTGGTGCTTATGTCCAAGATGAAAAGGATTATATTCTGTAACAATACCTACTGTTTTTGGCATAAAATAGCTCCTTTTGCCTTGAAAAATATATAGAGTTATTATATAATATTTATGAAATAAAATAAATACCATTTTTTTGGAGGACTGAATAAATGAAAATTTTGGTAATCAACTGTGGTTCCAGCTCACTTAAATATCAGCTCATCAATATGGAAGATGAAAGCGTTATCTGCAAAGGTATTTGCGAAAGAATCGGTATTGATGGCAGTTTTATCAAACACGAAGCTAATGGTGGCAAATGGACAGTAGAAGTTCCATTCCCAACACATACAGAAGCATTCTCAAAAGTTGTTGAAATGATGACAACAGGCGAAGGTAAAGTTATCAATGATGTTAGCGAAGTTTCTGCAATCGGTCACCGTGTTGCACATGGTGCAGAAAGCTTTAAAGAATCTACACTCGTTAACGATGAAGTTATTGCAGAAATTGGCCGTCTTGGCGCAATTGCTCCATTGCACAACCCAGCTCACGTTTTGGGACTTAACAGTGCAAAAGCTGTTTTTGGTGAAAACGTTCCAAACGTAGTTGTATTTGATACAGTTTTCCATTCAACAATGCCAGCTAAAGCTTATATGTACGCAGTTCCATACGAAATGTATGAAGAACACAAAGTTCGTCGTTACGGTTTCCACGGTACAAGCCATAAATTTGTATCTCTCACAGCTGCTGAATATCTTGGCAAAAAACCAGAAGAACTCAAAATTGTTACATGCCACTTGGGCAATGGTTCTTCAATTGCTGCTGTTGACGGTGGTAAAGTTGTAGATACATCAATGGGATTTACTCCATTGGCAGGTTTGCTTATGGGTACAAGAAGTGGTGATGTTGACCCTTCTGTTGTTACATTTATTGCAGAAAAAACAGGCATGAATGGTGAAGAACTTTCTAGCTACCTCAACAAGAAATCTGGTTTCCTTGGTGTTTCCGGTATTTCCAGTGACTGTCGTGACCTTGAAATTGCTGCATCTGAAGGCAACGAAAGAGCACAACTTACATTAGATATGCTTGTTTATCAAATCCAGAAATTCATCGGTTCTTACGCAGCTGCTATGAACGGTCTTGACTGTATCGTATTTACAGGTGGTATCGGTGAAAACTCAAATACAATCAGAGAAGAAGTTTGCAAAGGTCTTAGCTTCTTTGGTGTTGAAGTTGACGATGAACAGAACTCAAAACGTGGTCTTGCTGTAAATGATATTACAGGTGCAAACGGCAAAGTTAAAGTTCTTGTTGTTCAAACAAACGAAGAATTGATGATTGCTCGTGATACAAAACGTGTTGCATTTGGCAAATAATTAATTTATAAAATGAAAAACGGTGAGAAATTCTCACCGTTTTTTTATTTTATTGATTGCTTTTTATCATAAATAAATTCTAATATATTATATAATGAGTATATTGTTAAAAATAGTAATATTGGAGTTATTCCAAAAGCATATCTTGCTTTTGTTTCCCAAAATGAGAAAAATATGATATTTCCCATCATGGTGATGTGGAAAAGCATGGCAATATTCCATTTTCTTTTTTTATAGTTTATAAATCCACTTATAACAGATAGTAACAATGTAGCAAAATGTAAACCATTTGCGATATAAGTGAAAATAGGGGTAAATGGCATACCGGGTAAAAGAAATTGGTGTGTAAAATTACTGTGGCGCTGATTGTTTAGATATTTTTCTGCGTCAAAAAGACCATTTCCATAAGTTATTCCGTATTTTAAATTTAAAAATTCAATATATGTTTTCAAATTATATTGAGAATAATATTCTTTTAACTTATCATAAGCAACTTGTTTTTTTGTTTCATAATCCTCATAAGAAGATAAAAGATTTACATCTTCATCACTGTAATTGCCTTCATCGTGAGCACCATACATAAGCCACATTGTAATAGGGTATTTGCTTGACTCTTGGTTCGAAAAATCTATCCAACTATTATGATTAATATATAAATTACCTATTATAAAAGTAAATATAAATGATAAAACAACTATAAGACCAGATTTTATAAAATCTTTTTTATCACAAAAAGCAGAGTATATTAAAATTGCAACAAGAGCAATAATTATACTGCCTTTCATAAAATATCCAAACCATAAAATTATACCACATAAAATAGAATAAAATATTTTTGATTTATCGTTATGTTCTTGTGATTTTATGTATAATAGAATTCCTAAAGTTAGGAAAGGCAAAGAAAGAGTATCAGAGTAATATCTATGAGCCCAAAGATAAAATGGTATATATACACAGCATAAAAGTAAAAACAAAATTTGAAAATTTCTATTTTTAATTACTCTTACAGAAATCCTATAAAGGCAGAATACAGCCAGAACAATCATCAGGCAGTTTATTGCAATTCCATAGCTTTCGGCAATATTAGAATATATATTTATACCAAGTAAATGAATTGGAATATACATAAGATAAATAAATATTGCATTGCCAAGTGTGTTTCTGCAAACCGTAAAATATGAACTATAAGAAAGTATATTTCCGTTTTCAAGCCAGTGGTCAGCTGATTGTATAAGAACTTCGAGGTCACTTATAGGCACTGTCATAGTTATAATACCAAAAGATGTTAATGCAATATAAAATATTGCAAAAATAGCTATAACAGTAATTTTATAGTATTTTTCTGATATTTCCTTTGATTTTGTCGCAACATAAGCTGAAAATAAAAGAACTAAAGATGCCCCAAACAGCATTATAAAATTAGCAGGGATATTTCCTGTTGCGTGAAAAAATCCAGAAAAGAAAATCCATAACGAAAATATGCCAAAAATTATATAGAAAGCATTAAAGCTGAATTTTTTAATCATATATCATTTACCTCAAACTAATAATGTTTTATTAATTATACGTTACAGTAAATTAAAAATCAAATTGTATAATAAAAAGGCAGAAAAATCTGCCTTTTTATTAGTTTGATTTTATTTCTTCTTTTGGCTTTCTCATTGTAAGAGAAATACGCTTTTTATTTACATCAACACTCATTACCCAAACGGTAACAATATCTCCAACTTTCACCATCTCACTTGGATGTTTAATGTATTTATCACAAATCTGGCTTATATGAACAAGACCGTCTTGGTGAACACCAATATCCACAAAAGCTCCAAAATCTATAACATTTCTTACAGTACCGGTAAGTTCCATTCCTGCTACAAGGTCATTCATGTCAAGAACATCGGTTCTCAAAAGAGGTTTTGGCAACTCATCACGCATATCTCTACCAGGTTTGATAAGTTCTGAAACAATATCTTTAAGTGTTGGAACACCTATTTCTAACTGCTGCGCAAGTTTTTCTAAACCTATTTTTTCAACATCTGTATCTAATGATGTAATTTTTTCTGTACCAATATCATCTAAAGTATATCCAATAGCTTCAAGAAGTTTTTTTGCTGCATCATAACTTTCAGGGTGAACAGAAGATGAATCTAATTTATTTTTTGCGTCAGGAATTCTCAAAAAACCGGCAGAAAGCATATATGCTTTTGGACCAAGCTTTGAAACTTTGAGAAGTTGATTTCTTTTTTCAAATGCGCCGTTTTCTTCACGATAAGTTACAATGTTTTTTGCAATTGATTTATTAAGACCTGAAACACGCTCTAAAAGAGGAGCAGAGGCTGTGTTTAAGTCAACACCAACAGTGTTAACACAATATTCAACAACACCATCAAGACTTTCTTCAAGCTTTTGTTTTGGCATATCATGTTGATATTGTCCAACGCCAATAGATTTTGGGTCTATTTTAACAAGTTCTGCAAGTGGGTCTTGCAATCTTCTTGCAATTGATACAGCACTTCTTAATGCAACATCAAATTGAGGAAATTCTGCTGCTGCAAGCTTTGACGCAGAATATACAGATGCACCTGCTTCACTTACAACCATATAACTTATAGGTTTATCAATTTCTTTAATCATAGCAGCAACAAACATTTCTGTTTCTTTTGTCGCTGTACCATTACCAATAGAGATAATATCAACATTATGTTTTGAAATAAGGTTTTTAAGCTGTTTTTTAGCCTTTTCTTTATCATGAATATCAAGTGTCATATATACAACACCAGTGTCTAGAACTTTACCTGTTGGGTCTACTATTGCCATTTTACAGCCAGTGCGATAACCAGGGTCAAGAGCCATGCAAGTTTTGCCTTTTACTGGAGGAACAAGCAAAAGTTGTTTAAGATTATCACCAAATAATTTTATTGCACCTTCACATGCTACATCAGTAAGATTATTTCTTATTTCAGTGTCAAGACTTGGGTGTAAAAGTCTTTGGTATCCATCAACAATAGCTTCTTTTACGATGTCAGCACATTTGCTGTTATTTATAATATATAATTTTTCTATTTCTGAAATAGCACTGATGGTATCAACAGAAATATTTACTTTAAGAAAACCTTCTTTTTCACCACGGTCAATTGCAAGAACACGATGAGATGCAATTTTATTAACTTTTTCTGAAAAATCATAATACTGTGTATAAACACTTTCTTTTTCATCGTCACCTTTTGATGTTACTTCACCAGTACGGAAATATAAAGACTTAAGATTTTTTCTTACATTTGCGTTGTCAGAAACATCTTCTGCGATAATGTCCATAGCGCCTTTTATAGCATCTTCAACACTAGAAACACCTTTTTCTTCATTTATGTATTCTTGTGCAAGAATTAAAGGGTCTGCAACTGGGCGTTGTTCCAAAATTTCTTTAGCTAAAGGTTCAAGTCCTTTTTCTTTTGCAACAGATGCACGTGTTTTTCTTTTTGGTTTAAAAGGACGATAAATATCTTCAACCTCACTGAGAGTTTTTGCACGAGATATTGTATCCATAATTTCATCAGTCATTTTTTCCTGTTCTGTTATAGATGCAATAACTTCTTGTTTTCTTTGTTCAAGGTTTCTGAGATATGTTAGACGCTCAAAAATTTCTCTTAAAATCTGGTCATCAAGTTCTCCGGTTTTTTCTTTACGGTAACGAGCGATGAAAGGAATTGTTGCACCTTCATCCATAAGAGCAACAGCATTTTCTATTTGCCATAGCTCTTTATTGAACTCGCTTGCTAAAATTTTATTGATTTCCATTACTTTACACCTTTCTTTTTGTAATTAATCATAAGATAACCTATATAAATAACTAGGCTTATAATACTAAGAATAATGCCTATATCAAGCCCTGGGGTGCGATAAGTGAATATAATTTCATTGTCACCGGCAGGAGCATATACAGCAGATAAACCGCCGTTTACTTTGTAAATTTTTGATTTTGTTCCATTTACAAGAGCAGTAAAACCTTCATCGTAAGGCACAGAATAAAAAACTAGATTTGGTTCATATAATTTTATATTTGATATAAAACCATCTTTTGTTTGCTCAAAATAATAACCACTTGATTTTCTTCTTTCATTTACATCAAAGTCATAGGTTTCAAAAGAATAATCAAATAAAGTATCATTGTCAATTTTATCTAAAGATAATTTATAATTATCAACAAGGCTTTCATCACATAAAATAGCTCTAAGCAAAACATTACTGCGATTTTTTTCAGGCACTTTATCCATTTGTTCTTGTGTTACAAAGTTATCATAGGTAAATCCCATAGGAATAAAATAGTCATTTTTAAATATTTGATAAGGCTGTGAAATACTGTAAGGACTATATATATTATCATATCCATTTTCACGAAAATGGTCTACTTCATGAGTAGGCATAACAACATATTTTACGGATAATAAACTTCTTAAAGCATAGTTTTCAAAATCGGGTTTAGAAGAAACATCTCTTTTTACATCAACATAAGGGTAAAACTCCATAATAGATGGGGTAACAGTGCTGTTGAAAAACTGAATAAATGGTTTGTTGAAAAATAAACCCATATTATTATAGCATTGGTATGCGTCAAGGCGATAATCGCTGTTTTCGTCATTTAATGTAAAAGTATCAAGAGGAGCGTAGTTTTGTTTTATATAGTTTCTGTCATTTTTTGATTGTGGAAGTTTTACAACTGAAAGATGAACAGTGCTAAAAATCGTAACAATAGCCAAAGCTGACATAAGAAGTTTTTGAGAATATTTTGGCTTATCTTTAAAATTTTGTACTATAACAAACAAAAGGTATAAGCTGAAAATTGCAATGAGAAAATAAAGCCAAAATAAAGGGGTTTCTTTTTGTAAACCAAGCTTGAAATTTCCGTCTTTATCGGTGGTAGGTGTAAGAGCAAAAATACAAAAAATACTTGTAATTATAGCAACTTTTTTTAAACCATAATAAATTTTTTCTTTGGAAAGTTCATAACTTTGCATATTCATCGCACAAAGAATAAGAATAGGCATATAAAACCATCTTGCATAGTAACTGCTGTTAAAAGCATAAAAAATACTGTTAAGTATTGGTACAAGAGAGAATATTACACAACATGTGAAGATTTTTGTAAAAGCTGATTTTCTAAAATATTTCAAGAAAATAAAATACCCAAATAAGCCTCCTAAAACAACAAAAGCAGACATACTTGTCCATTTTACAGAACCGTTTGTAAACATGTTTGGAGAATATGGACTTTCCGGAGGTAAAAATGCAGATTGAATAATTGCAAAATATTGTTGAACAGTAGAGTACATCCATAAGCCAAAGTTTTCGGCTATTTTTGTGCTTCTAGGGTTTTGGATAACGTTTAAAATGGAAGGCAGAAAGAGAACCATAGCCATAAAACAGCCAACCAAACTTTCAAAGGCAAGAATAAAAAATTCTTTTATAGTTATAATATATTCCTTTGATATTATTTTACATATAAAATAAATAAAAAGAAAAACTACTTGTCCAACAAAAAAGAAATAATTGTTTAAAAGATTTAATGCAACAAAAAATGCAAACGGACCTCTGCGTTTCTCATATACAAATTCATCAAGAGTCCATAGCAAGAAAGGAAACATTGCAACAGATTCTAAAAAGTGGTTGAAAAAAATATTGTAAATAGAAAATCCACTAAATGCGTATAAAATAGCACCCACAAATGCGTAGTTTTCATTTTTTGCATATCTTTTAAGAAAACAAAATGCACCAAGACAAGCAAATGCAAATTTTATCATAAGTCCAACCGGCATAAAGTATGGAATAAACTTATGTGGCAATAAGCAACTAAGCCAAAAGACCGGAGAACCAAGAAGATAAAAAGAATAGCTATTAATCATTGAAGAGCCCAAATCTGTTGCCCAACTCCAATTTAGAGCACCTTGTTTTACCATATTGTTGGCATACATGTTAAACGGAATTTGCTGGCTGTTAAAATCTCCGGCATACAAAAAGAAGCCTTTATCGATAATCAAGAAAGGCAAAAGTATGCAAAAGCAAGTCATAAATCCAAGAATAAAAATTTTAACATAAGAGTTTTTAAAAAAAGTTTTCAAAATATAACCTCACCAAATTTAAATTTTAGCAAGCTCGTCAAGACATAAATTATAAGCTGGCAACATATTTTTTATAAAATAATCAACTTCAGGTAAATTAATTTTTTCAATACTTTGTTTTGTGCTGTTATATGCAGATTTAAATTCACTGTTTCCACATCTTAATTCTTCCATACATTTTATAAGGGCTGAAAGTTTATCGGCAGCTTTAAGTATTTTCTTTTCTCTGTCAGAAAGATTTTCGCAAGTAGCAAATGGTGAAATATCATCTTTAATATCGCTGTCAATTGTATCAAGCATTTTATTTAAAGCCTTTGATTCCATATCTTTATATGCTAACTTTAATACCTCATCATTATACTTAACAGGTGTCGGCATATCACCGGTTAAAATTTCGCTTATGTCATGATATAAACCACATATAACGATATTTTCAGCACTTACATTTTGTCCAAACTTTTTATTTGCAATAATTGCTAATGTATGGGCAATGTGCATAACTTCAGTTGTGTGTTCTGCAACAAATTCTTGTCGGCTTTGACGCATAAGACTCCATCTTGGAATATATTTTAGACGTGAAACAAGAGCGTTAAAATTATACATTATTTTTTAGAACCTCGTTTACTAAATTCTGCGCATCAGCAAATGTTGTTAAGCTGTTTGTAAGAAATCTTAAATGTGCCGCCCCACGCAAACCTTTCATGTATAAAGCGGCTTGTCCACGGGCTTTTTTCATACCTGCATATTCACCGTTAACTTCGCAAAGTTTTTCAATATGCCACAAAAGCAAGTTCATTCGCTCTTCTATTGAAGGGTCACTGTCAATAGTTTCGCCATTAAGAGCTTGTTTAATCTGACGGAATATCCAAGGACGAGCTAAAGCTTCTCTTCCAACCATAACGTAATCACATCCCGTATAATCAATCATATTGATAGCATCTTGTGGACAGGTTATATCTCCATTTCCGATAACAGGAATATTAACAGCTTGTTTGACAGCTTTTATGATATCAAGGTCTATACCTGGATTATACATTTCTGCTCTTGTTCGTCCATGCACTGTTATGAAACTTACTCCAACATCTTCACATCTTTTGGCAAGTTCAACAGCAGTTATACAGTTTTCATCCCAACCTTTACGCATTTTTACGCTTACAGGGATACCTTTTGAATTTTCAACAACCACTTTTGCGATTTGCTGAGCAAGCTCAGGAGTTTTCATAAGAGCACTTCCACTGCCGTTTCCAACAATCTTAGGTGCTGGGCAACCCATATTTATATCAATAAAGTCTGGATTGTGATTTAAAGTATGTTCTGTGGCAGACACAAAATCATTTGGGTCAAAGCCGAAAAGCTGTATACCGTATGGACTTTTGCAGTCAAAATTATCCATAAGAGTATGACTTTTTTTATCACCGTAATATAATGCACGAGCGCTGATAAGCTCACTAACTGTAAAGCCGGCGTCAAAATCATCAGCCACTTTTCTCATAACAATATCACAAAAACCAGCCATTGGTGCAAGAACGGCTTTATTTTTTATATTTAAACCTTTAATTTCCATTAAAACCTCATTTATTAAAAATAAAATTATTTTGCAGTTAAATATTATACCATAAAATCGTAAAATATGGTATACTAATAATAAATCAAAATATTTTTATGAGGTATTAATATGAAATTTTTAGCACTTGACGGAAACAGTATTCTGAACCGTGCTTTTTATGGTATAAAACTTCTTACAACAAAAGATGGTCAATATACAAACGGTATATATGGCTTTTTAAATATTCTTATAAAGTTGGAACAAGAAATAAAACCAGATAGTGTTGCAGTAGCATTTGACCTTAAAGGTAAAACATTTAGACATAAAATGTATGACGACTATAAGGGTACACGTAAAGGTATGCCGGAGGAACTTGCTCAACAAATGCCGATTTTAAAACAACTTTTGTTGGATTTAGGATATACTATCATAACAAAAGAAGGCTTTGAAGCTGACGATATTCTTGGTACTATTGCAAAAAGTTGTTCTGAAAGAGGAGATAAATGCTATATAGCAACAGGAGATAGAGATTCACTTCAACTTACGGATGAAAATGTAAATGTTATTCTTGCAACAACACAATCTGGAAAAAGTCAAAACCAGATTATGGATATTGATGCAGTAACAGAAAAATATGGCCTTACACCAGATAAGCTTATTGACCTTAAAGCTCTTATGGGGGATACATCTGATAATATTCCAGGGGTAAAAGGCGTTGGGGAAAAAACAGCAGTCTCTCTTTTACAGAAATTTAACAGCCTTGACGGTATATATGAAAACATAGACGACCCAGCAATAAAAAAAGGTGTTAGAGAAAAATTGATTGCTGATAAAGAAATGGCTTATCTTTCTAAAAAACTTGGTACAATTTGCTGTGATGTTGATATAGATGTAAATCCGGAAAATTATGTAAAGAAAAATCCTGACACACAAAAAGTTTCTCATACTTTAAAAAGTCTTGAAATGTTTTCTTTGGCAGAAAAACTTGTGCCAACAGAGAATGTTGAAAATATAAACTTATTTAATACTGTACAAACTTTGGAAAAAGTTGAAATAAAAGAATTTGATAATACTTTGAATAAAGCTATAATTTACCAAAATGCTGATAATTTTATTATCATGTGGGATAAATATGTTTATTCGTGCAAAGCAGAAAGTGAATTTTTAAAAGCATTTATCGAGGATAATACAAAAGAAAAAATTGCTTATGACAGCAAATCTTTATACACTTTCTGCAATGAAAATAATATACATCCAAGAAATATTTCTTTCTGCTTAAAACTTGCTGCATATCTTGCAAACCCAAGTGCTGCAAGTTATGACTTTGAGAGAATTTCTGCGTCTTGCGATGCTGTTGCAAAATTTGATTGTGCAGACAGTTTTGCTCCTTATGCAATGCAAGTATATGAACATTATAAAAAGTTTATTGAAGATGAAAATCAACAACAACTTTTATACGAAATTGAAATGCCACTTGCAAAAGTTTTGGCAGATATGGAATACGAAGGTTTTGGTGTTGATAAGAAAGCACTTACAGAGTTTGGCACAATGCTTAAAGAACAACTGTCAAAAGATTTGCAAAGTGTTTATGATGCTGTTGGATACGAGTTTAATCTAAATAGTCCAAAACAATTGGGAAAAGCTCTTTTTGAAACATTGGAACTTCCTACCGGTAAAAAGACAAAATCAGGATATTCAACAAATGCAGAGGTTCTTGAAGGACTTAGAAAATATCACCCAGTTATAGACAAAATTTTAAATTATCGCACATATCAAAAACTTAACAGCACATATGTTGAAGGATTGAAGGATAAAATAAAAGAAGACGGAAGAATACACACAACATTTAATCAGACAGAGACAAGAACTGGCAGAATTTCTTCAGGTGAGCCAAACTTGCAGAATATCCCGGTTAGAACAGAACTTGGACAAGAACTCAGAAAATTCTTTGTAGCAAAAGAAGGGCATATACTTCTTGATGCAGACTATTCCCAAATTGAACTTCGCATTCTTGCGCATATCAGTGGTGATGAAACAATGCAAAAGGCATTTATAAACAATGAGGATATTCATACACAGACAGCGGCTGCAATAATGGGACTTCCGGTTGATATGGTAACACCTAAAATACGTTCTCGTGCAAAAGCTGTAAACTTTGGTATTGTATATGGTATAGGTGCATTTAGCCTTTCTAAAGATGTTGGTATAAGCGTAAAAGAAGCTGATGAGTTTATAAAAAACTATCTTGATACTTTTAAAGGTGTCAAAGAATATATGAATACCATAACACAGTTTGCTAAAGATAATGGGTATGTTTCAACACTTTATAACCGTAAACGTATTTTGCCAGAGATAAACAACTCTAACAAAAATATTCAGGCACTAGGGGCAAGAATGGCTATGAATACTCCAATTCAAGGAACAAGTGCAGATATTATTAAAATTGCTATGGTAAAGGTTGCAAATAGGCTTAAAGAAGAAGGACTTGCTTCAAAGCTTATTTTACAAGTACATGACGAACTTATTGTTGAAACACCAATAGAAGAAAAAGATAAAGCTATGAAAATTCTTCTTGAAGAAATGCAAAATGCGGCAAATCTTTCTGTGCCTCTCAAAGTTGATGTGAATGAAGGGGAAAACTGGTATGTCGCAAAAGGTTAGAGTATTTTCAGAAAATGATATTGAAAAAGTTTCTGAGATTTTTGAAGGTGTTTTAGATGGTTGGAGTAAAAAATCTTTAAAAGATAGTCTGGATAACGACAGTATAAAAAGCTTTGTCCTTGAAGACAATAATGTTGTTGTTGCTTTTTCAGCTTATCTTATAAGCGATGATGCAGAGCTTTGTTTTATTGTTACTGATAAAAATTATAAAAGAAAAGGATACGGAGAGTTTCTTTTGAAAGAAACATTATCTGATATAAACTTGGACTGTGTACTGGAGGTTAGAGAAAGCAATTTCTCTGCAATAAAATTATACGAAAAAATTGGGTTTAAATTTATTGGAAAAAGAAATAACTTCTATCAAAATCCAAAAGAAAATGCACTTATTTACAAAAAAGATGTATAAGAGTATAATTATAAAATTAAACATCAGAAAAATTTAAGAAGGAAAATATATGTTAGTTTTAGGTATAGAATCCAGCTGTGATGAAACAGCAGCTTCCATTGTTAAAGATGGTAGAGAAATACTTTCAAATATAGTTTACTCACAAGCACAGGAACATGGTTTATATGGTGGTGTTGTGCCTGAAATTGCGTCACGAAGACATATTGATGCTGTTAGTGAGGTTGTTCAAAAATGTTTTGATGAGGCAAATTTAACAATAAAAGATATAGATGCAATTGCTTGTACGTTTGCACCGGGGCTTATAGGAGCGTTGCTTGTTGGGGTGAATTTTGCAAAAGGATTGAGTTTTGCAAGTGGAAAACCACTTGTTCCAACACATCATATAAGAGGTCATATTGCTGCTTTATATCTTACACACAAAGATTTAAAACCACCTTTTATGTGTCTTGTTGCGTCTGGTGGACATAGCCATATTGTTGCGGTTGAAGATTATACAAAATTTCGTATTATCGGCAGAACAATTGATGATGCAGCCGGAGAAGCTTTTGATAAGGTAAGCCGTACATTAGGTCTTGGTTATCCGGGGGGGCCTGCTGTGTCAAAAGCAGCGCTTACAGGGGATAAAACAAAATATAAACTGCCAACACCACATACAGAAAATAAGTATGATGTAAGTTTTTCAGGTTTAAAAACAGCAGTTATAAATATTTTTAACACAAATAATATGAAAGGCGAAGATACTGATATAAATAGTCTTGCTGCAAGCTTTGAAGAAAAAATTTCTCAAATACTCAGTGATAATCTTGTAAATGCATCTAATGAGTTTGGATTTGATACGATAGCTATTGCAGGCGGTGTTGCGGCAAACAGAAGATTGAGAGAACTTATTCAGCAAAAGGCTAAAAATAAAAAATTTGTATGCCCGGATATAGAACTTTGTGGTGACAATGGGGCAATGATTGCATCACAAGGATATTATGAATATTTATCCGGAAATATAGGTGATACAACACTTAATGGCATAGCAAATCTCAATATAGATTATCGTTAAATAACTTGACAATTTGTATAAAAACAGTTATAAATGAATAGATAAATATTAAATAAAAGGTGATATTACACTTTAAATAAATATAAGGAGAATTACTATGGTTTTTGAAAAATTGAGAGAAATCATCTGTGAACAGCTAGAACTTGAAGAAGAAGTTGTTACTATGGATTCAAATCTTATGGACGATTTTGACGCAGACAGCATAGACCTTGTTGATATTGTTATGTCTATTGAAGATGAATTTAATATAGAAGTTCCCGAAGACGCTATTGATAACTTGAAAACAGTGGGCGATGTTGTAAAATTTATAGAAGACAATATGTAATATTATTTTTGCCCCTTAACTATTTATAAGGGGCAAATTTTTTGTTAAGAGAGGAATTATAATGGCAAACGATAAAAAATTAGTTAAAAGCATTACAAGCCGTGATGAAGATTTTGCACAATGGTTTACAGACATTTGTCTTAAAGCTGAACTTGTAGACTATTCAACAGTTAAAGGTTTTATGTTTGTGCGTCCTTATGGCTATGCTATATGGGAAAACATTCAAAAATGTCTTGATAGACGTTTTAAGGCAACAGGACATGTGAATATGGCACTTCCATTGCTTATTCCAGAAAGTCTTTTGCAAAAAGAAAAAGACCACGTTGAAGGTTTTGCACCAGAAGTTGCATGGATTGACTTTGGTGGTAAAGAAAAACTTGAAGAACGTATGTGTGTACGTCCAACAAGTGAAGTTTTATTCTGTGACCATTGGAAAAATATTCTCCAAAGCTACCGTCAATTGCCATTCCTTTATAATCAATGGTGCAGTGTTGTAAGATGGGAAAAAACAACAAGACCATTCCTTCGTGGACGTGAATTCTGGTGGAATGAAGGTCATACACTTCATGAAACAGCAGAACAAGCAAAAGCAGAAACACTTCAACAGCTTGAAACATACGCAGATTTTCTTGAAACAGAACTTATGGTTCCAGTTATCAGAGGTCAAAAAACAGAAAGCGAAAAATTTGCAGGTGCAGAAGCTACATACACAGTTGAAGCTATGATGCATGATGGTAAAGCTTTGCAAAGTGGTACAAGCCATTACTTTGGTGATGGATTTACAAAAGCATTTGATATCACATTTGCAGACAGAAATAATGGTATTTCACATCCATTCCAAACATCTTGGGGTATGTCTACAAGAGTTATTGGTGCTCTTATCATGTGTCATGGTGATGACGAAGGTCTTGTATTACCACCAGCAGTTGCTCCATATCAACTCGTTATTATTCCAGTTGCTCAGCACAAAGAAGGCGTTCTTGAAAAAGCAAATGAACTTAAAGAAAGACTTGAAAAGCTTTACAGAATTAAACTTGATGATTCTGAAAACTCACCAGGTTGGAAATTCAGCGAATATGAAATGAAAGGTGTTCCAGTTCGTCTTGAAATTGGACCAAAAGATATAGAAAAAAATCAATGTGTTCTTGTTCGTCGTGACACTAGAGAAAAACTTTTTGTAAGTCTTGATAACCTTGAAGAAGAACTTGCAAACTTGTACAAATCACTTGAACAAGACTTGTACAATCGTGCAAAAGAAAATCTTGTTACAAGAACAGTTGAACTTGAAAAAATGGAAGAAATCATTACTCAAGCTGATAAAAATGACGGCTTTATTAAATCACATTGGTGTGGCAGTGCAGAATGTGAACAGGCGATGAAAGACCAAGCAGGACTTTCTTCTAGATGTATGCCATTTGGAGAACAAGGCACAAAAGGTGTTTGCCCAGTATGTGGAAAAGAAACAGAAACAGTTGTTGTTTGGGGTAAAGCATACTAATATTTTATTAATATATAAAGGCAAGGAGATTTTGTTTCCTTGCCTTTTATTTAAAGAGGTTTTTATGAAAATAGTTCTTGTTACAGGAGCAAGCCGTGGTATAGGCAGACAAATTGCTATAACATTAAGTAAAAATGGATATACTGTCATTGGAACATATAATAATTCAAATAGTGATTTATCATCAATGACAGAGCAATATGGGATAAATTTTATAAAATGTAATGTATCGGTTTATGAAGATGTATTAAAAGTTTTTGATTATATAATAAATAATTACGGTAAACTTGACGCAACAATAAACTGTGCAGGTGTTTCTTATGTTGGTCTTTTGCAAGATATGACAGAGCAACAGATTATAAATTTATTATCTATAAATCTTAACGGTACTATATATGTTTGCCAAAAAAGTGCTGAAATAATGGTTAGACAGCATAGTGGTAATATTATAAATATATCATCAATTTGGGGAAATAACGGCGCAAGTTGTGAAGCAGTATATTCTGCAAGTAAAGGTGGTATAAATGCTTTTACAAAAGCATTGGCGCAAGAACTTGCTCCAAGTGGAATAAGGGTGAACGCAATTTGTCCCGGAGTTATAAAAACAGATATGTTGAATTGTTTTTCAGAAGAAGATATAAAAAATCTTGAAGAAGAAACTCCACTTGGCAGAATAGGTGCAACAGAAGATGTGGCAAACATGGTCGACTTTATTTTAAGCGATAAAGCAAGTTTTGTAACAGGTCAAATCATCACTGTTGACGGCGGTTTTTCTTTGTAAACAATTAAAAATAATATCTTATTGACAATGAGATAAAACAATAAAAATAATTAAAATAAAACTGCTTCTACGTTATTATAGAAGCAGTTTTTGTTTTAAAGTTATTTAATTTTATAGCACTCCGATTTCATAACCTTTGCTTCGTGCAGTTTTTATAAAATCAGATAAAATTTTGCTGTTTGTTTCCATTGGGTGCAAAAGATATACTGCACCTGGATGAAGTCTGTCTGTCACTTTAGTGAGAGCAGATTTAACATCAGGTTGTTTTGAATTATCCCAGTCATTATAAGCAAAAGACCAGAAAATACTTTGATACCCACAATCAGCTGCAATTGCAAGAGCATGTTCACTAAAATCACCGGCAGGAAAACGGAAAAGATAGCTTTCATAATTATATTTATCTTTAATTATATTATGAACTTTCATTATTTCTTCTTTACACTCTTCATCAGAAATAGTTGTCATATCCGGATGAGAAAAACTGTGATTTCCTACTGTATGACCTTCGTTTATTATTCTTTGTATAATTTCTTCGTTTTTATTTGCATAGCTTCCAGTTAAGAAAAATGTAGCTTTTGCATTGCTTTCTTTTAATACATCAAGAATATCGTTTGTAAAGCCTGCCTCATAACCGAGGTCAAATGTTAAATAAATTTTTTTGTCATTGTTTAAAAATATAGCACCAAGGTCGCCATATTTTTCTTGTAAAGAAACACATGCTGTAGGCTGATTATTGTCATTATAAATAGTACCAGGGCCCCAGATAACTTTTTCTTTACTTAAAATTTTACCATTTGTGTTAACAGATGGAGAAGAAACAGTTTCATTATTTTGAGAGATAATTTCACTTTCGGAAGTAATATCACTTGAAATATTAGAATTTATTGAAGAAGAATCATCTGTGCTGATACTTTGAGAAAGCCTGTCCGTATTTGAAGAAATCTGATTATCATATTGTCTTGATGAAGAATTTTTTATAGCAAACACGGCAGATAAAATTATTGCAAAGCATAACAATGAAATAACAATAAATTTTAAGTTTTTCATAGTGATTACCTCAATATTATAAAAATTTATTTTTCAGGAGAATCAATGGTAACGATAACTCCAGCAGGTAAACAAGACGCAATATCACTATCATAACTTATCCAGCCAAATCCTTCACAAAGTTTATCAGGACACTGGCTTTTTTGGAATGATATTTTTCCGTCCTTTACTACAAGAGTAACAGGTAAATTGGCTTGTATATGATAAGTTTCATCAACAGAAAGGTCAATTTCCATTCTTTCCGCTTTTCCATTATGTAAAATATCTACAATAGCTTTTGCACCGACACTTTTATTTGCGTTTACATACCACAATCCAGCAACAGAACATAATACTAAAATAGCAATAAGTATAGTGTTAATATTAAATATTTTTTTCATAAAGTCTCCTTATAATTTATAATTAGCAATAGTATAATAACATAATCAAAAATATATTACAAATGTTTTGTGTTGTAATTGTGGACGTATTTGTATATAATATTATGTGACGTTTTATCGTGTTAAAATCAATAAAATTTTAAGGAGAAGAATATGACAGAACAAAACCTTAAAACACAAGTGTTAAAATTTGTAAAGGATAATGAAAGAAATATCGTTGAAGATATTAAAAAGCTTTGTGCTATAAAAAGCTTATTGGGAGAACCAGCAGGAGAAAAAGCTCCTTTTGGACAAGCAAGCAGAGATGCTCTTGATTTGGCTTTTGAAATGTCAGAAAGACTTGGGCTTGAAACATACGACTGTGAAGGCTATATGGGCTGGGCTCAGGTTAAAGGTGAAAGTGATAAATATATTGCTACAATAGCTCACCTTGATGTTGTTCCAGAAGGTAACGGCTGGAAAGCAGACCCATTTATTGTAAGAGAAGTTGAAGGTTGGCTTATTGGTCGTGGTGTATGTGATGATAAAGGCCCAGCAGTTCTTACAATGTACTTGCTTAAATTCTTTAAAGATAACTATCCAAAACTTCCATATACACTCAGAGCTTTGTTTGGCTGTGAAGAAGAAACAGGCATGAGAGATTTGCAATATTATCTTAAAAATTATCCAGCACCGGTATTTGCATTTACACCAGATGCAAACTTTCCGGTTTGTTGTGGTGAAAAAGGTCAAGCATCTTGCAACCTTGTAAGCAAAAAAATTGAAAATGGAAATGTTGTTGAATTTACAGCTGGTGTTGCTTCAAATGTTATTCCAGACCGTGCAACAATTTCTGTAAAACATAATGGAAAACAATTACCAAAAGCAGAAAATATTGAAATAAGTGTAGATGGTGATATTGCAACACTTAAAGCATTTGGTATTGGCGGACACGCAGCAATGCCAGAAGGCACAAGAAATGCAATTGGCATGCTTGTAAATTACTGTATTGATAATGATTTACTTGCAGAAGAAGAAAAACCATATTTTGAACTTCTTAAAAAACTTAATGCAACAAATGATGGTAAAGGTCTTGGAATTGATTCTGATGACGGAATTTTTGAACCACTTACATGCATTGGTGGTATGATGAAAATTTGTGATGGAAAATTTGTACAAAACATTAATGTGAGATTTCCAACATCAACATCTGGAGAAATTATTGAAAAACAGCTTACAGAAAAACTTGTTGAAGTTGGCGGAACAATTGATGACTTCCACGCAGTTGCTCCATTCTATGTGGATAAAGACTCTGCACCAATACAAGCATTGCTTAAAGCATATAACGATGCAACAGGTAAAAATGAACAGCCTTATACAATCGGCGGTGGCACATACGCAAGACAATTCCCATCAGCAGCAGCTTTTGGCATTGAACCATGTATGAGTGAAACAGACTTTTTCCCAGACTTTATTGGTCCGGTTCATGGTGCTGAAGAAGGATATTCTATTGAAGGCTTTATGAAAGCTTTGGAAATTCTTATTATGGCAACGGCAAAACTTATGGAAATTGAATTTTAAAATTTAATTTTATGTGATAAAAGCACTTGTTACTTTAATGATAACAGGTGCTTTTTTATCTGTATAAATTTTTGTTGAAATTGAATTTAATGTATGGTATTTTATATAAGAAATTATATAAATACAGATATGGTAAAGGTCTGTAAATGGGGGAATATTATGGAAAAAAGAGGACAATTTACCAGTAAATTTGGCTTTATAATGGCATCTATAGGCTCAGCCATTGGTCTTGGAAATCTTTGGGGATTTCCGTATAAAGCAGGTATGGGTGGTGGATTTGCATTTATACTTGTATATCTCATATTTGTTGGTCTTGTTGGTTTTCCAATTATGCTATGTGAATTTGCAATAGGGAGAAAAGCAAGAGTTAATCAAATTGATGCATATAGAAAATTTGATAAAAGATTTACAATTGCAGGAGTTGCAGGTACAATAGCAGCATTTTTTATTTTAGCATTTTATGGTGTTCTTGGAGGTTGGGTTGTAAATTATGCTGTTAAATACGGCATTAATTTATTTTCATCAACAAATACAATTCCACAGCCACAGCAATACTTTAATGATTTTGTATCAAATGGGGCATCAGCGTTGATATTTTTTATTATATTTATGGTTTTAACTGTATTTATAGTAATTGGGGGAGTTGAAAATGGTATCGAAAAAGCGTCAAAAATTATGATGCCAATTCTATTTTTATTTTTAATTTTGATTATTGTTCGCTCTTTAACACTTCCTGGAGCATCAAAAGGGATTGAATTTTTATTTAAACCAGATTTCTCTAAACTTACACCGTCAACACTGGGAATGGCTTTATCTCAAATGTTTTTCTCATTGTCATTAGGAATTGGGGCAATGATTACTTATGGTTCATATTTATCTAATGATGATAATATTCAAAGTAGTGCAATTATAGTGCCACTTTTGGATACAGTTGCGGCAATTCTTGCTGGTCTTGCAATTTTTCCGGCTGTATTTGCACTTGGACTTGAGCCAACACAAGGGCCAAGCCTTATGTTTATAACTTTGCCAGCTATATTTAATCAAATGTATATGGGCAATGTTTTCGGATTTATGTTTTTTGTCCTTATTTTATTTG
The DNA here is from genome assembly GCA_020024185.1 of Oscillospiraceae bacterium. Taxonomy (GTDB): domain Bacteria; phylum Bacillota; class Clostridia; order Oscillospirales; family Ruminococcaceae; genus RGIG3102. The sequence continues at coordinate 762 of JAHHUD010000008.1, read as the reverse complement.
CGGCGTTATCAAGCTCAATTGCGTTACTTGAAATTGCAAGCAGTTTCTTTATGGAACATTTTAAACTAAAAAGAAAAGTTATTATTCCGATAATTGCAGCAATAATTACACTTTGGGGTACACCGGTTGCACTTAGTTTTGGTGTTCTTGGCGATGTTAAAGTTTTGGGAATGGGATTTCTTGACTTTTATGATTTTATAGGTGAATATGTTCTAATGACATTTGGAGCATTAGCTATTAGTATTTTAATAGGTTGGGTTTTAAAACCAAAAATGGTTATAGATGAAATGGAACAGAACGGTAAATTTAGATTTATGGGTAAAAAATATTTTAGTTTTACTATAAAATTTATCGCACCAATTCTAATATTAGCTGTTATGATTATGTCTATAACAAGTATGATTTAAAAATATGTTTTATAAAATCGGTGTTTGAATTAAATGCCGATTTTTAATTTGATAGCTAATATTTATATAAGATATAATATTAAAAAATGGTGGTGCTTATTTATGAAAATGGATAAAAGTGCTATGATGTTTTATTCTGTAATTTATTTTGAAATAGGAATAATTACAATGTTTATAACTGCATTTGTTATGAAAAAAGTGAAAAATTTATAATATTTTAACAGAGGGAAGAGGTATTTAATGATAACTCTTTTTTTGGATAAAACTTTAAAAATATTAAAAAAACTATTGACAATATGCCGATATTATATTATAATAGCATAGCAACTTGTAAAGGGGTATAGTTCAATTGGTA
>JAHHUD010000079.1 GCA_020024185.1 Oscillospiraceae bacterium | reverse complement strand
AATATATGATAGAAAATACCATTTCTATAGATAGTTCAGTTGATAGTGATGAAAACATAATCAATAACTATGAAACTGACAAAACACAGAATGTTGATAATGAAACAAACTCACAAAACGAGAAAATTGTGGAAAATCAACAGACTGAAGCTTTGGAACAATCACAAACCAGTGAGGAAGACGAAGTAATGACACTTAATCTTTATGGTGAAAGTGTTGAATTGCCTGTAAGCCAGGCAAAAATTATCGCACAAAAAGGGCTTGCTTTTGACCATTTGAAAAGTCAACTTGCAATGGCTAAAAATGATGTGCGTTTAAAAACTCTGGAGAATATTGCTGAGATGAAAGGGCAGACCATATCCCAACTTATGAGCGATATTCACCGACAGACACTGACCGACCAGATTGTTAATCAATATGGAAGTATTGAAAATGCTCCGTTTGAAGAAATAAACAGAGTTGTAAAAGAATTTGAAAACTCTGAGAAAAACTGGGATAAGTGTGAGGCAGATATTCAAAAAGAAAATTTCAAAAGTCAGTTTAGAGAATTTTTACAGTACAATCCCGGGTGTACTGAGATACCTGACGAAGTTATTCAATCTGTTAAAAACGGAGAAAATCTTTCTCTGGCTTATAGCAGATATAATGAATGTATGCTTAAAAATGAACTTTCTGACCTAAAGCGTGAGCTTGAAGTTTTAAAGAGTGAAGAAAAAGCAAAAAAAACAAGCACACCATCTGCTATGAATATGGGTGCTAAAAACAATTACGAAAGCCAAGAATTTTATAATATGTTTAGAAGTACTTGGTAATAAAAGTTAATAACAAAATAAAAAGAAAAATGTGTTGTTTCGTTTAAAAACACAAAGGAAAAAGGAGATTTAAAATATGTCTGAAACTTACAATATTAAATATAACCGTGATATGCATAGAAGCTATATCGAAACAAGTCTTGTTGCACCTCATCTTACTGATGAATATGATTTTACAGGAGCTAAAACTGTTAGAGTGTCTGCACCTCTTACTGTGCCAATGAATGATTATACAAGAACCGGCGCTAACAGATATGGCACACCAACTGAGCTTAAAGATGCTGTACAGGAAATGACTCTTACTCAAGATAAAAGTTTTGCTTTGACAATTGATAAAGGTAACAGTCAGGATAAAAATGACACAGAGGCATTTGCTAAGAAAATGCTTTCTTTGCAACTTGCTGAAAGAGCTATCCCTGAATTTGATAAATACGCTCTTGATGTATTGAGTAAAAAAGCCGGAACTATTGTTGGCAGTTCTACTGCACTTTCTAAAACAAATATCGTTGATAGAATTACTGACGGTACGGTATTTCTTGATGATGCTGAAATTGCACAAAATGGCAGAACTTTGTTTGTAAATGCTGCAACATACAAACTTTTAAAACTTGCTGATGAATTTACTAATGTTGATAAAATTGCAAATATGACACTTACAAAAGGTGTTGTTGGTAAATTTGATAATATGACAGTTGTTAAAGTGCCAAAAGGACGCTGGCCTGAAAATGTTAACTTTATTATTGTTCAAAAAGCAGCGGCTACTGCCCCTACAACTATCCATGATGCAAAAGTGCATAAAGACCCTCCAGGTATTAGCGGTAACTTGCTTGAAGGCAGAAACTATTATGACTGTTTTGTTATTGCATCTCGTGCTAAAGGTGTATATGTTGATGTAAACACAGCTAAAGCTCAGATTTGTGCAGCTCCAACTATTTCAACATCCGGAGCAATTTCAAGCACAACATCTAGCTGTCAATTTAAATATACTATTGATGGCAGTGACCCAAGATACTCTACAACAGCAGTTATTGGAAGTCAAACAAGCCCAACAAGTAATGTGACAGTTAAGGCTTATGCTTATAAAGAAGGCCATTTTGATTCAGCAGTAGCTGTAAAAGTTTTGGAATAAAATATTTTTAATATTATGCCCAGTGGTTTTCTGCTGGGCATATATTTATAAGGGAGGGAATCATTTGAAAGTAAAAGATATTTATGAAAATGCTCTTGCTCTCAACATTTCTTATATGGACGAAGAAGATAATCTTGAGTTTTTTGCAATAAAACTTTTTAACATTATTTTGGCAGAAGTATTTGTTTATAACAACCAGTTGAGAGAGAAAAAAGGATTATCTAAAATGAGCGAGGCTCCAATAGTAGAATCTGTTGACGATGAAATACCTTATGAAAGAGAATTATATGCTCCGTTGAGTTATGGACTTGCGTCAAAATTGCTTGCTGCTCAAGAAGAAATGTCATTGGCATCTTTATATAACAATCAATACGCAGTATTGCTGGAAATGACATCTCCGGCTGTTCCGGTGGAGGTTATATAAATGGCAACTATTAACAGAATGGTAGTATCTAAATATGACAACCTGAAAGGTGTGGACTTTTCTAGCTCTCCTTCATTGGTGGATAGAAACCGTTCTCCATATTGTCTTAATCTTATGCCAGATGATAGTACAAAGCCGGTTAAAAGACCAGGTTGGGAAACAGTTTATTCTCTTGAAGGAGAGATTTTTAATATATGGTTTTGCACTCTTAATGGTAAAAAGTACATGCTATGCCATTGTGGAGATAAAATTTATTCTATTTATGAAAATAATAAAGTTATAAAAAGTGGTATTGCAAAAGGTAAAGGCTGTGGATTTTATGCACTTAAAGGAGATAAAGGCGGATTTTATATTCTTACTACTGAACAATTTTTGGTTTTTGATGGTGAGGAAATACAAAATGTAGCTGATGTTGCATATATTCCTCTTGTGACTATTGCCAAAACACCTACTGGTGGTGGCGAAAGCTATGAAAATATAAATTTACTCTCTCCTAAAAGAAGAGAAAATTTTATAGGAACACAAGAAGATTTGGTGTATCAACTTGGGACAGATAATATTGAAAATATTGATAAAATTGAAGTGCTAAATGAAGATGGAAGCCACAAACTGTTAAATTTTAATACAGATTATACTTTTGACAGAACTTTGGGAAAGGTAACATTTGTAAAGCAACATCCCACACCAATAACCGGACAAGATAATATTTTTGTGACATATACAAAAACCATTACAGGATATAAAGAAAAAATTGAAAAATGCACAATTAGCACGATGTTTGGACTTGGTGGCGAAAACAGAGTGTTTTTAAGCGGTAATCCTTTGTGTCCTCAAAAAGATTTTTGGAGTGGAGTATTTGACCCGAGTTATTTTTCTGATTTGGATTATTCTGTTATTGGAAGTGGACAAACTGCAGTTATGGGGTATTTGAAATTGGGGGAATATCTTGGAATTGTAAAAGAAGGTAATGGACAGGATACATCTTTATTTTTGAGAAGAGCTACGATGAATGATAAAAAGGCATTGTTTACGGTGCAAGGTGGTATAAGTGGGATAGGAGCTATATCCAAAAACTGCTTTGCTCTTTTTAATGATGAGCCTTTGTTTTTATCCTCTAGAGGAGTTTTTGCAGTTTCTAATAATGTAATTACGTCCGAAAAAATTATTGTTAACAGGTCATATCAAGTTGACGCAAAGCTTACGGCAGAAAACAATCTTAAAGATGCGGTTGCTTGTGTATGGAAAGGATTTTATATTTTATCTGTTAACGGAAATTGTTATGTTTTGGACAGCAGACAGATTGTGGCTGCAAAATCCGGAGAGAAAAATTCACGATATGAAGCTTATTTTTGGAATAATGTGTATGCAAACTGTTTTGCTGTTGAAGATGATGTATTATGGTTTGGAACAAAAGACGGGAAAATAAGACGATTTAAAGATGAAAAGATAGGATATAAATGTTATTCAGATGATGGACAGCCTATACACGCCATATGGAAAACACCTGTTGAAGATGAGGGAGTTATAGAACGATTTAAAACTTTACAGAGAAAAGGCTGTCTTGTTGTGCTTGCACCTTATGTTTACTCCAGTTGTAAAATTTATTATGGAGTTGACGGTGGAAGAGATAAGTTTATAAAACAATCCAACATGGATATATCTACATTGTTTGAAGAAGTTAATTTTTCCAGATTGGGATTTAACAGTGATACCGGACCGAGAGAAGTGTATTTTAACAGCCGTCAATGGAGATATAAACGAATTCAATTTATATTTGAAAATAACGAAGTTAATGAAGGCTTTGGAATACACAATATAGTTAAAACATTTGTAATTAAAGAACATAGCAAGAACAGGAGGTAGGATAAGATGAACAAGTTTAAAATATCGAGTATTGAGGTTAGCCAAAATAATGTAAAGAGTGCTCAAGATGCTCTCAGAGGTACACCCAGAGAAAATAAAAATGTATTTGATAAATTGCCAGAGCTTATTGTGGAAAGACATAATCAGCTTGTCGAGTATATTCCAACTAATTTTTACAATAAAAAGGAAACAGAAGCTGTCGTAAATAGCCGAGTAAAAGAGATTGGCGCTTCGGATATGGCGAAAGCTGTATATGATAAAGATAACAATGGTGTAGTTGATAACTCACAAAGACTTGGTGGGCAGTTACCAGAATATTATGCAAAAGAAAATAGTAGTTGGGGTTTAAGTGGAGGAATACAAATAGAAAATGGTACAGACTTAAACACTATAACAGATGTTGGTAACTATTCCTGTGTTTCCCGAGCAGTTGCTGAAAGTTTAAAAAATAGTCCAACTAATGAAGGCTTTGAATTGACAGTTATAAAGCCTCCATCTGGAAATAATGCACTTATTCAAATAGTATCAGGGTTTAGAACTGGAAACGCGGCAAAAGAGTATAGAAGATATGGCGATACTGGTAGTACAAGTGGAACGGAAGGTCCATGGACTTTTGGTGAATGGAGAAAAACTATAAATTCATCAGATTTTAACCCTGTAAAAACATTGGCTCAAAACGCAATGCCTAAAAGTGGTGGGACTTTTACATCTTCGGTGTTAGCTAGTGGAACAGCAAGAAAAAGTGGCACTAATGGAGAGTTGAGAAATGTTAGAGTTACTGATAAATTAGGCACAGATGTGAGTACAAGTATGCTTATTTTTGAAAGGGAGTAAAAATGGCAATATTTGACTGGAACGGAACAACGAAGATAAAAAATAAAAAAATAGTTGACTGGGACGGAACAGTGCGTCGAAATATTAAAAAGATTTATGACTGGGACGGAACAACAAGACGTCTGGTGTATAGTGCTTGGAACGGAGAAATATATAACCGTGGCAACATATATGAAGAGTTAACGGGTGGATGGATAAAGAAAAATGGATACCAAATAGCCTCGTCTCAAATTATTTATAATTCTGACAATATGGTTTTTCAGACTAGACAAAACAATGGACAAAACGCAAAAGTTATTTATTCAACGGTAAATAATATTGATGTAACAAATTACACTAAAATGAAAGCTATTGTTGATGCAAATATTCCGAGCTGGTCTAGGGGCACTTTATTGAAAGTTGGAGATAAACAAGCGTATGGGTGGGACAAAGCTTATGATGGCGCTCAAGGTGAAAACAAAACTAACTGGACGATTGAAACAGATATTTCAAGTTTAACGGGAAGTTATCCAATAGAATTTATTCATGACACAACACCTTCAACACCTATGACAAAAATTTATAAAATATGGATGGAGTGATATTATGAAAATTAAATTTAAAAATAGCAAAGAAGTAGAATATTTAAAAGCAATAGAAAGAGAAGAATATTACAATGGTTCAAGCAGAAGAACATTGACTTTTGAGTGTGATAAAAATGCAATAAGTATTGATGAACTTAACAGCATTTTATCTGTGGAAGAAAATCTGAAAGAAATTACACTGATAAATGAACAAGTTCCAATGACAATTCCGGAGGGAGAAGAACTTTTGCAAGAGCCACAACCTTTTTCTAATATTTATAATGACTATCTTTTGAAACTGAAGTGTGGTATTGAGAATAAACTATTAGCAGAGGAAACCCCTGAAACAAAAGCAATATATGAAGATAGAATTATCTTTAAACTTGGCAAGAGAACATATATTGAAGAACAGCTTGAAAAGCTTGGACTCTAATTGAAAGGAGATTTATATGGTATATGGAAATGATGTTTCTAAACATCAAAGAATAGATGTAATTGACCAGCTTAAAAAAGGTGGGAAATCACAATTTGTGATACTGCGTTCATCTTTTGGAACATATACAGAAGATATTCATTTTTCAAGATATATTAA
>JAHHUD010000078.1 GCA_020024185.1 Oscillospiraceae bacterium | reverse complement strand
GTGCTAACCTTCAAAAAGAAGTTGACGCACTTAAAACAGAAATCGACCGTATCGCTGACGCTTCTAACTTTAACGGTCAAAAACTCTTAAATGGTGAGTTGTATGATGGTTCATCTAAGAATTATAAAAATATTACAGCAACATATGGATTTGATGTAAACATCACTCTTGATAGTTATAACGACGAAACTGGTGTGTCTAAAAAATTAGATATTAAAGTTGAAGTAGGAACTAATACTGGGGCATCTAAAGCAGAAATAAAAAAAGCGAAAGGCAATGAATTGGTAATTACTCTTGATAAAGATAAAGATCATATTACAGCTGATGAAATTGCTGAGCTTATATCTAAAGCTACAATAGAGGCTGGCACTGCAAATGAAGATGCAATTAAAAATGCATTAAAGTCTATAACTGTAACTGGTGCTGGTGCTGGCACATCTCTAAAAAATGCAACAGCATCACAAGCTACAACAGACCTTGCAAAAGCAGGTGCAGAAGCAATGACACTCCAAATTGGTGAAACAGCAGACAATTACAACCAAATGAGAGTAAGTATCAGAGATATGCACACAGCTGCTCTTGGTATCGATAAACTTGACATTTCTTCTTTGAAAGGTGCTCAAGATGCAATCACAAGTGTTAAATCTGCTATCAACGCAGTTTCTTCAAACCGTGGTACTTTGGGTGCTATCCAAAACCGTCTTGAACACACACAAAACAACCTTGGTACAATGAAAGAAAACATCCAAGATGCTGAAGCTTCCATCCGTGACACAGACATTGCTGACGAAATGACATCTTACACAAAAAATAACATCTTGTTGCAATCTGCTCAAGCTATGTTGGCTCAAGCTAACCAAGCTCCTCAAGGTGTTCTCCAATTGTTACAATAATTTTTATTATTTTAACAATAAGACTATAACTTTATAAGTTTATATATTGTATTAATTTATAATTTATTAGTTTAATTTAAAACACCTCACAATATTTAGCTATATTGCTTTATATTGTGAGGTGTTTTTTTGATATGTATTCAACCGCCATTTATCATAAAACATATTTCATATAAAAAATAACCTCCAGATTATAATTTAAATCTGGAGGTTATTTTATGCGTAAACATCAATAATTCTATCTGTAAATACATTTATATTAGTAGCGGGCAACATCTGATTTATTATCATCTCAGCAACAGATTCTTGTGTATCCAAACACATTTTTGTTACTGATGTTTCATATGACATAGCAAGTTTCATTGTTTGCATAGCCTGAATAGTCTCTATTCCAAGAGAGTTCATAATAGATTTCACCTCAATTTATTTATTATCTAATACATCTTCCAATAAAGAAATCAGTTCCATAGATGAACCATTATTAACAGCTGATTCTTCGTTTACTTTTCTTGTTTCCAAAAGTTCATTGCGAAGGATAGTAATTTCCGGAGGTGCTTCAATTGCAAGTTTAACACGTGAACCGTCTATTGATACAACAGATACTGTTATATTATCGCCAATAATTAATTTTTCACCTAGTTTTCTTTGTAATACTAGCAATTTTACTCCCCCTTATTTTTCTTTTCAAATTCTGATAGAGGATGACGCATATGATACTCTTCTGTTTCTAATATTATTTGATAACCCATTTTAATATCCGGATTAATCGCAATTGGACATCTCATATTTATTGTGCTTGTTTCAACAGGCCTTTTCATTGCACATAGTACATAAAAACAAAGGTCTTCATCTCTATTAACTTTAAGTTGTTCAAGTTCTGATTTACGCAATCTTGGCTCATAACTTTGATTAAGAGAGAAAGGATTCATAAGAATAAATGACAATTCCGGTGTTTTGATACTTTGTAAACAAAACATTGTTTCTCCAGTTTCTGCAAGAGGAAGAAGAAGAAATTTGTTTTCATCTTCAAAGCTTGGTAAACCGTTTGGAAATGAAATCACATCATTTTTTTCATAGTTTATCATACCTAAAAGTCTAGTATTCAAATTTAACATATTTTCCTCCCAATTAAGCCATTGTATCTATTGGCTCATAATTTGGATCTGATGATGGCGGAACATAAATTGGACCACCAATATATTTTATAATAACATCCGGCTGTTGTGTAACTGAAATTTCAATATTACCTGGTGTAAATTCAAAATCAAAATTGGAAAGATGCCAATCAAAATTAAGCTTATCCATTTCAAATTTAATGTTTAATTCTGTTGTATCTATATTATTTAAAACATTTTCCCCTTGTTTTGCATTAAACACTGGTTCTTGAGAAATATTTCTAACATCTATTCCTAATTGTTCTGATAAATTTTGACCCAATCTTGCTTTTAAAAGCAATTGACCTTGTGATGCATAACTTGCTGTTGCCTCATAAGTTGTTTGTGATTTTTGATTAACTTGGTTTGAAAATGAATGATGTGTGTTTGGAACCACAATATTGCTTGGCTCAAACCTATCCATATTAAGCTGAATAGCTTTACTTTTAATATGCAGTCCATTATTTCCTCTAGAGATTTCTAAATCTGCTGTACCACGAGTATATTCAAGCTTTGCACGAGATATTTTCATTTCAATTTCTATCGGTACTCTTTTTATCTCAATAAGCGGAGTTGACGTCATCGCTTATCCCCCCTAATCATAAATATTTTAATTTCCAATATAATCCATCAAACTTTGTGAAAGGATATTATTACCCACTTTAAGTGCTGCGTTATAACTGTATTGTGCCCATGCAAAAGCTGTGATTGCATCTGCTGGGTCAACTTTTTCAAGTTGCATTATTTGCTCTTGAAGAGTAAATGATGTTGCTTCCATATTCTTTTTATTTTCTTTTAAGAAACCAGCTTGTGTGTCCAATTTTGTGTATTGGTCTGTAAGATTTGCTGATGCTTTTTCAAACTTTTTGCTTAAACGTTCAAATTCTTCTTTTTCACCAGCTTTAAATTCACCATTTTGATTACAACCTTCAAGAATTTCACCGATTCTTCCTATTATAGAAATAACATTTTTAGGGTCTCCATCATCATCTAAACCATACCCAACAAAAGTTGTTCCTTGAAGTGTAACATTATATCCACTTGATGAAACTATATTTCCTGATGTGTCTTCTTTTAGTCCAAGACCTATATCAGCATATTTCTTTTCATCTTCTGTCATATTTTTTAACATTTCAATATCTTTTGGGTCTTTTGAATTTACATTAATACCACGATAATATAAGTCATTTCCTTTTAATTCAAATGGAACATTGAGACCATCATTACCTGCAAACACAAAGTTTTCACCATATTTTGTATTCATTGTATGTGTCATACTTTTTGCAAGCTGTGTAAGTTCTTTACCAAGTGAAACTCTTCCTGTACCTGTTGTATCATTCAAAGCTTTCATAATTGCATCTTTTGCTTTTCTACTATCATCAACAACAGTATTTAATGTACTCCATGCAACATCAAATTTTCTAATAGCAGATTCACATACTCCATATTGGCTATCTAGTTTTAATAAAGAACTACGCAATTGAAATGATTGTGCCACTGCTGCTGGGTCATCTGCAAAAGAATTATAGCGACGTCCTGTTAATACAGTATCTCTAGATTTGTTTAATATATTTGTACTGTGTTGCAAACTATAACGATAGCTTTTTAACACACCATTTGTTGTAGAACGTATCATAAAAACCTCCTATTATGTCAATACACCTGTGCCATTTATAAGCTTGTCAAGAATAGAATCTATTGTTGTCATTAGACGACAAGCAGCACTATAAGATTTTGAATACTGCATCATGTTCATAGCTTCATCATTAAGGTCAACACTTGAAACAGAGTCTCTATCCATATTGTTCTGAACAGAAGTGCTATAAGATGTGTTCAACATAGTGTTTGTAACCATCATATCGTTCCCTAATACGCTGCCTATATTAATCCACATATCATTAAATGTGCCATTAAACATTGGTTCTTTTGCATCCTTTGTTGGCATATATTCCATTTTTGTATTCATAAGAACAAGCATATGTGAAATATTTGAACTGTCTGTACTTCCTATTCCTGAACTACCATTTTGTACAAATGAATTAACAATTAACGGACCTTTTGACCAGTCCTTAGAAATTGATATATTTGATGCTTTGATATCTGTTGTATCATTAGTATCACCTTTACTACTAAACAATGGTCCACCTATAAATTGTCCTCCATTATCAACAAGATATTTTTTCAATTCATCTGTCATTGGATTTTCAACTGTAACCGGTTTTCCATCCTTACCGTTAATTACAGTACCATCTTTTCTAACATATTCACCCTTTGAGTTTCTTATAAAACCTTGGTTTGTTTCATTAAATGTTGTTGCAAATTTATTTGCCAAAAGGTCTAATGTTTTCTGATAATAACCTATACCCCTTTTTGTTGCTGCGTTAGGGTCTGCTGCCAATGCCTCTGGTGTTGAGAATTCACCTTCTTTTGTAAGAAATTCTCTCATGGATTGAAGTGAACCATAAAGGTCTCCATCTGCTAGTTGAACATCGGTACTTCCAGCTTTTACATTTCCTTTAGCGTCTTTGAGTGCCCCCAAAGCAACAAGAAGGTTTGTATTGTCTTTACCGTTAATATCTTTTGGAACTGAAAGTTCTGTCCCATAAATACCATCTATCAGTGTAGAGCTATCTGTATCAACTGTTGCATCTGGGTTTGCATTACCTAGTTTAATAACAAGTTTTTCTATTTTTTGTCCACCAATATCTTCTTGGGTATATGTAACATCAACTTTCATATATGAAGAAAGTTCGTCTATCAACATATTTCTCTCATCACGTAGTTCAAGTGCAGCATTACCATGAACTTCAGCTTTTCTAATCTCTGCATTCAAATCACGAATACTATTAAGAATACTGTTAACTGAGTCTACATCTTGTTCAAATTTAGTTTTTGATTCTTTGTAAACTTGTTCGAGTTGACTTGAATATGAGTTAAAGAGCTTTGCCAATGATTCAGCAGATGAACGAACTTGAATATCATAATGAGCTGAGCCAGTATTGTCATTTAAGTTTTGTAACTGTTTAAAAAAGTCATCAAGTTGAGCACCTAAAACACCAAATTCTTCATCGCCTTTACCAACTTCGTCTAATATTCTTTGAATATCTTTTAATGAAGACAATTTTTCGTCCATAGCTCCCACTTTTGACATTTCATTACGATAACGAATATCTAAGTAAGGGTCACGAAGTTGGGACACTCCTGTACAAAGAGTACCATTACCTATTTGAACATTGCCTGAAGCATAGTATTTATCACTTCCACCAGCATAAAAACTTGTCTGATTAAGTTTTTGTCTTGTATATCCCGGTGTATTAATATTATTTATATTATTGCCTGTTACACCTAATCCATTTTGAGCAGCATATATACCCAATCTGGCTTGTGTAAAAAAGCCAAAAGTTCCAATACTCATAAAATACTCCTTAATAATAAATTAATCTATTTAAACTCTAAAATCTGTTTTCATTTTTTTAGGTAATTCTGGAGATTTATTATCATATCCAGGCCCATCAACTTTATTTTGCATATTAGCAACAATTTTTTCAATTTGATGTAAATTGCACTCTAATGTATTACGCGCTACTTCAGAAGTGTAGCAATAAACTTTATATTCAGACTGCAACTTTTCAACTATATCTTTTGCATCAAGATATTTTTCTTTTGGAAAATGTTTAGCAAGTGAAGAAAGAGGAACGTCTGTAAGACCCATTGATTTCAATAATACAGTCTGTTTATTTTCCATCCCACGAAAAGCTAATGCAGAAACTTGTTCTTTTTTCAATATATCATCTAATAACATAAGGTCATTATTTATAACTGCATCATTTTTATTTCTTGCCATTTCAGAAAGTTTCTTCAATTCTTCCGTCATCTGTTTTAGCAATACAAGATAATCATCAAATGGGTTATTCATCACTTTTATTCCTCCAATTGAAAAAGAATACTTTTGGCAATTCTATCAGGGTCTGGTTTATATTCTCCTGATAAAACAGCATTGCGAAGTTCTTGAATTTTTCCGGTTGTTGTTGCTGTTCGAATTTCTTGAGATATTCGACTCACCAATTCTTTTTGAAAAGAATCTGAGTTATCTGCTCCATAAGAAATAGAAACACAATCATAAGAATGGTTCATATTTGTATTTACAACAGACCCATGATTTTGAGTTGATGGGTATGTTTTAGAAATTGAAGTTGTAGGAGTAATTTTAGAAATCGACATATTAAGCACTATTGCACACATCCTTTCCAAAAAATCTAAAATTAAAATTCATTCCTATTATCTTATCGACATATTATTATAAAAAATTAAGTATAAATATATAAAAAATAAGTTATATTTATTACAATAATTATGGATAAATATAGGAATCAAAATAAAGCGGTTAAAATAACAAAAATGGAAAAAACCACCTATAATTAAACACTAATCTTTTAAATTTCATATTTTAATAGTGAAAGTTTATTTACATTCTAGTTTGATGATTATAATTCATTACCATTTTTTTATTTTATTTATTTATAT
>JAHHUD010000077.1 GCA_020024185.1 Oscillospiraceae bacterium | reverse complement strand
GAAATGGAACAAATATACACATTTTTAACCCAATTGAGTGATACATTGTATAAGAATTCCATAACATCAAAAGGATTTGATATAGAAATAATAAGTAAATATGATGATGTTGTTATAAAGTTTTTTATTAGAAATATTCTTGAAAAATATGATTGTATATCAAAAGAAAATATAAATGATATTCTCTTGGGTATAAAAAATAATAAGTTTTCTAGACAACTTTCAAAGGATATTATTTGCCATATAGATAATGGTTTTTTGATTTTTGGTAAAATTTATACAAAGAAAAATACAGGATTACAAGAAAAAATGCCAGTAGAAATAGGAAAAATATCAGAATTTTTATCAAAAAAATATATGATAAGAAAGATTTCTTTGGAAGAGTTTAAAAAAATTAAAAAAAATGACAAAAACTATTTAAAAAATTGTATTGATTATGATACAATAAAGTGTAAATTATTTTTTAGGACAAGAATAACCGGTGACATATTTACTTTACAAAAACGCAATGTGACAAAAACACTGAAAAAATTATTTATAGAAGATAAAATACCATTGGAAATAAGAGATAATATTATAATTTTATCTGATATGGATAATAATGTTATATGGGTAGAAAATTATGGTGTAAACAGTCATTTTGCTGTTGGAGAAAAGACAAGAAATATTTTGGTTATAGAGAAAATGTAAAAGGTAGGAATTCATTATGTTAAACGATATCAAAACAACTTTGATAAGCAAAGAAGAAATTGATGTAATTGTAAAAGATTTAGGGAAAAAGTTGACAGAAGATTATGCAGGTAAAAATGTTCTTCTTGTGACTGTTCTTAAAGGTGCTGTTGTGTTTTTGGCAGATATTATGAGAGAAATTGACCTTAAATGTGAAATTGATTTTATGGTTGTATCTTCTTATGGCTCCGGTACAAAAACATCTGGTAACGTAAAGATTATTAAAGATGTAACCATTCCTCTTGAAGGTAAAGATGTTATAATTGTTGAAGATATCCTTGACTCAGGACTTACTCTTAATTACATCATGAATATGCTTAAAGAAAGAAATCCAAACAGTATTGAAATTTGTACACTTCTTGATAAACCAGCACGCAGAGCATGTGATGTTAAAGCAAAATACATAGGCAGACAGGTTCCTGATGAATTTGTTGTTGGCTATGGTCTTGACTTTGATGAAAAATACAGAAATCTGCCATTTATTGGTGTGCTTAAACCAGAAGTATACATGAAATAAATTTAGGTAAAAGGAGACCTATCTTGGTTAAAAAAAGAAATAATAACATATTACCACTTATTATTATGTTGCTCAGTATGGTTGTTTTTGCTATACTGCTTAACAAACCAGACAATATGAGCAAAATGAAAACAAGCGAAGCTATCGACTTGTTTAAACAAAACAAGGTAGAATATTATGAACTTAATCTTGGAAATGGTAATGTTGACATTAAACTTAAAGATAAAAAGGAAACAATACACTACAATGTTGCAAGTGTAAACTACTTTGTTGAAAAAATTGACCCTTATGTAGAACAAAACAATGTTTCATATGACCATATTCCACCAACAACATTTCCATTTTGGCTTTCATCTTTACCATATATAATAATGATTATTTTTATGGGCGTATTGTTCTTCAATATGTATAGTCAAGCAAATGGCGGTGGAAAAGGGATTAGTGTTGGCAGAGCCAGAACAAAAAATGTTGGTGATTTGTCTGAACGCAAATACTTTAAAGATGTTGCTGGTGCTGACGAAGAAAAAGAAGAACTGGTTGAAATTGTAGAATTTCTTAAAGACCCAGGCAAATTTAATGCACTTGGTGCAAGAATCCCAAAAGGTGTTTTGCTTGTTGGCCCTCCTGGTACAGGTAAAACTTTATTGGCTAAAGCAACAGCAGGTGAAGCCGGCGTTCCATTTTTCTCAATTTCTGGTTCAGACTTTGTAGAAATGTATGTTGGTGTTGGTGCATCAAGAGTTAGAGACTTATTTGACAAAGCCAAAAAGGCTGCTCCAGCAATTATATTTATTGATGAAATTGATGCAGTTGGTCGTCAAAGAGGTGCAGGACTTGGCGGTGGTCACGACGAAAGAGAACAAACTCTTAACCAATTGCTTGTTGAGATGGACGGATTTGGTGCAAACCAAGGCGTTATAATTATGGCGGCAACAAACCGTGCAGATATTTTGGATAGAGCTTTGCTTAGACCGGGTCGTTTTGACAGACAGGTTTATGTTGGAGCACCAGATATTAAAGGCAGAGAAGAAATTATAAAAGTTCACCTTGCAAATAAACCTATTGGTCCTGATGTAGACCCAAAATCAACTGCACAGGCAACAGCTGGATTTACTGGAGCAGATTTGGAAAACCTTTGTAATGAAGCTGCTCTTATGGCTGCCAAAAAAGGTCAAAAGGCACTTACTCAGAAAGATCTTGATATGGCAGTAATTAAAGTTATTGCTGGTCCAGAAAAGAAATCCAGAGTTGTTACAGAAAAAGAAAAGAAACTTGTTTCATATCACGAAGCAGGCCATGCAATTGCAACTTATGTTTGTGAAACTTCTCACCCAGTTAAAGAAATTTCTATTATTCCAAGAGGTATGGCTGGTGGTTATACGCTTTCAATACCTGAAGAAGATACAAACTATCGTACAAAGAAAGAAATGCTTGACGAGATAGTTACACTTTTAGGTGGCCGTTGTGCAGAACAACTTATTTTGGACGACATTTCAACAGGCGCTTCAAATGACCTTGAAAGAACAACTGCTATTGCAAAATCTATGGTTATGAGATATGGTTTCTCTGACAAATTGGGTAATGTTGTTTATGGTCATGACCCACAACAAACATTCCTTGGAAGAGATTATTCTCAAGGTCAGGGTTACTCTGAAGCTGTTGCAAGTGAGATTGATGCAGAAATCAGAAAACTTGTTGACGAAGGATATAATCGTTGTATGACAATCCTTAAAGATAATATTGATAAACTTCATATTGTTGCAAGAATTCTTATGGAAAAAGAAAAAGTTACAGGTGAAGAATTTAAAGAAATTATGTCTGAAGGATATGTTCCACAATGGGAGAAAAATGACAATTCAGATGAAAATGTTAAAACTTTAGAAAATGAAAAAGTAGAAAAAGAAGAAATAAAAGTGGAAACTTTGGAAAATGAAGAAGTAAAAACAGAAAATTCTGAGGTTATTGATAATGATGAAATAACCGCACAAAAAAGCACAGATTTATAAAAAAATTGATAAAAGGCAGTTCTTGTTGAACTGCCTTTTTGTATAGTATATTCCTTGACAAAAAAATTTTTTAATTATAGAATTATAAATTGAACAATTAAAAATGAATGGGAGAGTATAATGGCAAAACAGTCCAAAAGTTATGGTAATGAAAGTATTAGCAGTCTTAAAGGAGCTGATAGAGTAAGAAAACGTCCGGCAGTTATTTTTGGCTCTGATGGCATTGAGGGTTGTGAACATTCTGTATTTGAAATACTTTCAAACAGTATAGATGAAGCCAGAGAAGGTTTTGGTAAAAAAATTATAATGACAAAATATACCGATGGTTCCATAGAAATAGAAGACTTTGGCCGTGGTATTCCTGTTGATTATAATAAAAATGAAGAAAAATATAACTGGGAACTTTTATTCTGCGAAATGTATGCAGGTGGGAAATACAATAACAATTCCGGTGATAACTATGAATTTTCACTTGGTTTAAATGGTCTTGGTTTGTGTGCAACACAATATTCATCAGAGTATATGACGGTTGATATAAATCGTGATGGATTTTCATATCACCTTGATTTTGAAAAAGGTGAAAATATCGGTGGGCTTAAAAAAGAACAAACCAACAAAAAAGTTACAGGTTCAAGAATAAAATGGAAACCAGATACAGAGGTTTTTAGTGATATTGATATACCAGAAGAATATTTTGAAGAAATTCTAAAAAGACAAGCAGTTGTAAACCCAAATGTATTGTTTATATTTAGAAATCAAAAAAACGAAGAATTTGAACAAAAAGAATTTTTCTATGAAAAAGGTATAAATGACTATGTAGAAGAAATTGTAGATGGCAATAATTTAACTCAAATTATATACACATCATCAGAAGCACAGGGCAAAGACCGTGATGATATGCCGGAATATAAAGTGAAAATGAATGTTGCATTCTGTTTTTCAAACAAAGTACAGAAAATAGAATATTATCATAACTCGAGTTTTCTTGAATATGGCGGTAGCCCTGAAAAAGCTGTAAAAAGTGCTTTTGTAAGCCAGATTGACGCTTTTGCAAAACAGAAAAATCTTTATAAGAAAAACGAAAGCAAAATTACATTTCAAGATATAGAGGATTGTTTGGTTTTTGTTTCAAGCTGTTTTTCAACTTTAACAAGCTATGAAAACCAAACTAAAAAAGCTATAACAAATAAATTTATAGCTCAAGCAATGACAGATTTTCTAAAACATACATTGGAAATCTATTTTATTGAAAACCCAGACGAAGCTATAAAAGCTGTTCAACAGGTTATTGTAAATAAACAAAGCCGTGAACAAGCAGAAAAGACACGAATTAATCTTAAAAAGACAATGTCAAGTCAAATTGATATTGCAAATCGTGTTCAGAAATTTGTTGATTGTCGTAGTAAAGATGTATCCAAAAGAGAAGTATATATAGTGGAAGGTGACTCTGCTCTTGGTGCATGCAAAACCAGCCGAGATGCAGATTTTCAAGCTCTTATGCCAATAAGAGGTAAAATTCTTAACTGTCTTAAATGTGACTATGATAGAATTTTTAAAAGTGATATTATTACTGACCTTATAAAAGTTTTAGGATGTGGTGTAGAAAGTCCGGCAAAATACCAAAAGGCCGGTATTTCTACATTTAATATAAATACTCTTAGGTGGAATAAAGTTGTTATATGTACTGATGCAGACGTTGACGGATTTCAGATAAGAACACTTATTCTTACTATGCTTTATAGACTTTGTCCAAAATTGATAGAAGATGGATATGTTTATATTGCAGAAAGCCCACTGTATGAAATAAATACAAAAAATAAAACTTATTTTGCATATACTGAAGAAGAAAAGAAAAATATTATTTCTCGTATAGAAAATGAGAAATATACTATTCAACGTTCAAAAGGTCTTGGCGAAAATGACCCTGAAATGATGTGGATTACAACAATGAATCCTCAAACACGCAGACTTGTTAAGGTATGTAAAGAAGAAGTGGATAGAACTCAGGAAATGTTTGAACTCTTGCTTGGTGATAATCTTGCAGGAAGAAAACAATATATACAGGATTTTGGTGCAGATTATCTGGATCAGCTTGATTTATCATAAAGAAAGGTATAATTAAGATATGGCAAAAAAACAGAAAAATACATCTGCGACAAAAAAACGTCCAGGTCTATCTGATAATGTTGAAATTTTATCTGCGGGTGAAGTTTTAGAAAATCCTATAACTGAAACTCTTAGAGAAAACTATATGCCTTATGCAATGAGTGTTATAGTTTCTCGTGCTTTACCAGAAATTGATGGTCTTAAACCAAGCCACAGAAAATTGCTTTATACAATGTATGAAATGGGTTTATTAAAAGGAACCAAAACAAAAAGTGCCAATATAGTTGGGCAGACAATGCGTCTTAATCCTCATGGTGACCAAGCTATATATGAAACAATGGTTCGTCTTGCAAGAGGAAATGAAAGCTTGCTTGTTCCTTTTATAGACAGTAAGGGTAACTTTGGTAAAGCTTATTCCAGAGATATGGCTTATGCAGCCTCTCGTTATACAGAAGCAAAGCTTGAAAGTATTTGTGAAGAATTATTTCGTGATATAGATTGTGATACTGTTGATTTTATTGATAACTATGACTCAACAAAGAAAGAACCAACTTTACTTCCAACAACATTTCCAACAATTCTTACAAATAATACTCTAGGTATTGCTGTTGGTATGGCGTCTTCAATTTGTTCTTTTAATCTTGAAGAAGTTTGTAAAACAACAATTGCGTTAATAAATGATGAAGAACACAATATAAAAGATACACTTTTGGCGCCGGATTTTGCCGGTGGTGGTATAATTCTTTATGACCAAAGTGATATTGATGGCGTATATAACACTGGACGAGGAAGTATAAAAGTACGCAGTAAATGGAATTATATTAAAGAAGATAATATTATAGAAGTAACAGAAATCCCTCAAACAACAACAATTGAAGCAATTATGGACAAGGTTGCAGACCTTGTTAAACAGGGTAAAATCAAAGAAATAAGCGATATGCGTGATGAAACTGATTTAAATGGTTTAAAAATCGCATTTGATTTAAAACGTGGACAAGACCCTGACAAACTTATGAATAAGCTTTTTAAATTAACACCTCTTGAAGACTCATTCAGTGCAAACTTTAATGTTCTTATTGGTGGTGCACCAAAAGTTATGGGTGTAAGAGAGCTTATTGAAGAGTGGATTGCTTTTAGAGTAGATTGTGTAAAACGTAGAACATTCTATAATCTTAACCTTAAAAAGAATAGATTACATCTTGTAAAAGGTCTTGAATATATTCTTATGGATATTGACAAAGCTATAAATATTGTAAGAAATACAGAAGATGACAAAGAAGTTGTGCCAAACCTTATGATTGGATTTGGAATAGATGAAATACAGGCTGAATATGTTGCTGAAATACGTTTGCGTCAGCTTAATAAAAATTATATTTTAAAAAGAATAGAAGAAAAAGATAATCTTATAAAAGAAATTTCACAACTTGAATCTATACTTAAAAGTGATAAAAAAGTTAAGAAAATTATTGTGTCTGAACTTGAAAATGTTAT
>JAHHUD010000076.1 GCA_020024185.1 Oscillospiraceae bacterium | reverse complement strand
TGTGATACCTGTTGAGGCAGATATGTGTGATTCAAATGAGCATCGCATTTGCACCAAAATACAGAAGACAAGTAATATATGGAGAAATAAAAAGGGATATAGGAAAAATATTAAGAGAGCTGTGTGAAAGAAAAAAAGTAGAAATAATAGAAGCAGAGTGTTGTAAAGACCATATACATATGCTTGTATCAATCCCACCGCATTTAAGTGTATCACAGTTTATGGGATATTTAAAAAGTAAAAGCAGTCTGATGATATTTGACAGACATGCAAATTTAAAATATAAATATGGAAACAGACATTTTTGGTGTAGAGGATATTTTGTAGATACAGTAGGAAAGTATGAAACTGCAATAAAAGAATACATAAGAAATCAATTACAAGAAGATATAATGAGTGACCAATTAAGTTTGAAAGAATTTATAGACCCGTTTACGGGTAGCAAGGGAAAATAAGGTATAAAAAAGCCCCCGAGTAGGGGGCAAACCAGTAACAAAAGTGTGGTTGTCAGACCATTCGATGCACCTTTTAAGGTGCTACCACAGGTAATAGACCCTTATAGGGTCAGAGCAAACCACCCGTTCAACGGGTGGTTTTGATTTATATTTAATTAAAGCAACTGGATATTCTATGCTTTTCTATATAACTTGGAGTCCAGCTAATATCTAAAATAAGTAGTTTATTATCATATTTTAGCACATAATTAGTTTTATTATCTCCATAAGCATTTAACTGCCATACTCTATCTGCATTCCACTCTAAATCTGAAATTTCATTATAAACATATGGAGGATTTTTAGGGTCATAATCATCATTGTGACTGCCAAAATCATCTTTTTCGTGTAGTAATTTTTCAAGACAAAAGTCCTCAATAAAATCAAAATGAATATCAAACAGTCTATAGGATAGGCTTTTATCGTTATTTGGATACTCCCAACCCTTATTTTGTGATAAGAACATTGAATTTGAATAAATAGTATTCTTTTCTGAGTCTATATCTTGTTCTCCTGTAATTGAAGCTATGGTAAACAGCATTTCATTTTGCTTTATATCTTTGCTGGTATTTAGTATATGAAAGATATCATAGGTCATTAGTCCTGTAAAAATGAAAGCAAGTACTATATCTACAATAATCGTTATAATACGGTTTTTCTCTTTATCTACCTTTTTCTTTTTTAACAAAATTCTAGTAGCATTAACCATAAACATAAGCCCTATAATTCCAAAAGAATAGACTGCAAAGTATCGGGTAATATCGGATTGTCCTGCACTTACAACGCCATATATCATTATTATAATTGAAATAAGCAAAATAAACGAACGAAACTGAAATCTTGTTCTTGATGTTGCAACTTTTTCATCTGTTTGTGATGCATTTCTTGCTTTTATTCTCCACAGGTAGTAAATTATCATATCTGACAGAAAATAAATACCTACAAGGAACATACTTAAAGCGCTTGAAAGTCGCATTGAACTGGAAAGTACATCTAATGGGTGGCTTATCATACTTCTGCAAAATGAAATAATTTGCATTAATGTCAGACCTAGTAATAGCCAATACGCTGGAAATGTTTCTTTTGCAACAGCATCTATGATTTCAAGCTCTGTTTCAGTATCAGTATAAATCGGCACTGGAGTATCTTTTTCATTGTAAAAAATTTGAATCTTCGCATTACTAGCCGCAAGGTGCCAGCCTGAATGCTCACAAAAGTCTTGAAACGTTTGCTCGCCCTCGGTAATTTCGGGATCAAACATAGATGCTTTTGTATAATAGGACACAGTATAGGTAAGTTTTTTTGGCTCTGCTTTATAATAGCGCCATAGAAAATTTGTCATTTTATCCAAAAACCAACCCTTACTTGCCATATTCTCAAGGTGTAGCTTCATAGCCGTTGTATTATAAAAAGAATAAAAGTTAAATTCATATTTACGTTTCATAGCTCTAGTCCTCCATAAAGAAATTATCGTAGTCTGTCACTTGTTTAAGTAAACGTTCTCTTTCCTTTTTTAGCATTTCAGAGCCTTTTTCAGTTATTATATAACATCTGCGTCTGCCCTCAGCCTTGGTTTCCCGTATTATATCCGCTTCTAAAAACTGCTCAAGCAAATTATAAAGTGTTCCTGAACCAACCTGTACTCTGTCAGACGTCATTTCTGCTACTCTATCCATAATATCCATACCATAGCACTCACAACGCAGGCACAAAAGTATATAGAACATTTGCTCGGTAAGTGTTTGAAATTTTAATCTTGCCACTGTATCACCTCTAATTGTCGATTATCGATAATCTATACTTAAATTATACTATCGAATATCGATAATGTCAATATATTTTAGAAATTTTTTGAAAGTATTATAATGCCCCAAAGTTTTACTGGTGGAATTCATAGTTTTTTGTACTATACTAGACCGTATTTTTATTATATAAAAAAGAGAAATTCTTGTATTTATTGAAGATATTGTACATATCATAGATGCAGTCAGTTTCCTTACGAATTATATATCTAGTGATTTTAGTGATGTTAATGCAGAAGAAAATACCTTGAGAGTTGGAGTGAATTTGGCCATTATAGTTTTAACTGGTGGTGGCTTCTTTGTATTTAAGAAATTCAAGGAGAAACAACAAAAAAGAGAAAGAAAAGCTTAACCCGAATCCGATTATGTAGACTATGATTTAGAATAACAACAAGATAGTATAATTTATTTTGAGTATGATGTCCAGGCAACATTTGGGTTGACTTAGCATCAGATTATATGGTATAACTACTAATATTAGCTAAAGTTTATGATAAATCAGATATGAGAAAGGACGAAATATATGATATGTTCAAATTGTGAAAACTACAAATTATTGTTAGATCTTGAAGAATATATAGTATCAATTAGTCCATCTGACTATAAAATTATTGATGAACTATTCGAAAATTATTCTATAATTGCTGATGATAACATAAAATGCTTTGAATGTGATTGTGAAATTGTAAAAGGTGAAAGTTACATAAAAGATTATGATAATTTTTTAGAGAGTATTTCTCAGTATTTTGCAGAGAAAATTTCAGATAAAATTGATTCGTGTGAACAGTGTGGAAAAGGCGCAGAAATTAAAGAATTATATTATTCTATTGAGAGCATCTTCTATGATGAAGATGATGATCCTGAAGCTATTTTTGATGATATTGATACGGCAAGTACTATTGGAGATATCATGAGCGATTTTTTGGGGGATAGGTGCGATATATGGGATAGGTATTATGATGACATTGTTGAATTTGTACAATGCCCTCATTGTGGCAATGGTTCTGGTGTAAATTATGATGAAAAAATAGACTATGGTACATTTAATTTATATACAGAAGTATATACAAAACAGGATATCCAACAGTTTAACCATAATTTTTATGGAGACGAATTAGAAGAAATAAATGATAAAATTAGCGATTTAGCAGAAAAATGCTCATTTGATGAATTAGTAAATCTCAAAAATCAGTATATTGACAAAAGATTGTATGCTGCAAAAAATCATGTATTTGATAAATTAGAGCAATTTATTAGAGATCAGTATCATTCTGAAAAATCTTATGTTTTATCAAAAAATAGGCTTGTGTTTCGCACAAGAACAAGTACTATTGGAAAACCACTTCAAAAAGAAGAATTATGGGAACCACCTTTTGGATGTGCAGGGCATGGACGATATAATGATATTGGTGTAAGCATATTATATTGTGCAAATAACAGAGAAGTTATAAAAAAAGAAGTTGCTTTACCTAGAAATCATAGGTATAATATTGCAAAATTTATTATTCATAAAAATATGAAGTTATTTCCAATAAATAATATATTCGATGGAGAATTTGCTGGTTTGATTGATGAGTCTGTGCCAAAAGAACAACAAAGTTTCCAATTTAAAAAACAATACATCATCAGCAATATTGTTTCAGGTATTTGTAAAGAAGTTGGATATGATGGAATAGTGTATCATTCAACAAAAGATAGAAACTCTATTGACTATGCTTTATTTTGTATCTATAAAAAAGGAGTGGATATAGAGATACTTGATATTGAAGTATAAACGGTTTAACTGTGAAAAGGAAAATAACTTTGTAAATCTTTAGTAAAACAATAAAATATATAAAATTTATATGGTATTACATAGCAGTCTTACACTTTGGTACAGACTGCTTTTTTATTTTTTAGAAAGGAGCAGATATAAATGAAATTAGTATTAGCTGAAAAGCCATCAGTGGCACAAAGTATTGCAAAGGTGCTAGATGTTAAAACGATGCGATGGCTATTTGGAAGGCAATAATTACTTGGTAAGCTGGTGCATAGGTTATTTGGTAGAGCTTTATCAACACGAAACATATAATGAAGCTTACAAAAAATGGTTGTATAAAGATCTTCAGATTATTCCGCAGAAATGGAAGTATCAGGTATATACCAGCACAAGAAAACAGTTTGATATTCTCAAAAAGCTTATGGAAAGAGAGGATGTGGAAAGCCTAATTTGTGCAACGGATGCAGATGTAAAAAGCCATTTGAGCGACTTTGGATTTCATCTATGGAGGAGAGTGCTATCAATGAGAGATTTTAAAACCTTCACTCCGAAACTCAATACGATGCTTTGTATGAAGCAGCACTTTGTTGAAACTATGACGACTGGATTGTTGGTATCAACGGTACTCGACTTTTTTCATGCCTTTATGGGCAAACCCTCAACGTTGGTCAAGTTATTGAGCTGTTAATAAATTAATTTAATAGATTAAGTAGTAAAAAATGAACAAATTTGTTTGAAAAAATATTTAATGAAATTGTTTATAAGTGTATAGAAGTTGATTTAATTACAAGTTTTTTTGTGAAAATTCAACTTATAATATCAAAATAAAATCCAAAAAACAAATATAAATAAACAATTAAATCATATTGTAGTCAAATGGATTATATTCATAAACTTAATGAAGTTACGAAAAAAGAATATATATGAAAAACTACCAAATACAATAAATAAATTATTTTATTATTTTTTATATAATATTGTACTAGCTATTTATCTCTATCTGTGGTAATGTATTGCATTAAAAAGGAGGTAGAGATATGTACGAAAAGCTAGATGAACTATACTATAATTTTTATGGTGAAATAGATTTATCTGAAACTGAAAATAAAATTGAAGCGGAAAAAGAAAAGCTGATTCAAAATATTTCTGAAGAAGATAAAAAAGGATTATTAAATATTTTAAATGAGTTAGAAAGTTTATTACACTACAAATGCAAAGACAGTTTCATACAAGGATTTAAGTTAGGAATTGAGCTCACCAATGAATTAAATAATTATGATTACAACATAATTGAAAAACTAAAATAAAACTTAAACGGTGTCACAAATTGTGACATTATTTGAAATTCAATTATATTTTAAATCTATGGGGTAACGTTTCGTTACTGCATAATATAATTCAAATAAATTACAAAGCGATTAGTTACAATCTGCGTCTTGCAAACTAAAAACTGAATAGAAATAAACTAAGCTGAAGATACAAAGTAAAATTGTGTCCTCGGTTTTTTTTATTTACAAAAATTATTAAAACATAGGTACGTCACGTTTGGTTACGCACCTATACAGTGCTATTTTTTTATTTAATCACAGTTACTTTTGAAATGAAAAATAATAACTGTGAGATAACTCCCTAAACGAGTGAGTCAAAAAAATAATAATATATATTATAAAATTCATATCAAAACAAAAACTCCTTAACTGAGCTGATAAAAATGATTTGAGAAATACTTAATTACAGTATGGTATAAACACACTATACCTATATCAAAAAAATAATTGAAAGAAGATGATAAAATAATTCTTTAAATTCAAAAGTATGCTGTATTTGAGTGTAACAATTAGCAATTCAAAAAACTGTAAAACACTTTCCAAAGCGGAAGTCTGTTTGCAAACTAAACCTGATATCTTAACTCACCACCACACGCACACAAACACACCTGTTTGCGATTTTAAGTATCAAGTAGAGTAACTGTACCACATTGCAATATTTTTCAAAACAGGGCGAATTTGTGGATAGTTTCTTAATGGGAAATTATAGCTAAATCGGAGGTGAAAAAGTGTTTGATATAATGGGAAAATAAGAGAAAAGAGTGCGACCTATTTGTATGCAGGAAAAAGCGAGGTAATCCTCGCAGTCACATCGGCCGGCAATGCCGACCGTATTGTCCCAATGTGTAGCCTTTTGTGGTTGATATCACGCTGGGTGATGTAAACGTACCCAATGATGTCACAAGTCAGTTGTTCTGTGAATATTTTAGCCATTTTAGGCATATTTATGGATACTGCGATATGACACCATGGAGATAAAAACAATATTAATTTTGAAAAGGAGAAAAATTATGAAAAACAAAAAACAACGTGTAAATGTATGGCTTGATCCAGATATCATAAGTAAGGTTGACGGACTGGTCAAACGTCTTAATGTCGAAAATCAAAGCCAACTTATAGCTAAAGCTGTTGAGTTCTTTATTGGTTACGTAGGAGCCAATGACTCAACAGCTTTTTTAAGTGATACTCTTGTTGGCATAGTTGACGGAAGTATCAAAGAATGTGAAAACAGAAACGCAACCAATCTTTTCAGACTTGCAGTTGAAATGGAAATCATTATGAAAATTCTTTCCGCAGGCTTAGATATACCCAAAGAATATATTGAAAGATTAAGAGTCCAAGCCGTGAACACAGTCAAAAGCTGTAATGGCAAAATTTGTTTTGAAGATGCTTTGAAGATAAGCAATGAGGAGGACTATGCCGAAGATAATTTTTAAATGTCACTACCTAAGAGCTGATACAAATTCAAAAAAAATATCGAATACTGTAAAATATATAGCAACGAGAGAAGGTGTCGAACACGTTCAAAACTACATAG
>JAHHUD010000075.1 GCA_020024185.1 Oscillospiraceae bacterium | reverse complement strand
AGAACGCATCAAGAAATGGGCAGCATCCATTGGTGAAAATACAGCTGAAGTAATTGACCGTATTTTCCGAAGTGTAAATATAAAAGAACAGGGCTATAATTCAGCCCTGTCAGTGTTAAAACTGTCAAAGCCATACTCAGAAAACGTCTGGAAACTGCTTGCGAGATTGCCTTGACCAGTATACGGGTACCCCGTTACCATCATATTAAGACCATTCTTTCTGGCAATCAAGATAAAACCTATCTTGCCAAGAAAGAAGAACTCAAAATCCAGAACTTAAAAAACAAAACACGCGGATATGTTCGCGGACCTGAATATTATGGAGGATATGATGATGATAAATAACGAAACCCGCCGCAAACTGGAAGAAATGAATCTCAGCGAATTTATACAGGCACTAGAGCTACAGGAAAAAGAGCCTACATATCAAGCATTATCATTTGAGGAACGTTTACAACTGATCGTGGATTATACCTATCAGGAGAAATATACCAATAAAGTAAAGCGTCTAAGTAAAATGGCAAAATTCCGATATCCGCAGGCTTGCATTGAGGAAATCTACTATACGGACAGACAGCTTGACAGAAATAAGATTTTATCTCTTTCTACCTGTCAGTTCATGAACACCAATACAAATATCATTATTGACGGATTCACCGGTTCAGGCAAAACATTCCTTGCATGTGCTCTTGGGAAATCCGCATGCAAACTTGGATACAGGACGAGATATATTCGTATGCCAGATTTACTTCAATTACACGATGAAGCTGCAACCACTGTTACTGGTGTATCAAAACTCCTCAAAAAATTTGAAGGGTATACACTTCTTATTATTGACGAATGGATGATTGACGAGCTTTCACGTCAGCAGGAGCATTTCCTTTTTGAACTTGTGGAGCGTCGTCATACAGATAAAAGTACCATTCTTTGTACCCAGTATCGTATTGAGGACTGGCATACAAGACTCGGAGGAGGCATCCATGCAGATGCTATTATTGACCGTATTGTAAATAATTCTGTCCATATCTATGCCGGAGAATTAAACATGCGAAAAGTTAAAAATACACCATAAATATACTATTGTGCGACTGCCACCTTACAGGTGGAACTGAACAGCGTATTACTGGTACGATTCCCACGGATTGTAGGTATTGTTATCTGCGATTCGTGGTACGAATCGTATGGAATAATCACGATTCCGTCAGGTTCTTTTAGAATCCCTTTGATTCTATCACATTTACGACCACAAAACAGATAAAGTGTATTTTTATCTACATCCATAGAGAAGTGGTCTTGAATAATCGCGCAGAGCCCATCGATGGATTTTCTCATGTCTGTTCGACCACACACGATATAAATGGAATCGACATTCGAAATATCGGCTAACATAATGGTGCCCTCAATGAATGCAACATACGTTCCAACAGAAGCGGATCAACAGAATTATTTAATCGAATTACGGAACCATTTGTTGCAATTTCAATCGTATATGAATTGTCAAGGTACATTTGAGAGGAGCTTCTCGAAGAAGAACTATTTATAGTCTCAACTTCGGGAGAAATCTTAATTTTTACGACATCTTGTTTGGATGAGGTAAAATCAAGAGTATTTGCTTTTCCAACTGATTCTGGAATACTGCAAGCTTTTTTTCGTAATCTACATACAGCATTATAAAAGCAAGAAACAGAGATTCCATTTTTTTCGCACCATGCAGCATCAGACAGACCACTTTGACGACATTCTGTAATGATAGGGAGCCACTCATTAAGTGTGCGTTTTCGTTTTTCCATAACATATCCTCCATAATTGTAGTAAAAATCTAACATCTATCAAAACTATCTATAGATGTTGTAGTAAAAAACTATCTACTGTCATTATGGAACAAAAATCATTAAAACACAAAACGGCTAAAAATTAATCGCTTACGATAAAAGTACCATTCTTTGTACCCAGTATCGTATTGAGGACTGGCATGCAAGACTCGGAGGAGGCATCCATGCGGATGCTATTATTGACCGTATTGTAAATAATTCTTTTCATATCTATGACGGAGAATTAAACATGCGAGAAGTTAAAAATACACCATAAATATACTATTGTGCGACTGCCACCTTACAGGTGGAACTGAACAGCATATTACTGGTACGAATCGAATGGAATAATCACCTGTCTTATAAATGTGCACGCACACAATTCTGCGTTAGCTACCAAACCTGCGATTATTCTTGCCGATGAGCCGACAGGCAACCTTGATTCAAAAACAAGTATGGATGTCATTCTTCTTATGTCTCTACTTCACTTACATTAGAATATGTGCCTTCAATAGTTTGCGGTTTCTCTATTGATTTCTTATAAGTATAGCTACCTAATATACTAATAACTATCACAACTAATGAAACAATAAATGCAATTATTACTTTTTTATATTTTTTTAATCGATCTCTACCAATCTTGTCAATCACCATAAAAACCAAAGAGTTTATCATTTTCCTGTTAGAATAATATGCAACGCCAATAAAAAAAGGTAGGAATAATAATGAGATAGTTTTATTATTTATATAATAAATAAAACAACAAATACATATTGATATTGCAATAATAATAGATTGTTTAATGTCATATGTGATTTTTATATATTTCTTTGTATCTATAATTCTAAAAACCATGGTTACAAAATAGCCAACAAATGTAGACATCGCTGCTGCATATAACCCTATAAATCTAATTAATATAATATTAACAATAATATTCAATACTGCTGCTAACAATGTTGACTTCGCAATTTCAGTAGTTTTTTTTGTAGCTACATAAACAACACCTAATAAACCAATTACTATGTTGAATAAGAAGGCAACCATATAAATCGGAATACTGTAGTATGCTTCATTGTAGTTACTATTTACAAGCAAATTAAACACAATCGGTAAAACAACAATAATCCCCATGCATAAGGTCGAAAAAATAGAAAACATTTTTTTTATAATCTCTGTAAAAAACTGATCTCTATCTTCATCAAAGTAATGTACTGCTCCTGTTTCGTGCCATGCCAACTGAAAAATATTAAAAAAAGTCATGAATATAGCGGGAAACTTATGCGAAACAGCCAACACACCATTTGCAGCAGTTCCTAAAACGAATGATACCAACAACCTATCGGAACTATTCATTATCCATAATGAAAGTTGATTAGGTACCAGTGGAACTGAGTATTTCAACTGTTCTTTTACATTATCTATACTAAATAAAGCAATTGATAAATATTTAGCAATTCCAAGCTTAACCAAAAGAAATATACAGCAAATAAAATTCCCAAAAAAAGTGGCAACCAACATACCTGTTGCCCCCATTTTTAATGAAACAATGCAAATAACATTAAGTAGAATTGTAGATGCTGAACATATAAAACTTCCCAATGCATAATCACTAGTATGTTTTAATCCTCTAGCAATTTGTAAAAACAAATTACTATATGACGTAACTATCAATATCAAAAGTAACCATATTTTGTAATCACTTTTAATAAAAAGGTTAAAAACAAAATAAACAATAATTGTAGTAACACTAGCAATTGTAATAGCTCCACTCGCACTTGTAATGATTTTCTTCTTGTCTTCGACAGTCTGGGAAGATAATAGATATCTAAAAACTCCTTGATCTATCATTAAGGAAGAAATCGGTATAATCAGTTGCACAAGTGTTATAATAAGATCTACTGTTCCATACTCTTCTGTTGATAAAACTGTTGTATATAAAGGAAGAAGAAGAAATGCAACAAACTGTGTCGATACTCTTCCTATAGTAATTATTAAGGTATTTTTTGTTAAATCTTTTTCTCTGCTCATAAAAAATCTCATCCATTTTTATAATTTAATTCTCTATTCTATCATTTTTTGTTTAAATTTGTGAATCTTTGTAAGTGCAAAATATTGCTACGTTACTCATTAATTAAGCTTGCACCGAAACGATAGATGCAAGCATTTTACTCTATTTTAGTTTTGACAGTTAGCCTTCTCAGTCTCGCTCCATTGGGCAAGCTGTTCCAACTGTCCATCTGACATTTTATCATTTAGTCGTTGTGACAAAAGATATGTCAGATATTTATATGTGTTCAGATCATCCGTTTGCGCCATCTCAACCATAGTATACACAATGGAATCTATCAGATGTTGTCTACTGGTAAAACATAGAATCCGACCGATTTATACAAAATTGATATGCCTGAACCTTTGAAAGAAAAGCAGAAGGAAAAGGCTATCAAACAGGACGCGAAACTGCTCATCAGTGAAGGAATTCTTTCCGAATCGTAATTAGCTTCTTAGCTTTTCAAAATAATAATTTCTCAAAAGATGCCATAAGACATCTTATTAAAATACACCATTTTTTGGCTGTCCTCTACTTTCTTTCACAGTAATTGATCTTCTCTAAAAAACTATTAGTTTTTCGTGTGTTTTTGAGTATCCAATAAAAAACCTAATTCGCCAAGGCGAGTGGTTTGACGTTTACGACAATAAGAAAAACGAAACAAATTGAGTGGATATTTTCCCTATCCTTATAACAGCTGTGTTTGTTAACAATTCTTTAGAACGATTATTTTTTTCCATTTTTTTTAGCCCTAAATATATAAAGTTTTATTCTTTTTATCAATTTATTTGGGTTAGATAATATAAATTTTAACATATCAAAATACCAACTAATATTGACTACTATTTTTTTTAAACTAGAGTATTCTTCATTGGTTTCAGAAAGTTTAGTACTAAAAAACTCTTTTGCCTCGTCGGAGAACCATTCCGTACCATCTTCTCTTTGTCTATTACGTATATCACAATAATTATATTCAGTAATTCCTGGAATGACATCTAAACTCATATGAGCGTGTCCGTTTATACAATATGGAACATTGCAATGACAACCAACAGGTTTAAATTTAATAGGTTTTTCAGGATTAGAAAAAATATTCTGTCTAAAAGGCTGATCATAGCATGATGATGTTTCTCCAGTAAACATATTTACATACAATGTCCAGTCACCAGCATAACAAAACTCTTTTCTTTTTACGTTTAATAATTGCTTTTTCAACCTCATCATAGGTGAGTTAAAAGTTTGCCATAAGTCAAAATATTCTTTATCAGATAAACTTGTCAAAATTCCTCTATCATTTGTATAATCAGCCCTTCCTATTGTAACTTGACAGTTTGCCCCAACATTTTCAATGCAAAGCTTCTTTATTTCATCTATTTTATCATTCAAATTATCATTTGGCATTAACTCTAGAGTAAATGAACACGGAGATTTTTGTACTTTGTCAAGATCAATAAAAAACTTATCCAAAATTTTTAATCTATTTAACTCTTCATAATGAAATGAAACTTTAAATTCAAGATGAGCAAGATATTTAGAAGGAATCTTTAAAATATCATCTAGTACCTTTGTGACAGTCAAATTAGTTACTAGTTCAATATAATGCCCCTCTTCTAAAAGCCCATATACTAATTTTACAATATCCTTTTGCAGCATTGTTTCGCCTTCACCTGTTAAGTTTACAATGCATGGTCCTCCTAATCTTTCTACTGATAAACAATTAATCATATGTTCAATTGGGTATACAAATCCACTATCATCTATTTCTCTCTCAGGAATTTGCGAGATGTAACAATATCCACATTTTAAATTACATCTATTATTTGGAATTAATCCTAATATCATTCTTTTAGGTTTCATATGTCTTCTCCTATTTATTTTAATACTTCAAATTTTTTCTTGATACTTATGTAATTTACAGTATCTTGATAATTAACACACTTAATATTTGACAATGTAGATCCGTCTTCTATCAAATGGATGTTAGGGTCATCTTTCAACCATAAATCATATACGCCTTTTACTTTTCCTGTGCAGTTATCTAAAACATAACATACTGTTCCAGCTAACTTTGAAATTATCATTGCATGCAATCTATCCGTTACAACAATCTTATATTTGCTAAATTCTTTTATCTTTTTATTTATAATAAAGTTTCTTAAAAAAATTGGAACTGAATTGAGCTTAGTCAAAGTTGATGTAAAAACTTTTTTTTCGTTTTTCAAATTCTCATTGTTGTTTAGAAAATCTAAAATATCATTATTCAATGATTCAGCATCTTTTCTTAAGCATATACCAATATTAGCCTTTTTATTCTCCGCAGTTTCAATTTTTTTATCGCAATCATATAAAGCGATATCAGGTAAAAGATAGATTTTTGCCATTGAAAAATTTTCTCTAGCAAAGAGATAAGATTTATAATCTCGAAGGCATATTGTTAAATTTTGACACCTACTATATGTTTTTTTTGCTGAATCAAGCACTTTATTAGCTTGATAATTATCTTCGTAATATATAGTTTGCGGCAATATGATAATATGTGATGTATGCAAATCGTTAATAAAACCTTGCATAATTAGTTCGTCTTTCTCCCACACACTTCCCATCCAACCACCGCCTGTGATAAATATTATATCATCTTTTTTTATACAAGCTTTAATAATACTTCTGTTCTTTTCATAAATAGGGGTTGGAATTTCATAAATTTTATAGTTTTGGTAATTATCTTGTATAAAATTTTTTTCTACTTTGGAAATAAGATGATCGCCTATATTATTATATAAACAAGTCCCAACTAGCAAAACGATTGGCTCCTTGTGCTTTATTAATTCATTTATTACTCTTTTTTCGTTTGGATATAAAATTTTTGTTTTTAACTTCATTATTTCTACACCTCCTATCCAAAACCTCCTATCCAAAGTATTTTTTTAAAAAGTTGAGCATATATACAAGTGAAAACTGCTTATGTTTCATACACCAATAAAATAATTTCAATTTTGGTTGCATTAGATTGATAGGATAATCATTATATATCTTCTTGTATAAATCATCATTTGCTAATATTTTCATATATTTCTTCTTATCTGTTCTAGATAAATTTTTATTTTCTAATATACAGTTTATTTCCTCACTTATGTACTCTATAGA
>JAHHUD010000074.1 GCA_020024185.1 Oscillospiraceae bacterium | reverse complement strand
CAGGTACACATACAGTGTATCTGCTTTCTCTTTGGTGACCCATAGGGGAATCGAACCCCTGATTTTGCCGTGAGAGGGCAACGTCTTGACCGCTTGACCAATGGGCCTTATTAACTTATCTTTATTATTATAATACTCTTATATAAAATTTTCAATAGAATTATGGCAATAAAGTTTTCAACATTTGAAAAAAATTTGTTGAAAATTTCTTTAAAATAATTTTATACTGTTTATCATATAAATTATAAAAGACAAGCATAAAATAATTAAATTTCATAATTTATATATTTAATATAACTTGAATTTTATTTGTTTTGTGATAATATGAAAATATCTTTAATCGAAAAATTTATGGAGGTACAACAAAATGGTTTTAATTAAAAACGGTTTAATTTATGACGCTATCAATAAACAACCATACAATGCTGATATTTTGGTTGATAATGGTAAAATTATAAAAATTGAAGAAAATATCAATCAAGCTGATGCAGAAATTGTTGATGCACAAGGTTTGCGTGTTTATCCTGGCTTTGTTGAGGCGCACTGTCATATCGGTCTTGACGGTTACGGTATCGGTTTTGAAGGCATGGACTATAACGAACTTAATGACGTTGTTTGCCCACAAATGAGAGGTATTGACGGCGTTAAGGCTATGGACCCTGCTTTCGCATTTGCAGTTGAAGGCGGTGTAACTTGTGTGTCTACCGGCCCTGGCAGTGCCAATGTTTTGGGAGGCACTTTTACTGCTATTAAAACTACCGGTAAACGAGTTGACGATATGATTGTTAAAGAAGCTGTTGCTATGAAATGTGCTTTTGGTGAAAATCCAAAACGCTGTTATCGTGAAAAAGGCAATAATACAAGAATGTCCACTGCATTTCAATTAAGAAATATGCTTTTTAAAGCAAGAGAATATAATGAAAAACTTATTGCTGCCGGTGATGATATAACAAAAAAACCACCGTTTGATATTAAAATGGAATCTTTACTGCCAGTTATCAGAAAAGAAATGCCACTAAAAGCACATGCACACGCATCTGACGATTTGTTTACTGCAATAAGAATAGCAAAAGAATTTGATGTAAAACTTACTTTGGAGCATGTTACTGAAGGACATCTTATTGTTGAAGAACTTGCAAAAGAAAATTATCCTTTGGCTGTTGGACCATCACTTGGTTCTGCATCAAAATTTGAACTTCGCAACATGAGTTGGACAACTCCGGGCGTGCTTGCAAAAGCAGGCTGTCAAGTTTCCATTATAACAGACAGCCCTGTTATTCCACAGCAATATTTGGCTTTATGTGCCGGTCTTGCTGTAAAAGCCGGTATGGACGAGTTTGATGCTTTGCAGGCTATTACAATAAATCCTGCAAAACATATCGGTATTGCAGACAGAGTTGGTTCTCTTGAAGTTGGCAAAGATGCAGATATAGTTATCTGTGACGGCAACCCAATGGAAGTTTCTACAACTATTAAAAATGTATTTATTGACGGTAAATGCGTTGTTTGTAAATAAAATATAAAATTATTAAGGCGAGAATTTTTCTCGCCTTTTTTGTGTGAAAATTTACAGTTTGGAAATATATATAAAAGTTTATGATTTGACTTTATATATATATAATATGTATAATATAGAGTAATATATATGATGTAAAATCTGTTTATTTTCATTTATGAGGGAGTTTATTTTTATGAAAATTCTTGTTGGATACACTGGGTTTGTTGGGTCAAATCTTATAGAAAGTGAGAAGTTTGACGGGCTTTATAACTCAAAAAATATAACTGAGGCTTTTGGCACAAATCCGGATATTTTATATTATAGCGGTGTACCGGCACAGAAATTTATTGCAAATAAATTTCCTGATGAGGATTTGAAAATAATTGAAAATGCTTTTGAAAACATCAGAAAGATAAACCCTAAAAAAGTTGTTTTAATTTCTACTGTTGACGTTTATAAAAACCCAAACGGTAAAGACGAAGACAGTTTTATGGATACAGAAAACTTGCACCCTTATGGGTTAAATCGTCTTATTTTAGAAAATAAAATTAAAGAAAATTTTTCTGATTATCATATTATCCGATTGCCTGGTCTTTATGGAAAAAATCTTAAAAAGAATTTTATTTATGATTTTTTAAGTTTTATTCCCTCTATGTTAAATGATAAAAAATATGGAGAATTATATCATAAAAATAACGATATAAGCAATTTCTATACTTTGGCTGATAACGGTTTTTATAAATTTAATGAAAATGCAGACAGAGAAAAAGCAAAAAAACTTTTTGAAAATCTTGGTTTTTCTGCACTTAATTTTACAGATTCAAGAGGTGTATTTCAGTTTTACAATTTGGAATATTTATATAAAGATTTACATGTTGCAATTGAAAATGGCATAAAAGTGCTTAATATTGCAACACAACCTGTTACAATAAGCGAAATATACAATACTTTGACCGGAAAAGAATTTGTAAATCATATTACTGATAATGTGCCTTGTTATGATTTTAAAACAAAATATGCACAGCTTTTTGGTGGAAATAATGGTTATATTCAGGACAAAAACTTTGTCCTTTGCGATATAAAAAAATATGTGGAAAAAATGCAAAAATAATTCAGAGGTTTTAAATGAAATATTCAATATCAAATATAGCTTGGGATAAAAAATATGACTTGGAAATGTACCAGTTTTTAAAAGAAAATAATATAAGTGGTTTGGAAATTGCTCCTACAAGATTATTTTCTTCACCTTATGAAAACATAGAAGCAGCACAGCTTTATGCGTCTATGATTAAAAATCGTTTTGGTCTTGATATTTGCAGTATGCAAAGTATATGGTTTGGAAAAACTGGCAATATATTTAATGCTGAGGATAGATGTGAACTTTTGGAATATACAAAAAAGGCA
Organism: Oscillospiraceae bacterium; assembly: GCA_020024185.1. GTDB lineage: Bacteria > Bacillota > Clostridia > Oscillospirales > Ruminococcaceae > RGIG3102. Next base: position 4,162 of record JAHHUD010000074.1, on the reverse strand, counting down.
ATGGATTTTGCCAATGCACTTGGTATAAAAAATATTGTTTTTGGCTGTCCAAAAAATCGCAATATGCCAAAAGGTGCAAGTGAAGATGAGGTTATAGAATTTTTTAGAGAACTTGGAGATTATGCACAGAGCAAAAATACTGTTGTTGCTATTGAGGCAAATCCAACAATCTATAATACAAATTTTTTGAATACAACAAAAGAGGCTTGTGAATTTTGCAAAAAAATTGATAACCAAGGTGTTAAAGTAAATATAGATTTTGGCACAATTATCTGCAATAATGAAAACCCTCATGTTATTAAAACATATAAAAATTATGTTAATCATATTCATTTAAGTATGCCAAACCTTGAATATGTGGAAAAAATAAAAGAACATCAAACTTTAAAAAAGGTTCTTGGAAAAATTGATTATGACGGTTATCTTTCTATTGAAATGAAAAACCAGAATGATATAGATAAAGTTAAACAAGCGATTTTATATTTGAAGGAGAATTTTTAATATGGAATATCGCAATCTTAAAGGTGTGCCGGACTTTGACTGTGACGAATATGAGCCAAAGAAAAACAAATACTGCCTTTGTATACCTATAATCAATGAAAAGGATAATATCCGTTTAGAGCTTTATCGTGCAAGAATAAATAAAGTGCATACTATATGCGACATAATTATTTGTGATGGTGGCTCTTATGACGGAGGCACTGATGAAGATATGCTGCGTGGTCTTGGGGTAAATACTTTACTTGTAAAGCGTGGGCCGGGAAAACAAGGCGCTCAGTTGCGTATGGGCTTTTATTGGGCTTTAATGCGTGGATATGAGGGAATTATTACAATTGACGGAAATAATAAAGACAGCATTGAAGATGTGGTTAAATTTATTGATAAACTTGATGAAGGGTATGACTTTATTCAGGGAAGCCGTTTTATTGAAGGTGGGCAGGCGATAAATACTCCTGTTTCTCGCCATTTGGCTGTTAAATATATTCATTCTCCGGTAATAAGTTTTACTGCAAAAGAAAAGTTTACTGATACTACAAACAATTTCCGTGGGTACTCTGCAAAATATTTGCTTCACCCAATGGTGCAACCATTTAGACCAATATTTAAAACTTATGAGCTTTTGGCTTATCTTTCTACAAGAGCTTCTCAATTAAAATTGAAAACTTGTGAAGTTCCTGTTACACGCAGTTATCCAAACACCGGTAAAATACCAACAAAAATAAGCCCTCTTAAAGGCAATGCAGAGCTTATGAAAATATTAATCGAAAATGCGGCGGGTAGGTATAATCCGTAATAAATCCAAAACAGAGGATAAGAAGTGGAAAATTTATACGATAAAATTATAATAGGTGCAGGACTGTACGGTTTATACAGTGCAGAATACTGCGGTAAAAAAGGGGAAAAGGTGCTTGTTCTTGAATGTGATGATGCTGCCTTTTCCCGTGCAACTTATATAAATCAAGCGAGGGTACACATGGGATACCACTATCCTCGCAGTATTTCCACTGCAGTAAAAAGCAGAAATTATTTTGACCTATTTTGTAATGACTATCCTGACAGTATTAAATCTGATTTTAAAAAGATTTATGCAACAAGTGCAAATTTTTCATGGACTGATAAAAATCAATTTATAAAATTTTGTAAAGATTCCAATATCCCTTGTGTATCGGTTGAGCCAACAACATATTTTAAAGAAGGTATGTGTGACGGAACTTTTGAAACATTGGAGTATACATACGACTGGCAAATTTTAAGGGACAAATTGCTTTGTGATATTGAAAAACTTGGCGACAGAGTTTGCATAAGATACAACAGCTTTATTACCAATATTGATAAAGAGGATAAATATTATAAAATAACTTTAAAAGACTCAAATGTATTTTATACTCCGTTTTTACTTAACAGCACTTATGCAAGTGTAAATCAAATAAACACTCTTGCAGGTTTTGAGGCTTTTCCGATTAAATATGAACTTTGCGAGATTATTTTATGCAAGATAAATGATAAGTTGAGAGATGTGGGTATCACTGTTATGGACGGCCCGTTTTTCTCTATTATGCCTTTTGGCAAAACCGGTTTACACTCGCTGACAAGTGTAACTTTTACTCCTCATGTGACATGCTATGACAAACTGCCGAAGTTTGATTGTCAGAAAGGTGTTGAGAATTATTGTACACCGGAGCATCTTGGCAACTGTAACAACTGTCCAAATAAGCCGGAAAGTGCTTGGGGGTATATGTCACAGCTGGCAAGAAAATATCTTAAAGATGATTTTGAATTTAGTTATGAGGGCTCGCTGTTCTCTATGAAACCTATTCTTAAACTAAGCGAAATTGACGACAGCCGTCCTACACTTATAAAACAGTTTTCTCAAAATCCTACTTTTGTAAGTGTATTATCCGGTAAAATTAACACTGTATACGACTTAAAGGAAGTTTTGGATAATGATAGTGAATAAAGAAAAAAACTTTGTTTCTGCAGTTATTTATTGTTATAACTGTCAGAACAGTATAGAAGACTTTTTGCAGAAGATAAATGATAGTCTGTCAGAAAATTTTGATAGATATGAAATCGTTTGTGTTAATGACTGTTCCACAGATAACACAAAAGAAAAGATAAATAACTTTTGTGAAAATAATAAAGTAAAAAGCTTGACATTAGTAAACACGAGCTTTTTTCAAGGTATAGAAAACGCAATGATTGCCGGACAAGATGTGGCAATTGGAGATTTTGTTTTTGAATTTGACAGCACTGTTTCTGATTTTGACAGCAGTTTAATTATAGATATTTATAAAAAATCACTAACCGGTTTTGATGTTGTTTTTGCAGTGCCAAAGAAAGGCACAAAAGGAACTTCCGGCTTGTTTTATAAGCTGTTTAACAATTATTCAAACTCAGAATATCGCCTTAAAACAGTGCGTTTTGGGGTTATAAGCCGTCGTGGAATAAACCGTGTAAAATCAATGGGAGTTAAAACAGTGTATAGAAAAGCTGTGTATGCTTCTTGCGGTTTGCCTGTTTGTGATGTGGATTATGAACCGTTAAAAACAGCTGTACACACAGACTATCAGAAAGAAACAAAAAGAGATGTTGGTCTTAACAGCCTTATTTTATTTACAGATATAGGATATAAAATAAGTGTTATGCTTACAGTGCTTATGTCTGTTGTGCTTTTGTGTGCAGGTATTTACACTATTGCAGTATTTTTTTCTGCTGACCCTGTTGCCGGCTGGACTACAACCATGCTTGTGATGTCTTTTGGTTTCTTTGGACTGTTTATCATTCTTGCTTTTGTACTTAAATACCTTTCTGTTATATTAAATCTTGTGTTTACCCACAAGCAATATGTAATTGAAAGTATACAGAAAATAACAAAGTAGGCGGTTATAATGATAAAGAACAAAGATATTTCAAAAAAGTTTTTGTATATTCTTATGGCAGTTATGGTTTTTATAAAATTATCACTTTCTGCCTTGCAGTTTATAACTGCTTATCCTGAAACAGTGGCGCCAATAGATGACTATCTTATGGTGACACTGGCTAAAAATATAACAGAAGGAAACTGGCTTGGTGCATATAACGCAATGACACTTTCTAAACACAGTTTCTTTGCTGTATGGCTTGCTTTTCTGCATATATTGCACATACCTTTTACGGTTGGCAATGCTTTGTTATGGTCTTGTGCAAGCTGGTTTTTTTGTCACAGTATAAAACCAATCATAAAGAAAAATTATATTTACTTGATTATTTTTGTTGGTATGCTGTACAATCCTGCGTCAACAGCTCAGTTTACCACAAGAATTTATCGTGACAGTATTTTTCCATCTTTATGCCTTATTCTTTTTTCTGCAATAACTGCAATAGGAATAAGATATAAAAAACCTTTGAAAAACTGGATTATATATTTGATAATATGGGGATTATCCTTTGGTGCTGTTTATCTAACAAGAGAGGACGGTATTTGGGTTGCTCCATTTATCATTGCCGGAATTATAATAATTTCCATTGCTCTTATAGCTCAAAAACAAAATAAATTAGTGATGAAAGTTATTTCCTTGGTGATGGTTCCGATAATTTTATTTGGCTCAGTTATTTTCGGTTATGCGTATATGAATTATACCTATTATGGAAGATTTATAATAAGCGATTTTTCTCAAGGTGA
>JAHHUD010000073.1 GCA_020024185.1 Oscillospiraceae bacterium | reverse complement strand
AATATAAAAAAGAGTATGTTGACCAGACAGATAAATATGTATCTGGTATGGTTGCAGATTTAAGTGTTGCTGAGGGCAAAACGTTAGCAAAAGGTGAGGTGCTTATTGTATATGTTGCAAATGATAAACCTATTGCAACACCAACACCAAAACCAACTCCTACACCAGTACCTAGTACAACATCATCTACGAGTAATAGCGCATCATCACAGCAGTCAGGTGAAGAAGTAAAGGATAAAACATCATCATCTGCCACGATATAAAATACCAATATATAAAGGTTTATAATAAAAAAAGAGAAATGTTATTAAGACATTTCTCTTTTTTTATGAAATCAACAAATAATAATTATAAATATGTTAACTATTTTAATATAATATTATTTTAGAATGTTTATTAAGGTTTATTATATTTTATTGCAAAATAAAAAAGGTGGAAAAATCCACCTTTAATATGCTATATTAGTTGTTTGTGTATGGTAACAAAGCAACGTGACGAGCTCTTTTGATAGCTGTTGTAAGATGTCTTTGGTGTTCAGCACATGTACCTGTAACACGTCTTGGAACAATCTTACCTCTTTCAGAAATATATTTTCTGAGTTTAGCTGTATCTTTGTAATCGATTGTTTCTGCTTTTTCCATGCAGAAGCTGCAAACTTTTTTACGTGTACGTCTTACTGGACGGCCACCTTTAAATTCTCTATCATTTCTTTCCATGGTAGAAATCCTCCTTTATCAAAAATTAAAACGGTAAATCTCCGTCATCACTTGCGATGTTGGAGAAGTCATCTAACTCACCAGTGGAGAAAGATGTCATGCCTGCTGGTTTAGAAGCTGGTGCCATATTTGAATAACCACTGTTATTTTGAGAAGCGCCTTTGCTTTCAACAAAATATGTGTTATTAACAAGCACTTCAAATGCTGTGCGATTTTTACCTGTGTCTTTATCCTGATATTGTCTTGTTTGTATAGAACCATTAAGACCAATGTTCTGACCTTTTCTAAAATATCTTGTAATAAACTCTGCTGAGTTTCTCCAAGCTACACAGTTGATAAAATCAGTTTTGTATGTGCCATCAGGATTTTTGCTACTACTTTGAACAGCAATAGAAAAACTACAAACGTTTATACCATTTGGGGTTTGACGTAATTCAGGGTCAGCAGTAAGTCTGCCAACTAAACAAACAACATTCATTTTTTGCCTCCTAAATTAAAGAGCGATAATCATTGAACGCAAAAGACCTTCTGTGATCTTGAATACGCGGTCAAGCTCTGCAGGGAAATCAGAGTTAGATTCAAATGTGTAAAGCACATAGTAACCTTCTGATTCTTTGTTGATCATGTAAGCAAGTCTTTTTTTGCCCCATTCATCAACTGAAACAAGAGTACCGTTATTTTCGATAAGGCTTTTGAATTTTTCTACAAGACCTTTAACAACTTCTTCTTCCTGTTTTGTGCTGATAACAACCATTGCTTCGTATTTCTGCATTATTGTGCACCTCCTTTTGGACTTTAAGGCCCTGCCTTTTTACAGGGCAAGGAACTGACTACATTTAGTCAGCAATTAATTATACCTTTTTAAAAAGTATATGTCAAGGGATTTATAATAAAATTAAATTTATTATTATCTTACATAAATAAATATGGTATAAAAATGGCTATAGAAGCATAAATAACAAATTTACTTGGACCGGATTTAGCTATGATTGTCTGATAATATTCGTTATTACTTGAAGTTTGAGATTTTATTTTTTTGAGATCATTTACAACTTTTTTCTGATAACGTGGTATTGCAATAAAACCTAAAAATATTTTTAAAGCAATTGATAACATATAGCAAATAGTAGCAAGAACACCTATACCGTTAAAAAGAAGTGGGGAATTTGATGAGATATACCCAAAGTTACTGCCTATAATTATGAAATTTGGAATTGAAAGCAGAGAACTTATTAAAAGTATAACAACAGCTTCGCTCCACATTTTACGATATAAGAAGTATAGTCCGTCAAATAAAAATGCAGACCAGCAAAAGCTTTTGAAATTTTTTCCTTCTGTTTGTTTTCTTTTAAAATTATAAATATAATAAGCTGCTGAAGAGCCAATGTAGACTGCCATATCTTTATAGCTTACACTATCACATTCGCCTTCAAGAGATTTTGGAAGTATTGGAGACACAAGAGGAGTCTTTTCTATTTCTACTCCTAAAAATTCTCCAATAGCTTGACTTTTGCTATTGTTATTGCCTTGTGGGGCTAAAGATATTCCACAACTTTCACAAAATGCAGCATCCTTTGGGTTTTCTGCTTGACATCTTGGACAAACAGATACGTTAAAATTAATAGACTTCTCTGGAGCAGTCCACTCAAAACCATCTTTGTGTTTATCTTCATTTACACAGTGACCAAGCTCTTTATAACATTCACGATGATGTGGTGTACCACAGATAGGGCAAACAACAACATCACTTTTTGTATCAAATTTTTCACCGCATTTATCACATATGCAATCATTGTAATTAAACATAATACTCAAACTCCTAAAAATATTTACATATATTTTCCATAATATAATAATAACATATTAAATACAAAAATGTTATTTTTTTTGAAATTGCAAAATAATTTTATACAATTATATTATAATTGGCAATATTTTGTAATTATTAAATAATACTGTTTATGTATTTAAAAGTTAAAAAACTTTACTATAAAATATTATTGTGTTATTATTATAAAATATATTTGTGATAATTGAGGGAAATTATGATTATACTTGATGACTATAAAAAAATGGTAAATGATACAAAAGTGCAAATTGAAGAACTTAAAGATGCAGTATCATATAATCAAATAACAATGGAAATTGAAAAACTTGAAGTTGATACCCATGACCCTTCTTTTTGGGAAAATCAAGAAAAACAGATAAAAGTTTTTACAAAAATAAAATCATTGAAAGATAAAAAACAATCAGTTGATAACATTATCGGGGCAAACTCTGATTTAGAAGCTTTGATTGAACTATATGAAGAACTTGAAGACGAAAGTCTGGAAGAAGAAATTATTTCTACATCAGATAAATTAAAGGACCAGATTGAAACTTTAAAGCTTACAACACTTTTGACTGGTGAATATGATAAAAATAACGCAATTATAACTTTACATGCAGGTGCAGGTGGAACAGAAAGTCAAGATTGGTGTGAAATGCTATACAGAATGTACACAAGATATTGCAATAAAAAAGGGTATAAAACATCAACAATAGATTATCTTGATGGTGATGAAGCCGGTATTAAGAGTGTTTCATTTTCAATAGAAGGTGACAATGCTTATGGATTTTTAAAAGGTGAGCATGGTGTACATCGTCTTGTTAGAATTTCACCTTTTGACTCTTCCGGACGACGCCACACATCTTTTGCATCTTGTGAAGTTATGCCAGAAATTGAAGATAATGAAGAAATTGTTATCAGAGAAGAAGATATAAAAATGGATGTTTATCGTGCGTCAGGAGCAGGCGGACAGCATGTTAACAAAACCTCCAGCGCTGTAAGACTTACTCATATACCAACAGGGATAGTAACAGCTTGCCAAAACGAAAGAAGTCAGTTTCAAAATAAAGATATGGCTATGAAAATGTTGCGTTCAAAGCTTGCACAAATAAAAGAACAAGAACATCTTGAAAAAATAGAAGATATTAAAGGTGTTCAAAAAGAAATTGCTTGGGGCAGTCAAATTAGAAGCTATGTATTTATGCCTTACACTTTGGTTAAAGACCATAGAACAGGGTATGAAGATGGCAGAGTTGATGCTGTTATGGATGGAGAAATTCAAGGCTTTTTAAACGCTTACCTTAAAGCTCTTAGTAAAAATGAATTTTTGAAATAAAATAAAAACATAGATGATTATATTAGTAATTGCAAGATAGTAACTATAAAAATATTACGATTATACGTTATCTATCTGTCGTTTTTTAAATAACAACATAAACAACGGTGTCTGGTCGCATGACAGACACCGTTGTTTTTACAGTAAAGTATTCTAAAATTATGTAGGTATACACTATAAAATAAATAGTATTTTTTAAATTTAACTTTTAAAATGTTACTTGAGATTTTGTCTACTTTGTTTTTTATTATGAGTATATATAGGTTGGGAGAAGGTTTGAATAAAATCATGTCGGATTTGTGTAACATCCTGAGAAAGAAAAGTAAATATGCGTTCTTGATTGGAAATATTATCTGGGAATAAAGAATCAAATTTCTGTGCCAATTGTTCTTCTTTTTCATAAAGTTTAAGAGGCACTTTACATCCTATCAATTCGTTCATTATATAACGAAATTTATGGTCTCGAGTATTACCACTATTTATATTTACTTTAATCTTTGTGGTCATTCCGTTTAAGTAAATCACATTTAACCAAGAGTCATGATTTCGGTAATCTACTGTAAAACAAAGAGTCATTTTTTTTGAAAACAGGCTACCATTTACCAATATCCAGTTTTGGCTTTGATAAACTTCTGAATACTGATTGGTGGAGTGGTTATCAGACTGTATTGGTTCAAATCTTTCTCCATCCAGTAATTGCTCCAATTGATTTTTACTGAGAATATGGTTCAGCATCGGTATACAGTGGTATGGAGTACTTACATAGCGTTTAATTTTCCTAAGAAAAACACCATCTAAAATCGTTATGCCGAGTAAAAATAAAATAATTTCTACATTCATCTCTATTTTTCCAATGGACACTACCCAAAAACCACGCAGTATCAAGACAATACCAAAGCACCATAGACTTAAAAGCAGTAGCTTTTTCAGCGGATAAAAATGAATCCACTCAGTTATCTGCATCTGCTGTTTTCCACTCATTGATTTCTCACTCAAAAGTTGTCGAGCAATCAATTTATTCAAGACTGTCGGAATCAATGCTATACCAAATAGGAAAGCTGTAATAACAGCGTAAAGGATAATTCCAGCCCATCCAATATCTAGATAAGACTCTAAAAGTATAAGGAAGATAATTGGTATAAATACAGCTATAAAAAAAGGTAAAAAAGACTTCTTATGTTCATTTTTAGGGGTTAAGTCGTTTATGGCGGAGTTGACTAACAGGGCAGCCAGTATTATTGATGATATACCACCTGATACCCAATTTTTAAGTTTTCTAAAGTGCATAACATATTCGGTCTCGTGCATAGGAGGAAATTTTCCGGTAATGCCTGCGTATATACAAAAACCTAAATATGCTAGAGATAAAAGTGCCAGTATCAGCTTAAAAATTGTTTTTTTTGAAAGTTTTCGTTTCTCCATTTTTATATTCTCCTATAAAAAATGATATTGTTGGATTTATCTAAAAATACTTAGTTAGGACTCGCTTATATACCTTCTAGAATATCACAAAAGAAATATTAAGTAAAATTATAATGTGAAAACAAAAAGCTGTGGACTAAGTATATAGTGCACAGCTTTTATCAGTTATTATTTTAACTACTTGATACTCAAGCTTGCCACAGTGATATAGTTATATATCTTGTTGACGTGTGGAAGTAAAAAATATATCCAATAAAAATTATAAATTAAATGTTGAATTCATTGTAATTTGTGTTATACTTTAAATTGGTTGTAGTATCAACTTTTTTCAGGGAGGAAATGAGATGGATTTTACAAAACGGCAGATTACTAAAATTGCCAGAGAAGCTAATAAATTGACAATTAAAATGATGAAAGAGGAAGGTATTGGAAGTGGGGAATTTGACTTAGTCCATCTGGTTCGCCATAATCCAGGAATTTCTCAAAAAGAAGCTGGTGAAAAATTAAATATGGATAAAGGCGCTGTTGCCCACCGTGTTGTTCACCTGGAGCAGAAAGGGTACCTAATAAGACAGACAAATCCAAATGATGCCAGGAGTCGTTTACTGTATGCAACACCCAAGGCTGATGCTCTTAAAAATTCTAAAGCAGAAGTAGAGCGGGCGTTCTATACATGGTTGTTAGAGGAATTATCTGACCAAGAACGAGATATATTTTGCACGATTTTAGAGAAACTTTATTATCGCTCAAAACATGAAAGCCGAAGTGGTTTTCCAAATCTATACAAAATACTTAATCATGTGGAGGTAAATCCTTATGAATAATCCTAAAATTGTAAAAATAGGGGATTATATTAAACCGGAAAAAAAGGCTTTGGTTATCATCACACTATCCGGTATTATTTATAATGTGGGAATGACTGCTAGCCCATGGTTTGAAGGAAAGCTGGCACAATGTTTACATGATATAATAGCCAATAAAAAAGAAAGTCGAGATATGGTATATCTTGCACTGATTTATGTGGCAGTGATTATCTTTGTACAGGGTATGCGTTATATAAAACGTCTATATGTTAGAAAATTTGCAAATCATATGAATCGTGATATGAAAAAAGATTTATATCACTGCATGGTGTTTAAAAGCAAAGAAGAGCTAGAACAGGAAGGTGTTGGCTCTTTGATGACAAAGGCGATTAGCGATGTAGACGCATGTGTTGAAGGTGTTCGTAAATTTACCACCGAGGTTTTTGATACCGGTGTGTTAATGCTTGCATATCTTGTGATGCTTTTAAGCTATGACTGGCGATTGACTATTATTTCTATGATTTTCCCTCCAATAGCTTACTATATCGCAAATAGACTTAAAAAAACAGTGGCTAAAAGTGCCAAAAAATACAAAACCAGTGCCGAAAAACTAAATCAATTTACATATGACAGGATAGATAATGCGCTAACTTACCGAATTTATGGCCAGGAAAACAACCGTGACCTTATATATGAAAAATGTTTAAAGGATTATGAGACTAAGGCTGTTAGGGCAAATATTTGGGAAAATGTTATGCCACCGATTTATCTTGTAATTTCAATGGCAGGGTGTATTTGTATACTTTGGTATGGTGGAAAAAATGTGCTTGGTCAGGGCTGGACACAGTGGGATATTGCCACATTTGTAACTTATATGTCATGTTTTGCAAAGCTGTCAACTAAATCTGCCAAAGCAGCAAAGCTATTTAATTCTGTACAAAAAGCATCTGTATCATGGAAACG
>JAHHUD010000072.1 GCA_020024185.1 Oscillospiraceae bacterium | reverse complement strand
TCATTCTCTTCACTCTTTTCTTTAAATTATTTTATCTATTTTTTATTTTTTTACCTTTATTGTCTTTTACGCCATTATCCGCACCACTAGATATTTCTCTTTCTTTCTGAGACATGTATGTCATAAGACGTTCACGGATAAATTTAGGGTTTTCACCTGCTTGGATAGATTTTACACCCTCTACTATTATTAATTTACACAAAACTTCTTCTTCGTCACGGTTTCTCAATTGTGTTGCAATTGGTCCAAATATCATATGAGCAAGCAAACAACCATACAGTGTTGTAATTAAAGCTGTACCCATATCGCTACCAAGACTGCTTTGCCCACCGGATGACAAGTCCATACTTTTAAGCATATTAACCAAACCAACCAATGTACCAACCATACCAAATGCTGGTGCGATACCTGCTGCTTTTTCATACATCCTAGCAACCGCATCATGACGTGATGACATATTATCTATATCTGTTTCCAAAATATTTTGCACTTTATCAGAATCATTAGCATCAACTACCAGCATAACTGCTTGTCTAAAAAATGGGTCTGTCTGTTGTTTTGCTCTTTCTTCCAAAGCAAGAAGACCTTCTTTTCTGGCAACTTGTGCAAGTTCTTCAAGTTGGTCAATATAAAATAAAGGATCAAACTGGTTACTGTTTAAAATAATTTTAAAGTGTTTTCCCATTTGTTTAATCATTGACCCTTGGAAACTAGCTACTACAATAAATAATGTACAACCAATTGTAATAAAAATACTAGCTGGATCAAAAAAATTCAAAAGCCATTTAAAATTTATTTGAACTTTAAAGTCCGGAGTAACTTTACTAACCATACCAACTACACAAAAAAGTATAGCCCCAACTACACCTATTATGTAGTTTATATTCATTTTTTGTTTCATTTTTCTTATCCTCCTTTGGGAATATCAAACATTTATTTTTTCAGATTAATGCTTGTTCTCTATAGATATTTCCCTGTGGATATCCTGTACTTTTGCATTATAGTGCATAATTTTTTTTATTATTTCATCTGTTGTTTCACGAACAAGAATATAATCGTGATTCATCATTACTATTTTTGTTTCAGGTATCAACTCAATATATTGTATTTGAAGATGATTAATCAGAAACTTTTCGTTATTTCTTTTTGTTAAAAGTATCATACTTCAACCATCCTTTTCTAATAGTAATTAATATATGGGATATGTGGTATTTTACATACCCCATATATTTTAAGACATTAAACTTAATAATTAACGTTTAATGTTAACAAGTTCTTCTAACATACTGTCTGTAACTGTGATAATACGTGTATTTGCTTGATATCCTCTTTGTGTTGTAATCATTTCAGAGATTTCACTTGCCAAATCTACGTTTGAACCTTCCAAACCACCAGTCATAAGTTTTGTGCCACCTGAACTACCAATTCTCATCAATTCTGATTGTGTAATGTTTGGTGGCAATGTTGCACCGTTTGCTTGTGCTTGTCTAACTGCTTCATCAAACAAACTACCGTTAACAAAGTCTATTTTCAAGTCTTTATTCATGCCACCCATCAAAGATACCTGTAAATCACCTGCACCTTCAGCAGCTGTGTAATAGAAACCTTCTTCATGTGATACACCATTTGGATTTGTAACATTACCTATACCAAGATAACCGATTGTGATAATTTCATCTGTATCTTTTGATGTACCTGTAATAGCACCAGTTTTAGGGTCAATTTTAATACCATCAAACTGTGCGTATGGCAATTCTGTTCCATCTGCTTTTTTTGCATCTTCCAATGGAATATCTTCACCATTTTTTCCTTTTGTTACTGGATAGCCAATTGCTTGTTTATCTTTACCTTGCTGATCTTTTACTGTTGTCAATTTTGGCAAACGAATTGGAACAAGCTGGTCACTAACAATTGGTTTGCCATCTTTATCCACACCAGTTGTAAGAAATCCGTAAACAGGATTACCGTTACCATCACAAAGATAACCGTCAGCTTTAAATTCAAAGTCACCTACTCTTGTCATTTTAAGTGTTTTTAAGCTGCTTGGGTCAAGTGGGTCAATAGGAAGATTTTTATCACCTACAAGAAAGAATCCATCACCATAAATCATACAGTCTGTGTTACGTCCTAATGTGTATGTACCTGTTGTCATATTAAGGTCAATTGTACTTAACTGTGAACCATAACCAATCTGTGATGGATTTTGACCACCGGATGTAGATGTACCGTTTGAACCATTTGTGTATGTTGAATACATTGCATCTTTAAAAACTGCTCTTTGTGATTTATATCCGTTTGTGTTTACGTTTGCGATGTTATTACCAATAACACTCATTTTATTCATGTGTGTTTTCAAACCAGCAATTGCTGCATACATTGCTCCAGTCATAATAAATTAATTCCTTTCATTTTAGCGTGCCACCGATATTTTATCAAACGGATAAAATATCATAGCCTCCATATAAGGTCCTGCTATCTGTATTTTTACAGGAATACGGCACCATCAATATTTGTAAATACGTTTTTTTGCATTTCATCTTGTGTAATCGCAGTGATTACTTTTGCATTTGGTACATTGATTATAAATGCTTTCTCAGCATCTAATGCCAAAATATTTTTTGCACCTTTTTCTTGTGCTTTAATCATTCCGCTTTTCAGTTGGTCAATCAATGCTTGATTTATTTCTATACCTCTTTCTTCTGCACGATATAAAGCATGTTTAGAAAAAGTTAAATCATTTGTAGCAACATTTGCATGCTCCAACTGAAGTTGTAGTAATTCATTAAATTTAACTGAATGTTTTTTCTCAAAAGTCGGGTATGTATTATTTTGTTGTATTATCCTTTGCCCTTGTATGCTTTCAATCATTTACTTCACCTCTTTTTAAACTTTCTGTTTTATTATAGGTGTACTTATTTTAAGCTTTTATTTCAGGCACTTTATCTTGATTTTCATTTTTGTCATCAGAATTTTGATTTTCTGATGGCGCATCAGGCTTTTCTGTGCCTTCAGGTTTTTCTGCTGGAAGAGTGCCAACTGCAATAATTTCATTTAGATAGTAATATTTATCATCAACAAATATTACCTGTTGTCCATTCATTGTTCCAGTACCATTTACATTTCCAACTATTTCTTGTAATTTACCATTTGAGTCAAACTGTCCAACTGTTACTGTTTTACCAACCAATGAAGCAGCATAACTCATAACAGATGCCTCTGTCATATTTGTCATAGCCTCTACCATCTGCATCATTACCATCTGGCTTAACATCTGAGATGTATCGGCATTGTTATCAATGCTTTGGTTTTGAAGTTCAGCTACCATCAACATGAGAAAGTCTTGCATATTAAGTTCGCCTTTATTATCTGTTTTCTGCTTTCCCATAAGAGCTGCATGAGTAATAGCATCAGTTGCACGTGTTGCACCCATATTATTCATAAAATCGCTCATAAATTATACTTCCTTTCCCTTATTCAATTTCAACTGAATGAATAAGTCCCAATCTTAATTGATGTAAAAAGTCTTCTTTATCAGTTTGTTTGTTATGGTTGTTTTCATTTTCTTGTTGGTGACCATGATGTTGCTGATGATGTTGTTCATCATACAATTCTTTTTGTTGTTCCTGACCATTTACCTGAATTTGAACATTTTGCTGTGTATTGTTTCGCAAAAGTTGTTGCATTTCTGGAAGTACACGTTCTAATAGAATTTTTACATCACTATGTTCTGCTTTTAAAGATATAGACAATGAACCATCTTCTTTTTGAACTACTTCTATTGAAATTTTTCCTAGATGTTCAGGATTTAACTGAAGCTCAACCTTTTTCTGACCTAAAGAAACTGTTTTAATAATTTTATCTGCAACTTGTGTTTCCACATTATCAGTTTCAACATTTTTTTCAACATTAGTTGTTTCACTTATTTTAACAGGAATTGTTTCAACTTCACCAAAAACTGACACATTTTTTTCAGTTTGAGTATCGTCAAATTCAAAATTATTTTGATTACTATCACTCAAACTACTACCTTTTTGTGATTTATGTATTGGCTTTTCCAAGTTACTTTCAACTTCATGTGTTTTTTGTTCAATAACAGGTTTTGTTTCAGCTTCTTCAATCACCTTGTTTTCAGATTCTGTTACAACTTCTTGTACCGAACTTTTTACTTCATTAAATTTTGAAATTTGTTTTTCATTTTCAGGCATAGCAATTTCAACATCATTAACAACTACTTGTTCAGATACTGTTACTTCCGGTGAATTTATTGTTTCAGGAGAAATAGATACCATTTGCATTGCTGCCAATTCCTGCAACAATGTTATATCTAATTCTTCTTTTTTGCTATCATCGTTTATTTCGACATTTTCACTTTTTTCAACAGTTTCTTCTTTTTTTAAATTTGCATACTCACTCATGCATTTTTCAAAACTATTTCCTTTTATAGTGTCTTTTTTAACATTGTGATTGCTTGAGTTGTTTGATACTGCAGTTTGAACAATGGAAAATAAATTATTTTGCATATTTTCCACCTTTTCACCTCCTTTCAAATATTGAATGTTTATTTAACATTTTTAAAACATATTTTGTTAAATAAACTTTTTATAGTGAGTGCATAATGAAACAAAATCATCTTGCAACAAACTATCATTTAAGCATTTTGAAGTATCATTTCACTAAATCTCATAGAAACAAATTCATCTATAAATTGTTCTTCGCTCTTCGCCAAAGCTGCATTATATTCTTCAAGCTTTTTCTCCTGTAGCTTTTCAAGAGAAGAAGTTTCAATCTTAGCATTTACGACCAAATTTCTTTTTTCTTCTTCTTTCTTTTGCAAATTCACCAAAACTGTTACTTCTTGTTCTATCTCTTTTTCCATTGCACGAAGTGAAGTTTGATAGGTAATGACTTCTCTTATCTCCATTCCTTCTCTACAATGAGTTTGATATTCTTCAGCAAATTTTTTATACTCTTGTTGTAATTGAGTAACCCATTCTCTTTGCTTTTGAACCTCCGCTATTATCATAGCGTGTTCTGCTTTTAATGAATCCAAAACCTGATTTTTATATGTAAGAACTGTATCTAAAGAAAATTTAAATTTTTTCACAGCAAGTGCCTCCTTTACTGACTATTATTTTAAAATTTCCTCTATTTTTTTTATAGTTTGTTCATATGTAAAAGCTTCTTCTATTCCTTGTGTAAGAAATTCATTAACTGCATCTATTTTTGATAGAGCATAATCTAATTTTCTATTTGTACCAGCCTTATAAGCACCAATAGACACCAAATCTGAATTTTTCTCATACACAGCCAATATATCACGAACTTTTGACGCTAGTTGTCTATGCTCAGGTGATACAATTTCAGTCATAAGTCTTGAAACACTACCACTTACATCAATAGCTGGATAGTGGTTCGCATTAGCAAGTGTACGTGACAAAATTATATGTCCATCAAGAATACCACGTACTGTATCCGCAATTGGCTCATTTGTATCATCACCTTCTACCAGCACCGTATATACGCCTGTAATTGAACCTTTTTTAAAGTTACCACTTCTTTCAAGAAGTTTAGGTAATTCAGAATATATAGACGGTGTATAACCACGTGATACCGGTGGTTCTCCTATTGCAAGACCAATTTCTCTTTGTGCCATAGCAAATCTTGTTAATGAGTCCATCATGAGAAGAACATCATAGCCTTGGTCTCTAAAATATTCAGCAATACCTGTTGCCACACTTGGACATTTCATTCTAAGCATTGCTGGTTGGTCTGATGTTGCAACCACCAGAATAGAACGAGCCATTCCTTCTTCGCCTAAATCCTTTTGTACGAATTCCAAAACTTCTCGTCCACGTTCTCCAACTAGTGCTATTACGTTAATATCTGCTTTAACATTTTTAGCAATCATACCCATAAGTGTACTTTTACCTACACCGGAGCCAGCAAAAATACCAATACGTTGACCTTTGCCAATTGTTATCATTCCATCAATTGCTTTTACACCAAATTCCATTTTTTCTCTGATAGGTGGTCTAGCCAAAGGATTTATATGAGAACCTGTAATACAGTACGGTGTGCCTCCTTCAAGTGGGCCTTTACCGTCAATTGGTTGTCCTAAAGCATTTATAATTCTTCCACGCAAAAATTCACCAACACGAAGTGTTAACTGTTTACCTGTATTTCTCACAAAATTACCAGCTGAGATACCATTCATCTCAGAATATGGCATTAATAGTATTTTATTATTTTTAAAACCAACAACTTCTGCTGTCACTTGAGTTCCTGAGTCACTGTTATATATACGGCAGATATCACCTACTGCTGCATGTCCCCCAGAAGCTTCAATAGACATACCAACAACATTTTCTATTTTTCCTGTCAAACTATATGTTTCTGCATTATATACTTGACGAATCATTTGATGAAACATTATCACTATTCCCCTTAGTATTGATTATAAAGATGGTTATATATCATCTCTGACAGGCTGTGTACTTAATATATCTTTTATATTTTGAATTTGTGTTGCCGCACTGGCATCAATAATTTCATCTGGACACTCTATGATACATGTACCAGATTCATCATCAGCCATTGGTATAATTCTTACATGGTCAGATAATTCTGCTAAAGCAGTAGCCATAGTAGAAGGTAAAACTGTCATTCTTTTTGCATCATATTCTGAAATATAAACATGTGCCCACTCACGATGTTTCTTTTTATCTACAGCTGTCTGTATCATTTTACCAATGATATCTGTACTACTTTTTAAGCTTATACTGATAACTTTTTCTGCTATTGCAATTGACAAATCTCTCATGTCATTTAAGTTTTCATTTAATTGGCGATTCAAAATATTTTCTGATTTTTTCAAAAATTCATCAATTTCTTGTGCAAACTGACGGTCTATTTCTTCTTTTTTCTGTGAAATTTCTTCAAAAGCTTTCATATTTCCTTGTTGGATACCATCATTAAACCCTTGTGTAAAACCTTGTTTATATCCATCTTCAGATGCTTTTTTTCTAATCTCTTCTTTTAACATTTCAGCTTGGCTATTAGCTTGATTCAAAATTTCTTCAGCTTCACGCCTTGCTTGATTAAGTATAATTTCACTTTGTATTTTTGCATAACCAATCGGATCTGCATCTT
>JAHHUD010000071.1 GCA_020024185.1 Oscillospiraceae bacterium | reverse complement strand
TGATAAATCGCAATTATCAATATTATCTGTTGTAAGACCTTCTTGTGCAAGCTGACGGAGAATACTGCAAATTCTTGCGTGTGCATACTGAACATAATAAACAGGATTTTCACTGTTTTCCTGAATTGCAAGGTCAAGGTCAAAAATAAGATGTGTATTTGGTTCACGCATATTAAAGAAAAATCTTGCTGCGTCAATAGGCACTTCGTCAAGAAGGTCTGTTAATGTGATAGCTTTACCTGTACGTTTACTCATTCTGATTTCTGTTTTCTTTGGTTTGCCGTTTTCATCAAGAATGATATTTCCGTTTTCGTCTTTTGCATCTCCAACAAGTTTTACAAGCTGCATAAGAACAACATCAAGTTTATCTGCATCAAGACCAAGAGCAGTCATAGCTGTTTTCATTCTTGCAACGTGTCCGTGATGGTCTGCGCCCCATACGTCAATAGCTTTATCAAAACCTCTTGTAACAAGTTTGTCATAGTGATAAGCAATATCAGCTGCAAAGTATGTTGAAATACCGTTTGCTCTAACAAGAACTTCATCTTTTTCTTCACCAAGAGCAGTACCTTTATACCAAAGAGCACCGTCTTGTTCGTATGTGTAACCATTTTCTGTAAGCTTTTCAATAGCTTTATCAACATCACCTTTATTTCTCATTTCTTGTTCTGAGAACCATACATCATAAGAAATACGGTATTTACCTAAATGGTCTTTCATTGCTTGAATATTTTTTGGAAGTGCATATTCAACCAAAGCTTTTTTTCTTTCTTCAACAGAAACATTTACAAATTTATCGCCATATATTTCTTTAAATTCATTAGCTCTTTGCTTAATGTCAGCGCCTTGATAAAAACTATCATCAAATGGATAGCTTTCATCAAAAATCTGCATATATCTTGCTTCAAGACTCATACCAAATTTTTCAATCTGGTTGCCGGCGTCATTTATAAGAAATTCTCTTGTTACATCATAGCCACTCCATTTAAGAACCTCTGCAAGAATATCACCCAAAGCACCACCACGAGCATTACCCAAGTGCATAGGACCTGTTGGATTTGCAGAAACAAACTCTACATTGTATTTTTTGCCTTTGCCAAAGTTTGTTTTGCCATAGTTTTCTTTGTTTTCCAACACAGCTTTTACAACTGTTGAGAAATATTCTTTGCTGAGAAAGAAATTAATAAAACCAGGGCCTGCAAGTTCTGCTCTTTCAAAAAGAGTGTCTGTAAAGTCAATATTTTCAAGAATTGCAGTTGCAATTGCTCTTGGATTTGATGAGAAAACTTTACTGTTTACCATAGCAACATTTGAAGAAAAATCACCATTTTTTAAATCCTGTGGAATTTCCACAACAAATTCACGGATTTCTGCCTGCGGCAAAGTGCCTTTTTCCATAGCTATATTAAGGCTGTTTTTAATAAGAGTTGACACTTGTTCTTTTGCAAGTGTAACACCATCAAATTTTTCTAAATTCATAATTTTAAAGCTCCTTGATATTCATCTTTATAGTATTTTCACTTATTAACAAACCACTGGAATTTATGGTATATGACATATTTATTTCTCCACCTTTTTCAGATAAAGTGTGGTTTATATCTATACCGTTTATATCCAAAAGCATTGTACCTGCAACAGTTTCATAGTTGCAAATATTCATAACACCTTTTTCAATTATAAGGCTGGAATGGTGTTTGCCATATCGTGTTATGCTTGCCCCATTGTCCCAAACTTTAACAGTTGTCATACTGCCATTAAAGCCGGTGGCGCTGCTTTCTTTATAGCAGATATAATATTTATTGTCTTTTATGTAAAAGGAACCGGTTGTAGTTAAAGATAAAGTGTCTTTATCATCATCAGTTATGATTGTTGATTCCAAAGTGATTAAATAATTTTCCTGCATATTACTCCTTAATATCCACCAAAATGGATTTTACATTTTTACCTTCACCAAGAAAAATTTTTGCAACATTGTCAAAAGCTTTTGTGTTGCTTGTGACAAAATATTCTGCTTTACCATCTGATGTAGTTGTGGTTAACAAATCAAGTTTTTGCAAAACGCGTTTTATTTCTAAAGCTGTTTCTTTGCCGGAATCAATAAGAGTTACCCCGTCACCCATAATTTTTCTAATTACATGAGAAATAATTGGAAAATGAGTACAGCCGAGAATAAGAGTATCAACATTAAAATCTATTATTTTTGACAGATAATTTTTTGCAGTTATTTCAATCAAGTTATCGTTTATATGTCCAGATTCAATAAGAGTGACAAAGTCTGGGCAAGGAATACTGATAATATTTGCATTGCTGTCAATAGATTTTATTCGTTTGCCAATACAATCTGATTTTATAGTTGCAGGGGTGGCGATTATGCCAATACGCTTTGTTTTACTTTTGTTTAAAGCTGTGTTAACTGTTGGATTAATAATATCAACAAAAGGTACATCGATATTATCAAGCTTTTCTATTGACACATTACTTGAGATTGTTCCACAGGCGGCGACAATGAGTTTTACATTTCGCCGATTTAGAAAATCTATGTCATCTTTTGTAAACTGACAAATTTCATCAACAGTTTTAAGCCCGTAAGGCATTCTTAATGTGTCACCAAGATATACTATATCTTCTTTTGGCAAACAATTTAAAAGCTCTTTTACACAGCTTAAACCACCAACACCAGAATCGAAAACACCGATTGCCATGTTATTCATCAACACGACCTTTTAACCCGAGCTGAATTATACCGTCTATAAGTTCAGAGTAGGTAAAACCTTCATGTTGCATAAGTTTTGGGTACATACTGATTGTTGTAAATCCTGGTAAAGTATTTATTTCATTTATAAGAATTCTGTTTGTATCTTTTTCAACAAAAAAGTCAACACGAGAAAGCCCACTGCAATCAATAGCAGTATAAGCTTTTTTTGCAAGCTCTCTTACTTTGTCACGAATATCTTTGCCAATGTTTGCAGGAATGTATGTTTTGCTTGTGCCAGAGTTATATTTATCATCGTAATCATAGAATGCCGCAGAAGCACCAATTTCTCCAACTTCACTTGCTATAAGCTCAGGGATATTTCCATAAACTGCACATTCAACCTCATGACCTTCAACAAATTCTTCAAATACAACTTTGTTGTCATGAGCAAGAGCAAGATTAACTGCATTGCGAAGCTCATCTTTATTTTCAACTTTAGAAATACCAACAGAAGAACCAGAACGGCTTGGTTTTACAAACATAGGATATCCAAGTTTTTCTTTAAGTCTTTTTTCAATTTCTTCAAGATTATTGGCTTCATAATCTCGTATAAAGTCCCATTTACATCTTTCAATGCCAAGCTGGTCAAAAATAATATTTGCATAAACTTTATCCATACAAGCAGCGGAGGCGAATATCTGGCAACCACAATAAGGTATACCTGCTAAATCTAAAAGACCTTGGATAGTGCCATCTTCACCATTTTTTCCGTGAAGAACCGGCAAAACTACATCAATTTTTTCAAAAAATAATTGATTATCATATATTTTTATAATCCCTTTTGTTGTTTTGTCTGGACTTATAAGACAAGGCACACAGTCTGGGTGCTCATGCCATGTATTTGAAATAATATCATCTGAAGAACCTGGGAAAAACAACCATCGTCCTTTTTTTGTGATACCTATTTTAACGACATCATATTTATCAGTTGGGATATTGTCAATTATACTTTTGGCACTCATAAGACTTACTTCATGCTCACTTGATACTCCACCAAAAATAACACAAACTTTTGTTTTTGCCATAATAACCTCCTAAATGCTGGGCATAATAACCCATTATCATTTATATTTATATATGATAACATATATTACATATAAAAAAAACCCTTTTGAGCAAAGTTTTTAACATAAAATGTGTTGACTTTTAAATTAATAGTATGATATACTGTTACTACCTCTTATGCAGGTTTATTTTTTATGCAAAAATTTTTTGCGGGCGTAAGAGGGAGGCTAACTTTAAATGGAGGTGCCGAAATGAGAGTTAGAATTACACTTGCATGTACAGAATGCAAACAACGCAACTACGACACAATGAAAAACAAGAAAAATACTCCAGACAGAGTTGAACTTAACAAATACTGTCGTTTTTGCAAAAAACACACTCTTCACAGAGAAACTAAATAATTGAGGGAGACAAGAGCGATGGCAGACAAAAAAGAAAAAGTTGGCTTTTTTGGCTCTATCACAAACTTTTTCAAAGGCTTAGGCAAAAGATTTAGAGATATTAAATCAGAAATGAAAAAGATTGTGTGGCCTACAAAAGCTCAGGTTATCAACAATACTCTTGTTGTAATTGCTGTTTCAGTAATTGCAGCTATCGTAATCTTCGGATTGGATACAGTTTTTGGTTTCGTTGTAAGACTTATTTATCAAAACGTTTAAAGCGAGGTGTAGACAATGTCAGAGGCAAAATGGTATGTGGCACACACATATTCCGGCTATGAAAACAAGGTAGCTAAAAGCCTTGAAGCAATCGTAGAAAACCGACGCTTGCATGATTTGATTCAGGATATCAAGGTTCCAACAGAAACTTTGGTTGAAATCAAAGACGGCAAACGCAAAGAAAAAGAAAATATACTTTTTCCATCATACGTGTTTGTCAAAATGATTTTGACAGACGATACCTGGTATATCGTGCGCAATACTCGTGGCGTTACAGGATTTGTTGGCGCATCATCTTCAAAACCTTCTCCACTTTCTCCAAAAGAAGTAGAAGCTATGGGTGTTGAAACAAAAACAAAGACAATCGATTTCAAAGTGGGCGACAACGTGGAAATCACAGACGGCCCATTGGCTGGCTTTATTGGTGTTGTTGATGCAATTGACACAGAAAGCGAAAAATTAAACGTAAGAGTTTCAATGTTCGGCAGAGAAACTGCAACAGAACTTTCACTCTTACAGGTTAAACCAATTTAACAAACAAGGTAAGAGTCACCATTAGTGATTTTTATAGGGCGGTTTAAAGCTGCCCGTGGGAGAGTAGAAAAGTTCTGCTCGATAGCTTACCACATTTATCGGAGGTATTTAAAATGGCTCAAAAAGTTACTGGATATATCAAACTCCAGATTCCAGCTGGTAAGGCAACTCCAGCACCACCTGTTGGTCCAGCTCTTGGTCAACATGGTGTAAACATCATGTCTTTTACAAAAGAATTTAACGAAAGAACACAGAAAGATATCGGTTACATTATCCCTGTTGTTATCACAGTTTATGCAGACCGTTCATTCAGCTTTATCACAAAGACACCACCAGCTCCAGTTCTCATCAAAAAAGAACTTGGTCTTGAATCAGCTTCAGGTGTTCCAAACAAAACAAAAGTTGGCCAGTTGACAAAAGAACAGGTTAAGAAAATTGCTGAAATGAAAATGCCTGACCTTACAGCAGGTAGCTTGGAAGCAGCTATGAGCATGGTTGCAGGTACAGCTCGCAGCATGGGCGTTACAGTAGAAGAATAATATAAACATATTTACTCAACATTAGTGGGAGGAAATTTCCGTTTGACCACAGGAGGATATTAATGAAACACGGTAAAAAATATACAGACAGCAAAAAGCTTGTTGACAAAACAAAGCTTTATGAATTAGAAGAAGCTTGTGGCTTGTGTGTTGACACAGCAAAAGCTAAATTTGACGAAACAGTTGAATTACACGTTCGTCTTGGCGTTGACTCTCGTCACGCTGACCAGCAAGTTCGTGGTGCAGTTGTATTGCCACACGGTACTGGTAAAGATGTTAAAGTTCTCGTAATCGCTAAAGGCGACAACGAAAAAGCAGCTCTTGAAGCAGGTGCAGACCTTGTAGGTGCTGAAGAAATGGTTGCAAAAATCCAAAACGAAGGTTTTATGGATTTTGACGTATTAATCACAACTCCTGATATGATGGGTCTTGTTGGTCGTTTGGGTAGAGTTCTTGGTCCTCGTGGCCTTATGCCAAACCCAAAAGCTGGTACAGTTACACCAAACGTTGCTCAAGCTGTTAAAGAAGCAAAAGCTGGTAAAATCGAATACCGTCTTGACAAAGCTAACATTATCCACGTTCCAGTTGGTAAAGCTTCATTCGGTAAAGACAAACTCAGCGAAAACATTTCAACAGTTATGGACGCTATTGTTAAAGCAAAACCAGCAGCAGCAAAAGGTCAGTACATCCGTTCTGCAGCAATCGCTACAACAATGGGCCCTGGCGTTAAACTTAACAACGCAAAATTTGGTGGCTAATATAAATTAGCTATTGACAAATACAATAATTTTATTGTATAATAATAAAGCTGTTTTAAGACAGCAGGTGCAAATATGCATAAAAGGTTATACTCCTTGCCTGCCGAGAACAAAGCATAAATAACTTATTATAGGTTTATTAGGCTTGTTTTCTGCAAAGGAAGCAAGCCTTTTGTGTTTTGCAAAAGAAAACTATACAGCCTCTTTTCATTAAGAAAAAGGTTATTTGTTTTAAAAATAATAAGAGAGGTGACAACATTGGCAAGCGAAAAAATCTTAGCTGGTAAAAAAAGCTATGTTGAAGGCATTAAAGAACTTATCGATGCTTCACAGGGCGGTGTTGTTTTCAACTACAAAGGTATCTCTGTAGAAGAAGACACAAAATTGCGTAAAGAACTCAGAGAAGTTGGCGTTCACTATGAAGTAATCAAAAACACAATGCTCAAAATCGCTATCAAAGGCACAAGCATTGAAGGTCTTGGCGAAGTTCTCAGCGGTTCAACAGCTGTAGCTATCTCAGATAACGAAGACCCACTTGCAGCAGCAAGAGTTCTTCACAAATTCTGTGAAGCTTCAAAAGGTAAATACGAAATCAAAGGCGGTTACATGGACGGCGAAGTTCTCGACGTTGCAGGCGTACAGACTTTGGCTACATTACCAAACAGAGAAGGCTTACTCTCTATGCTCCTTTCTGCACTTACAGGCAACCTCAGTGGTTTGGCACGTACTATCGATGCAGTTAGAGCTCAGAAAGAAGAAGAGCCAGCAGCTTAATTTATTATTAAGCATTTCCTAATATTTAAAAAATAAGAAATTCGGAGGACATTTAATATGGCAAGCGAAAAAATCGTAAAATTTGTTGAAGAAATCAAAACTCTTACAGTTCTTGAATTGGCAGAACTCGTAAAAGCTATCGAAGAAGAATTTGGTGTTACAGCAGCAGCTCCAGTTGTTATGGCAGGTGGCGCAGCAGCTCCAGCAGCAGAAGAAAAAACAGAATTTGATGTAGTTCTTGTTGAAG
>JAHHUD010000070.1 GCA_020024185.1 Oscillospiraceae bacterium | reverse complement strand
CTTCTTCCTATTTGGTTTAAAGAATTAGCTGTAGGTAATGCACCGGGACAGATATCAGGAAATCAAGCAACTGCTTTTTATTCTGCATCTATTTCAATTGTTACATTGATTATTGCATTAATCGGCCCTATTTTTGGGTCATTGGCAGACCGCAAAAATACAAAAAAAATCATATTTACCACAGCAACAGCTATGGGCGTTATTGTCTGCTTTATCAACGGATTTATTATTAGCTGGGTATTATTTTTAGTATTCACAGTTGTAACTCGTATATGTTATAGCGTATCAATAACAATATACGACTCTATGTTAAATGATGTTACCACAGAAGACAGAATGGATAAAGTGTCATCTTATGGTTATGCGTTTGGATATTTAGGTTCTTGTGTGCCATTTCTATTTGCCTTATTGGCATATATTATGGGGCCTGACATGTTAGGCATTATATCACATAGTCTAAGCAGAATATTAGGTTTTGGTATAACAGCGATATGGTGGTTTATGGTAACAGTACCGTTACTTAAAAACTATAAGCAGAACAACTGGACAGAAAGTACATCTCATACAGTTAACAATATATTTTCAAAAATCTTTAAAACACTGAAAACAATAGCCTTAAAAGATAAAAAAGTTCTATTTTTCTTGATTAGTTATTTTTTATATATTGATGGGGTAGGAACCATTATTGATAACTGCGTTAATATTGGTACAGATTTAAATTTGGATACAGTAGGACAGGTAATTTTCTTATTGCTTACACAGGTTGTGGCATTTGGTGGTTCACTTGTATTTGCAAAATTGTCCGATAAGTATAAAACAACTTCCTTAATTGGTGTATGTATTATTGGTTATTTTTTCCTTTGTTTATATGCATTAGTGCTTAACTCATTGTTAGAGTTTGCAATATTGGCATTTGGAGTTGGCTGTTTTCAAGGTTCTATACAGTCATTGTCACGTTCTTATTACTCTAAAATTATTCCTTCAGAGAATTCAGGAGAGTATTTTGGAATATATGATGTTTTTTCAAAAGGTGCATCTTTCCTCGGTTCTGCAGTAATTGCAGTTGTTAAATTAAATAACGGAACAATCAATACAGCAGTTGCATGTCTTGCAGTATTCTTTGGTTTGGGTTATGTATTCTTGAAAATTGCAGATAAACAGGAAGCACTATCGCAAGATATGGTGATTGAAAATCATTTTAAATCTAATAATATGATTAACATATCAAATAAAAGATTAAAAAATGAAAATTCATAAGTTTCAAGTTTAGCTATGACAAATAAAATGCTGATACACAAAGTCATATTTGGGTACACAGTAAACGTTTTAATAAAAAATTAATACTCCCTAATGGATAATAAAAATTTATAAATAAATTAGTATCATAAAATAATAAATGGAGCTTATGAAGATAAGCCCCATTTTTATTTGATTTAAATTTTAAATTAATAGAAATATATAATTAATTAAGCGATTTAATTGAATATCCGATGTTTTAAATATAATTTTTATAGATTTTTAACTTAATTTAATATTATAGAAGTTTATAAACGTTAATATATCAATACAATAAAAGTAATTATACATAATTTTAATTAAAATAAAATCATATATTTGTTAGTATTGACTAAACGTTAACCGGTTGTTATACTTTAAATAAAGTATGATTTTTATATAAATATAAAATTAATTAAATGTTATAGAATATATTTTGAGGTATTTATAAACTATTTTATGGTTGGGAGTGATAATATGCTTTTTTCAAAAAACTTCTTTTCACGTTTTGTGAAACAATCTGATGAAGATAACGCTATTGAAGAAATAACATTAAAAAAATCAGAAGATATTGTTGAAGAACAGGAAAAGGCACTTTTAGATGAACCTCAAGGCAAAGTTAATATATTTGATGTAATGCTGGAAACAAGCAGTGCATTTTATAAACTTTGGAAAATAAGTAAAGATACATATAAAGATGTTCAGATGCCGGTTCTTGAATTTTGCAGCCCGGAATTTGAACCACTTCCAATTAAAGAAAATACACTTAAATCAGAAGAATCTGTTTTTTTACAGAAATTAGATGGTTTTACAAAAAAACGTTTGGAGAAAATATCTTCTGCCCTAGAATCTGAAAAAGATACAAACTATGATGCAGAAATGCTTATACATCCATCTCTTGACAGAATGGCTGCATGGATAATGTTGTTTCCTCCGGTAAATCAAGGAGCAGAAATGACAAAAGAAGAAATTATCACACGTCT
The DNA here is from genome assembly GCA_020024185.1 of Oscillospiraceae bacterium. Taxonomy (GTDB): domain Bacteria; phylum Bacillota; class Clostridia; order Oscillospirales; family Ruminococcaceae; genus RGIG3102. Next base: position 5,046 of record JAHHUD010000070.1, on the reverse strand, counting down.
TGCAAAACGTGGGATAACCTATGGGTTAGATGATAGCTTATTAAGCCAGATTTCTGAGAGAGAAGACCAATATTTTCATATATTTCCAATTGCACGTGGTATACAGCCTATTGATGGAAAAGATGGTGAAATTATAGACCATTTCTCTCGTGAACATAAACGTTGTATCGAAGTTGATGAGTTTAATAATGTGGATTATACAAGTGTAGATACAATTCGTAAAATAGAAAAAGATGAGATTATATGTGATATTATTTTGGCAACAAAAGGTGTTTCTGGTATGAATATTAGTGGAAGAGAGGTACCCGCTAAAGATGGTGTTGACCCAAATATTCCACAGGGAAGAAATACTGCTGTGTCTGCTGATAAAAAATCACTTATTGCTACTTGTGCCGGACATATTGAATTTTCCGGACGTACATTTAATGTTAAATCAGTTTATGAAGTTAGAGGAGATGTGGATTATTCTACCGGTAATATAAAATATCTTGGTGATGTAAGAATCAGCGGTGATGTGAAAAGCGGATTTACTGTACGTGCTACGGGAGATATTTATATAGGCGGTGCTGTGGAGTCTGCAACTATTGAAGCTGGGGGAACAGTTGTTATTGTAGGTGGTGTTCTTGGACAATATGATGCTGTAATACGTTCTCATAAGTCCATATATGCAAAGTATATGGAACATTCTAATATCTATGCAAGAGAGGAAATTAATGCAGGTTCTCTTATTGACTGTGAAGTATATAGTGATGATGTGATAGTGGTATGTAATGGAAGAGGTGTGATTATTGGAGGAAATATTTTTGCAGGAAAGGAAGTTTCGGCAAAAATAATTGGCTCAAAGGCAGAGCTTGCAACAAATATCACACTTGGTGGCCATCCGTTTGATGACCTTGAGTATAGTCAACTTAAAAGTCAGCTTAAACAAATAGAAGAAAAAATTTCTATACTTGAAAAACAGCCAAAAAGTCAAAATAAAGATGGACAGCTTTCTAAACTTCGTATTGAATTGTGTAGTAATAAAATAAAGCTTGATAAAATAGAAAAAGAATTTGAAAAAATTAATCAAGAACAGCGTAATGAAGCTGAAGATTTGAAAAAATGCAGACTGACATGCAATACAGCATATCCTGGTACATCGGTAACGATTAATAACTACACACTTCGTTTAGAAAATATACAGAATAACTGCACTGTGAAATTTGCAGAGGGTAAGGTTGTATGCGTGTAGTATACTATATGAAAGGAGTTGTCACTTTTGAATAATATAAAAGAAAAACAAATTCAAACAATGTTTGATATGGTAATGTTAGATATTACAAAACAATATACTGGCATAGTGTTATGCAGAAGAGACACTCTGATGACTGGCGATGTATGTACTGTGTACACAAAATTTGAGGGAGAGTATTCTGCGACAGTTGCACTTTGTGTAGACTTGGCATTGATGACACGATTAACGCAGAGAGTTATGCAACAAGATATGGTGAGTGAGGAAGATGTTGAAGAATTTGCCAAAGAATATTTTAATATTATTTGTGGAAGGCTTGTTGCGGGATTTTTTCAAATTACTAAAAAAGTTTTAAATTTTCAAATTCCAAGTTTTTATATAGGAAAGTATTTTGCAAACGATTGTGAAAAAAACTGGCGAATTTTAAGTTATATCAGCGACCAAAATGAGTGCGCACAATTTATGTGTATAACGTAAACCAGTAGATGATAATAAATAGATTAAATATGGTTAGCAAATTATAAAAGGAGTATTTTTATGTCAAAAAGTGTTATGGTTGTAGATGATTCTAGGATTATGCATATTCAGTTGAAAAATCTTTTAGCAGATACTGAATACTCAGTTGTTGTATGCTGTAAAAGTGGTGAGGAGGCTTTAAAAATGTATCCGCAAGTAAATCCAGACTTGGTTACAATGGATATACTTATGCCTGGTATGGACGGCTTGGAAACTACAAAACATCTTCTGGACGAAAATCCAAATGCACGTGTTATTATGATTTCATCATTAGCTTATGATGATACAATAAATGAATCTGATAAAATTGGTGCAAAAGAATTTTTATATAAACCACTTGATAGAGATAAGCTTATTGATGCTTTTAATAAAGCCCTTGAGGATTAATAAAATACTGTTATCATATAAATATTAAACTACATAATCTTGTTGAAAATTTTTAACAAATGTACATAATAAAATGATATTTAAGACCTGAGTGAATTTTATTCTTAGGTCTTTTTTATTTTCAAATATATTTTAACAGCTTGACAAATAAATAGTATTGAAATACAATAAATAATAAGTTAGCAAACGCTAACTTAACTATATATCACTTATGAATATAGGAGAGTATATGGATAAATTAAAGCAAAATAATGTATTTGAATATAATGTTATAGATAAACAAGAAAAACAATGTGATTATTATGTTGTCCAGTCCGATGGTGATGTTATACTGAGATATTATCAAGTTTTTCCGGGAATATCTTTGGTTTACGAAGATATTCATGCGCAAAACTGCATATATCATAGAAAAATCAGTGATAGTATTTTTGAAATTCGTCATTGCAGAGAAGGTCGATTTGAAGGAAAAACACAAAATGAGTTTTTTTACATGGAACAAGGAGATTTATCTGTCTGCAAACCACAAAAAATGCTTAATAAATCTTATTATCCATTGCATCATTATCATGGTATCACAATAATAATTGATGTTGAAAAAACACCAAAATGTCTTTCTTGCTTTCTTGAAGATGTAAATGTTGAACCAAAATATTTGATGGATAAGTTTTGCAATATATCAGATACTTTTGTGGCAAGGTCTATGTCATCAATATCACATGTTTTTGATGAACTTTATTGTGTGCCGGAAAATATCTTGAAAGGATATATTAAGGTTAAAGTTTTAGGGCTAATGCTGTTTTTAACAAATATTGATGTAAAAACTGATGAAGTAATAAAAAGAAAATTTACTCACAATCAAAAAATTCTTGCAAATAACATAGCACAATACCTTTTGGAAAATATGGATACAAAAGTTAGGCTAGAGCAATTATCAGAGATATTCCTTGTTTCTGCAACACAAATAAAATCCAGTATAAAGGCTGTTTATGGAATTTCTCTGCAAAATATGATTAAAATACAGAAGATGCAGTCTGCTGCAAAACTATTGGAAAATACAGATTTAACTATTGTTGAAATTGCAGGTAAACATGGTTATGATAATGCAAGCAAATTTTCAGCTGCATTTAAAAGTATTATAGGTGTTACACCAAAAGAATATAGAAATAAACCTATAAAAATCGAAAATATTCTTACATAATTGTCTGATTGGAGCATAAAAGTGTCTGTTTAGAGTAGAACAAAGTATAATTTATGTGTATCATATAAACATACCCAATGAAATGGGATATTTTTTAAGACTTGAAGTTAGCAATTGCTAACTAGAAAGGGAGTGTAAACTTTATGAGTGTTGTTATAGTTGGTGGCAATGAGAGAATGATACGCAGATATAAAGATTTGTGCGAAGAATATAACTGTACCGCCAAAGTTTTTATTGAGATGAACAGCTCATTAAAAAATATAGGAAATCCAGATTTGCTGGTTTTATTTACAAACACAATGTCTCATAAAATGATAAACTGTGCACTTAACGGAGTAAAGGGACAAAACGTAAGCGTTGCAAGAAGCCACACAAGCTCAATTGCGGCATTGCGTAATATACTAAATCAACATGTTTGAGAGGAGGTTTGACTGATGTCTGATGAGATTTTTGTTTGTCATTGCTCACCCACAATGGCTGGAATAAAAGTTGGAAATATGTTTTCCTGCTCATACGATTGTTCAAGTGAATTGATGAATTATATTCGCAAATTGAATAATGTATTGGTGCCAAAAGGCCTCAGAGTAATACCTCTTAAATATGGAAAAGGACGTGCTTTGATTTATGTGTTCAGGTTAAAAGCTCTTGAACAAGTTTTAAATGATAAAACAGCAAGAGCAATTTTGACAAGATACGGGTACACTGATTTTTGTGTAAAATCCTGTATAAATAAATTGCTCTCACGATTTTATTCTTATGAAGATTTTCCACATGAAGTTGGACTGTTTTTAGGATACCCACCAGAAGATGTGTACGGATTTATTGAAAACAAAGCCGGTGGGTATAAAACAGTTGGAAATTGGAAAGTTTATGGGGATAAAGATGCTGCAGAAAAAACTTTTAATACGTATAAAAAATGTACAGCCAGTTATTGCAAACGTTTGAAAAAAGGTTGCAGTATTGCACAACTTACAGTGGCAGGCTGACAAACATTAAATAAGAAAGGTAAAGAAAATATGAGTAAAGTAGCAGTTGTTTTTTGGAGTGGTACAGGCAATACAGAAACTATGGCATCTGCTGTTGCAGAAGGTGCAAAAGGCGCAGGAGCTGAAGTATCTTTGCTGAATTGCAGTGATTTTTCAGCAGATATGATGGATAACTATGATGCAATTGGATTTGGTTGTTCTGCTATGGGAAGTGAAGTTTTGGAAGAAAGCGAATTTGAACCAATGTTTTCAGCCTGTATTTCAAAATTAAACGGCAAAAAAATTGGTTTATTTGGCTCTTATGGTTGGGGCGATGGCGAATGGATGCGCAACTGGGAGGCAGACTGCATTTCTGCAGGTGCTGCACTTGTTTCAAATTATGTAATCTGTCAGGAAACACCGGATTCTGATGCAGAAAATCAATGCAAAGAATTAGGTGCAAAGCTGGCTGAATAATAATTATATAACTCTCCAAGTAAAAAATGAGAACCTTTGTGGTTCTCATTTTTTATTGGTGTAATAATTTTAATTTAATAGAATATCTATTGACGTATAATTGTGTTTGATGATAATATAAGCATATACAAGTTGTATAAAAATTAACAATAATAAAAGTATTAACAAAAAATTAACAAAAAACATAATAAATATAATAATTAAATTACTATATTAAATTAAGTTATTATTTATAGTTATATATAGATAATAATAAAATACTATTATTATGA
>JAHHUD010000007.1 GCA_020024185.1 Oscillospiraceae bacterium | reverse complement strand
ATTTTTTACTTTTTCAGGTATTATAAAATATACTAAAGTAACAACAGGAAAGAATATTAAAAAATGTAAAGAATTAAATAGCATTTATACCTCATATACATATTATATTATTTATTATTTATAGATTGTTCAAGTTCTCGAACTCTTTTTTCAAGAATAGCATTTGCTTGTGCAAGTTGCTTTATTTTTTTACTAAATCCGGAAATAACAGCAGAAACGGATAATAAAATAAGCAGTATAAAAATTATTTGTGTAAGAAAAATAAAGTTTACTGGATTTATAACTCTAGAAATATCACTTAAAATTAAAACTAAATAAGGAAAACATGAGAATATAATCATCACAATACTAAATGTAAGCCAGATTATAGAATATTTAACTTCAAGTTTACCTTTTTTCATAAGATAGATGATGAATAATAAAAGACCTATTGAGCCAAAAATAAGACCACATCTTAAAACTAATTCCATAGGTTTCATACTTATTTACCACCTTTCTTTTTTGTTTCAGAAATTCTTGTAATAACAAGAGAAATACACACTTTTATCATATAGTATGCGCTTTTTAAACTTCTTATAGAAGAAACACCGCCTTGTCTTTCTTCCATAATTACGGCAACTTCTTTTACAGAATAACCATTTACAAGACATGAAACGATAGCTTCTGGTTCTGGGTAATCATCTGCATAATTTTTGGAAAAAAACTCAATGAGCGCTCTGTTACACGCACGAAACCCACTTGTTGTGTCTTTTATTTTTTTACCTGTTAACAAATAAATTAAAAAAGAAATAATATTTATACCAAGTCTTCTCATAAAAGAACTTTGAAAACCTTCTTTTTCAACAAAACGAGAACCAATAACCATATCAGCTTCATTACTTTCAACAGGTTGAATTATTTTTGTTAAATATTTTGGGTCGTGCTGTCCGTCACCGTCCATTTGTATGGCAATGTCGTAGCCAAACTCTTTAGCATAAAGATATCCGGCTTGAACACCACCACCAATACCAAGATTTATAGGATTATTTATATAATTAAAATTATTTTCTTTAAGTATTTTTTCAGTACAGTCAGTTGAACAGTCATTAACAATAATATAATCCACATCAGGTGCATTTTCCTTTAAATTGTTAATAACATTTACTATACTGGATTCTTCATTATAGCAAGGGATAATAACTAAAGTTTTCAAACATACATCCTCCGTTAACTAAGAATAAAACCAATAAGCTGTTTTAAAACCTTATTGCGTTCATGATGCTCAAGATGATATTTAAAGCCGTTTTCTCCAAGAATATTTCTTTGAGAAACAGGCATATTATACAATGTTTTAATATTTTCATAAAGTTGTACGCTGTCACCACTAGAACCGGTAAGTCCACAGTTAGCTTTATTTATAACAAGACTTCCTTCTCCATCAATACAAGTGATAACTGGCTTTTTGCCAGCCATATAGCTTGTTACTTTTGCAGGAATAGTAAGACCTATAAGGTCACTTTTAGCAAGAGGAGCTAATAAACAATCTGCAAGGGTGTGGTATATTGGCATATCTGTAACAGGCTTTGAACCTAAAAAGTCAAAATACTCAGTTACATTTTTATCTTTTACATATTCTTCTATGTCTTTTTTAGACATACCATCGCCAACAATAATAAATTTTATATCTGTTATTCCGTCTTTTTTTAATAATACAGCGCTATCAACAGCAACTTCAAGATTTTGTGCCGGACTTATATTTCCGGCATAAACTATTTTAAAATAGTTTTTATATTTTTCAGTTAGATTTTTGTCAACAATTTCTTGTTCATAAAAGCTTTCACAATATTGTGGTATAACTGCAATTTCTTCATCACTTTTATGGGTAATATCATGTAATTTTTCTTTAAGCGATGGACTCATTGCAATAAGTTTATCACTTTTTTTGTAATGCCAATGACTTGTAGATTGGCATATTTTTCTTAAAATTGGATTTTGGATATTTACAACAGAATAAAAATTTTCTGGCCATAAATCCAAAACATAAGTAGTTAAAGGTATTTTTTTGATTTTTGAATAAAATATTGCAGGAAAAATCATATATACAGGGCTTGTTTCATAACAGAAAACAGCATCATATTTTTTGAACATAAATGATAAGGTTTTAAATGTTGCAAAAAATGGGAAAGAAACATAGTTAAGAAAAATTCTTAATGATGTATTACCTTTTCTGGTTATTTCAAGGCAACGATGTATATTTACATTATTATATATCTGTTTTTTGTTTTTAAAAAAACCATATCCATCTGGTATAATACCGTTTGGATAATTTGGTATACCACAAATAACATCAACTTCTATATTATTTTCTGCAAACCCCGTTGCAATATCACTTATTCTGAAATTTTCCGGCCAAAAATGTTGGCTTATAATCAAAATTTTCTTTTTCAAAATCTATACCCTAAAATAAAAATAAAACAGATTTAAAGCTGTGGCTGTAAAAACCACAGCTTTATTTTATAAACTAATATTTTCTCCAAACCATTTTGTTTACAACACCAGTATAACTTTGTATAAGTTTTACAACTTTTGTTGAAACATTTTCGTCTGTGTAATTTGGAACAGGAATACCAAAGTCAAGATTTTTATTCATCTCAACGGCTGTTTCAACAGCTTGTAAAACCTGTTCTGTTGTAATGCCTGCAAGAATAAAGTTACCTTTATCCAACGCCTCAGGTCTTTCTGTTGATGTTCTTATACAAATTGCAGGGAAAGGATTGTTAACAGAAAGGAAGAAACTGCTTTCTTCTGGCAATGTGCCACTGTCAGAAACAACTGCAAAAGCATTCATTTGCAAGTTATTATAATCATGGAAACCAAGAGGTTTATTTTGAATAACTCGTTTATCAAAAACAAAATTTCTTTCTTTTATAAATTTTGCACTTCTTGGATGGCATGAATACAAAATAGGCATATCATATTTTTCAGCCAGTGCATTAACAGCATTCATAAGATTAAAAAAGTTTTGTTCTGTATCAATATTTTCTTCTCTGTGAGCTGATAAAAGAATATATTTTCCTTTTTCAAGACCAAGACGAGAGAGAATATCAGAAGATTTTATCTGTTCAAGATTTTCATGCAAAACTTCTGCCATAGGACTGCCTGTAACATAAGTTCTTTCTTTTGCTGTACCTTCGCTGTTAAGATATCTTCTTGCGTGTTCAGAATAACAAAGATTAACATCAGCAATATGGTCAACAATTCTTCTGTTTGTTTCTTCTGGCAAACATTCATCAAAACAGCGGTTACCTGCTTCCATGTGGAAAATAGGAATATGAAGTCTTTTTGCACTTATTGCACAAAGACAACTGTTTGTATCTCCAAGAATAAGCAGTGCGTCAGGTTTTTCGTTTACCATAAGAGAATAGGATTTTGCAATAATATTGCCTATTGTTTCTCCAAGGTCATTGCCAACAGTATTAAGATAAAAATCAGGAGCTCTAAGCCCTAAATCGTCAAAGAAAACTTGATTTAATTCATAGTCATAGTTTTGACCTGTGTGTACAAGAATTTGGTCAAAATATTTATCACATTTTTTTATAACAGCAGCAAGACGGATAATTTCTGGTCTTGTGCCTATTATAGTCATAAGTTTAAGTTTAGCCATTATACTTTTTTCTCCAGTTTGAAAGTATTGTTGAGGATAACTTTACCAGCCTCAACTTTGCACATAGGGGATATTTTGTTGTATGCTTTTATAACGCAGTTTGGGCATAAGTGAACACCTTTTTCAATAACACAGTCATGGTCAACAACTGCACCAAAGTTTACAATGCAACCTTTTTTTATAATTGAAGAAGTGTTAACTGTTGAATTTGGTAAAATAGCACATCCAGTTTCTATAATAGCATTTGCGCTTACATAACTTTGAGGGTGTACTATTGTTGCCACCTGTGCACCTGCACAAATAAGCATATTTAGCCATTCTATTCTAAGATTATTGTTGCCAAAGGCAGGATAGAAGAAAGTGTCTGTATTTATAAAATTTTTAAAATCAGAGCAAGAGCCGACAACTTTATTGTCTTTTGCGTTATCATCTAAAAATAATATTTCATCATATAACTTTCCACTTAAAACAACATCTTCAATTGTTTTACCAAATCCACCAAATCCAAGAATAACTAATTTGCTCATATATCCACCTTTACATAATATGTGTCAGGGTTGTTTGGGTCAAAAATCTGGCTGGACCAGAAAAGACATATCATTTCTGTATTGCCAATATTTTTGATATTATGAGTATATCCAACAGGAATATCTACAACAGTTGGATTATTTCCGTCAACATCATATCTAATAATATCATCTGTTATCATATGACGGAAAGAAATTTCAGCTTTTCCACTGATAACAAGGAATTTTTCAACTTTTGTGTGATGCCAATGGTCACCACGAGTAATACCAGGTTTTGTTGTGGAAATAAAAATTTGTCCAAAACTCTCATTTTTAATAAATTCTGCAAGCCAACCACGGTTGTCCTCATTCTTTTTAAGATGATACGAGAATTTATCAGTGTCAAGATAAGAAAGGTATGTGCCGTAAAGACGCTGTTCCAAAAGACTTGAAAGATTTGGCATAATCAAAGTATCACGATTTTCTCCAAAGCTTTCAATTGTTTTTGCAAGACGTCCTAAAGTGATTTTGTGAAGAGTGTCTATTTCAAAAAATCCTTGTTTATATGCTGTTTCATTTTCAAAAACATCTATAAATTTTGACACAACATCATCAATGTAACACAAAGTAAGCTCATGATTAGGGTCGTTTACTTGTAAAGGAAGACCATGTGCAACGTTATAGCAGAAAGTTGCCACAACAGTGTTGTAGTTTGGTTTGCTCCATTTGCCAAAAACACCATAAAGTCGAACTATATATGCAGGGTTGAAACCGTTTTCAATAAAAAGGTCTTCACCAAGCTTTTTGCTTTTGCCGTAATCGTTATCAAGAACTGCTTGAACAGAGGAGGAAACGATAATGCCACAGTTATTATTTTTTGCTTTTAATGTATCAAGCAATGTTTTTGAAAAATCTGTATTACCTATATAAAACTCTTTATTGTCAGTTGGACGATTAACACCGGCAAGGTGAAAAACAAAATCACAATCTGTACAATATCTTTCCAAATCTTCTTGTGTGCTTACTCTATCATAAAGATATAGGTTTGTATAACCTTTTTGCAACAGTGTAGCTGTAAGGTTTTTTCCAACAAATCCACCTGCACCTGTAATTAAAATCTTCTTATTTTTCAAGGTTTTTAAGCTCCTCTTGAATATATTCTGTTGTTTTCATTTTTTCAATTGTGCCTTCAACAGTGAGGCGTTGTGTATTATGGCTTGTATACTGATGAATAAGTTTTTCTTCAGTATTGCCTTCAACAAAGTATTTATCATAGTTAAGGTCACGATTATCAGCTGGCACTCTGTAATATCCACCCATGTCAATTGCTTTTGCAGCTTCTTCTTCAGTGAGAAGTGTTTCATACAATTTTTCACCGTGTCTTTCACCGATGATTTTTATACCTGTGTCACCAAAAAGAGATTGGGTTGCTTTTGCAAGGTCACCAATTGTGCAGGCAGGGGATTTTTGAACAAAAAGGTCACCAGTTTGTCCATGAGTAAAGGCAAATACAACAAGGTCAACAGCTTCATCAAGATTCATAAGGAATCTTGTCATGTCAGGGTTTGTGATAGTGAGAGGTTTTCCTTGACTTATCTGGTCACGGAAAAGAGGAATAACACTGCCACGGCTACACATAACATTGCCATAACGTGTACAGCAGATTGTTGTTTTATCACCGTCAACTGTTCTGGATTTTGCTACAATAACTTTTTCCATTAAAGCTTTTGATATACCCATAGCATTGATTGGATATGCAGCTTTATCTGTTGAAAGGCAAACAACTTTTTTAACTCCGTGAGCGATTGCACTTGTGAGAACATTTTCTGTACCAATTACATTTGTTTTAACAGCTTCAATTGGGAAAAACTCGCAAGAAGGAACTTGTTTAAGTGCTGCTGCATGGAATATAAAGTCAACGCCATTCATAGCATTATTAACACTGTTAATATCTCTTACATCACCAATATAGAATTTAACCTTTTGACTTTCAACAGGATAAGCAACCTGAAGTTCGTGTCGCATATCATCCTGTTTTTTTTCATCACGGGAGAATATACGTATTTCACCGATATCTGTTGTTAAGAAATGTTTAAGTACTGTATGACCAAAACTGCCCGTACCTCCTGTAATCAACAGTGTTTTACCAGCAAAAACTGAATTTGACATAAAAATCCTCCAAAATGTATTTATATTTTTTGTTATTTTTAATTTTACAGACATGTATAATTAATTTTAACACATTATTTTAAATATTTAAAGTATATAATATAATTATAATAAAAAATTTAGTGATTTATTTATAAATTTATGATAAAATATTCAACAAATTAAATCAAAATATCAAAAAGGAGATTTAAAGATGAGTGTTACAGAAAAATTTTTAAGTTATATAAAAATTTCTTCACCTTCTGATGAAAACAGCCAAACTTGCCCATCAACAGCTTGTCAGCTTGATGTTGCTAATTTTTTAGCAAATGAAATGAAAAATATTGGGCTTGAAAATATCCGTATTAAAGAAGGCTATGTTTATGCAGAGCTTTTGGCAACAAAGGGATATGAAGATAAAACCTGTCTTGGTCTTATTGCACATATGGACACAGCAACAGATTTTAATGGTTATGACATAAAACCACAAATTATAGAAAATTATAACGGAGAAGATGTTTTACTTAAAGGCAGTGGTGATGTTCTCAGTGTAAGCGAATTTCCACAACTTAAAGACTTTAAGGGACATACTCTTATAACAACAGACGGTACAAGCTTGCTTGGTGCTGACGATAAATCAGGTATTGCTGTTATTATGCAGGCAGTGGAGGATATTATAAAAAATAATATTCCTCACGGAAAAATCGTAGTTGGATTTACTCCGGATGAAGAAATCGGCAGAGGTGCAGACTTATTTGATGTAGAAGGATTTGGAGCTGAATTTGCATACACAGTTGACGGTGGATTACCTGGAGAAATAGAATACGAAAACTTTAATGCAGTTTCTGCAAAAATCACAATTTCAGGACGTTCAATTCATCCTGGAAGTGCAAAAGGACAGATGATAAACAGCCAAAGAATTGGTATTGAATTTGACAGTATGCTTCCAGAGTTTGAAAGACCAGAATATACTGAAAACTTTGAAGGATTTTTCCACCTTATAGAAACTCAAGGTAGCACAGAAAAAACAGTGCTTGAATATATTCTTCGTGACCATGACGGAGAAAAGATAAAACAGAAAGAAAAACTTCTCTATGATGTTGCAGAATATCTAAACAAAAAGTATGGCAGAGAATTGGTAAAAGTTGAAACAAAACTAAGTTATCGCAATATGAAAGAACAGATTTTACCACATTTCCACCTTATAGAAAATGCAATAAAAGCAACAGAACAAGCAGGTGTTACACCAAAAAGTGTTGCTATCCGTGGTGGTACAGATGGTGCAAGATTATCATTTATGGGGCTTCCTTGTCCAAACCTTGCAACAGGTGGTATGAATTTTCACGGTAAATATGAATGTACAACAAAAGAAAATATGGAAGTGTGTGTTGAAGTGGTAAAAAACATCATTAAAATATACGCACAATAATACAAAAAAAGAGGACCAAAAGTCCTCTTTTTATATTGGAAGAATTAAATATATAAGCGTAAAAATACAGAATATAGAAAAAATAATATCAAAATATTTATAATATTTTTCACCGGCAACTTTATTTTTATACACAAATGAATAAATTTGAGAATTATACTTTCTTACAACAAAAAATAACACTGCAAATATGATAGCCAAAGGCCATGGCCTTTTACCAAGTTTTCTGATTGTTTCTCCTTTTTGGGTTGCAATTTTTTTCCAATCTATATCAATTTTTTCATCTGAAGAATATACAATGTCATTATTGTTAAATACTGTGACTATATATTTATCATCAACAGTTATAATTGTTTTGTCAATTTTCTTTTGCAAAACGATTTTATCAAATTCACATCCAACATCAAAAGCTGAGTATGTTATAGTGTTTAAGTTTGCGCTTTTTTTGTAAAAATGTTCATTTATAAAAATACCTTTTGTAAAAAACATAAACCAAAAAATTGTAAAATATACAATCATAAAAATGGACAAACAAAAAGTTTTTGTAAATTTTTTTCTAATATTGTAAAAAAATGTACTCATTAAATGTCCTCCTGAAAAATTTATGTTACAATATATGATATACTAACAACAAATAAAAATCAATTTTATAAACAAAAGTTTCAAAAAATTTCAAGTTTTTAAAACTAAGTTATATAATTTACACAAGCTTTTGTAAAATACCAAATAAATACTTGAAAAAAACAAACAATAATGTATGATATAATATATAGGTATGTAGACAACCAGCACAAAAGGAGTGATAGTAATGTCTATATTAGAACAGGAAAAATTTTATTTGGATATTATAGATAAACATATTCAAAATGGTGTAATTTTCTTTACAAGCCATGGTATTGTAATTGAACCACAGGTTGAAATCGGAAAAGGAACACAGATTCTTCCAGGTACTATTTTAAAAGGTAACACAAAAATTGGTGAAAATTGTGTTATTGGGCCAAACAGTATGATAACTGATTGTACTGTTGGTGACAGCGTTGTGTTGAACGCGTCACAAGCCACACAATCTACTGTTGAAGATGGTGCAAAAATTGGACCATATACACAACTTCGTCCTGATACTCATATTGAAAAAAATGTAAAAATCGGTGATTTTGTAGAAGTTAAAAATTCAACTATCGGTGAAGGCACCTCAATTGCACATCTTACATATATAGGCGATAGTGATGTTGGAAAACATGTAAACTTTGGATGTGGTGTTGTTACTGTAAACTACGATGGTGAAAGCAAAAATCGTACAAATATTGGAGATTATGCTTTTATCGGTTGCAATACAAACCTTATAGCTCCAGTTAAAATCGGAAACGGAGCATATACAGCGGCAGGTTCAACTATTACAAAAGATGTTGGCGATTGTGATTTAGCTATTGCAAGAGCAAGACAAGAAAATAAAGTTGGTTGGGCAAAAATTAAACTTAACAAATATATAGAAAAACATTCAAAATAATTTATGTAATTTAATTTTAATTAATTAAAATTTTAATATAATTCAATAACAAAAGAGAAGAAGAGGTAAAAAATGAACGTTCACGGTAAAGACATTAAGATTTTTGCAGCTAATGCAAGCAAAGAATTAGCACAAGCAATAGCTGACCAACTTGGTTTACCACTTGGTAAATGTGAAGTTGGTACTTTCAGCGATGGTGAAATTGCAGTTTCTATTCATGAAACAGTTCGTGGTAGCGATGTTTTCGTTGTTCAGAGCACAAGCACACCTGTAAATAATAATCTTATGGAATTGCTTATCATGATTGACGCTCTTAAAAGAGCATCTGCTGGCCGTATTACAGCTGTTATCCCATACTTTGGCTATGCAAGACAAGATAGAAAAAGCAAATCTCGTGACCCAATTACAGCAAAATTAGTTGCTGACCTTATCACAGCAGCAGGTGCTGACAGAGTTCTTACAATGGACCTTCACGCAGCACAAATTCAAGGCTTCTTTGATATTCCTCTTGACCACCTTATCGGTATGCCAATACTTGCAAGAATTTTTGAAGAAAAACATATTGAAGACTTGGTTGTTGTTAGTCCAGACCTTGGTTCTGTTACAAGAGCAAGAACATTTGCAGCTCATCTTGACGCTCCAATTGCTATTATTGACAAACGCCGTCCAAAAGCAAATGTATGTGAAGTTATGAATATTATTGGTGATATTAAAGATAAAAATGTTGTTATTATTGATGATATCATTGATACAGCAGGTACACTTTGCAATGCTGCAAACGCACTTAAAGAACGTGGTGCAAAATCTGTTAGAGCTTGTGCTACACACGCAGTTCTTTCTGGCCCAGCAATTCAAAGAATTCAAGACAGTGCTTTGGAAGAAGTTGTTATTCTTGATACAATTCAACTTTCAGAAGAAAAACAGATTGACAAAATTTCAATAGCAACAGTTTCAAATGTATTTGCAGATGCAATCAGAAGAATTTACGCTGACCAAAGTATCTCTACATTGTTTAACTAAGATATGTTTTTTAAATCAAATCAAAGTATAGATTATATTGTTGTAGGTCTTGGAAATCCAGGTAGCAAATATCAAAATACACGCCATAATATAGGCTTTGAAGCTCTTGATTATATTGCAGAAAAAAATAATGTTTCTGTAACAAAATCAAAGTTTTCTGCACTTTATGGTGTTTTGGAAACTGATGGAAAAAAGATAATGATTTTAAAACCTCAAACTTTTATGAATCTTTCCGGAGAAGCTGTTGTGCAAGCTGCAAAGTTTTATAAAGTTCCGACAGAAAATATTATTGTGATTTTTGACGATATTTCTCTTGATGTTGGAAAAATGCGTATAAGACAAAAAGGCAGTGCCGGTGGTCATAACGGTATAAAAAGTATAATTGCTCATATTGGACAAGATTTTCCAAGAATAAAAATAGGTGTGGGACAAAAACCACATCCGGACTATGACCTTGCAGATTGGGTTCTTGGCAAATTCACAGATACTGATAAAAAGATTTTATCAGAACGTTTTGAAGATGTGCATAAAGCTGTAAAACTTATGGCTGATGGAGATTTTCAAAAAGCTATGAATTTATATAATAAATAGAAAAAATCAAAAAGCCGTACGGGGTGTTACAAACCCTGTACGGCAACTGCTTGTTATGCATGTTGCAATAATTGTCGAAAAATAAAAAAGGAGATAATATGCTTTTAAAAGAAATAATAAAAACTCAAGAATTTTCAAAAATAAATAATGAAATTTGTGAATATAATTCTCCTATAGCTTTATTTGGACTTTCACAAACTGCAAGAGCTGCTTTTATTTCTGCAATTCAACAAACTACAGCAAGAACTGTGCTTGTAATTACAAAAGATGAGAAAAGCGCTAATAAATTAAATGATGATATTTCTTTTTTTTGTGATAAATCTCAAGTATTTCCGTCAAGGGATTTAACTTTAAGACAACTTGAAGGGTTTTCAAGAGAATATGAGTATAGAAGAATACAAACACTTGGATATCTTGTAAGTGATAGAAAAAATATTGTTGTTGCTACTTTGGATTCTGCACTTATGTATACAATGCCAAAAGAAAAATTTTTGCAAAATACTTTGACAATAAAAGAAACAACAGTTATTCAACCAAAAGAACTTGTAAAAAATCTTATAAATGCAGGGTATATCAGGCGTGAAATGGTTGAAGGTCCTGGACAATTTTCTCAAAGAGGCGATATAATTGACCTTTATACTCCTGATATGGAGTTGCCAGTCAGAATAGAGTTTTGGGGAGATGAAATAGACCGTATAAATACTTTTGAACTAGAAACTCAAAGACGTACTCAACAAATAAAAAAAGTTCATATTTCTCCGGTTAAAGAAATTCTTTTTACATCTCCACAAGAGGCACTGCAAGTAATAAATGATTATAGAAAAAAACTCAACGGTAAAAATGTTGAGCAATTTGATATTGCAACAGAAAAAGATATAAATACTTTAAAAAATGATATAATGCCTCAAACAATGGATAAATATGTTTCTATTTGTTATGAGAAAAAAGCTACATTGCTTGATTACCTTGACAATCCAATTATATTTATTGATGATTTTAGTGCTACAAAAGAAAATTATTCTCAAACTTTATGGCATTTGGGACAAGATATAGAAACTTTACTTGCTGATGGTGTTTTAGCAAAAGGAATGATGGATTTTTATGCACCATATTCTTATTTAATAAATCTTAC
The DNA here is from genome assembly GCA_020024185.1 of Oscillospiraceae bacterium. Lineage (GTDB taxonomy): Bacteria > Bacillota > Clostridia > Oscillospirales > Ruminococcaceae > RGIG3102. Next base: position 25,865 of record JAHHUD010000007.1, on the reverse strand, counting down.
AAAAACTATACCAACAATTATTGCAGAAGATTTTGTGAGAAGTATAAGCGATTTAAGTCTTTCAAATATTGTTAATATAACTTGTCACAATCTTCCAAGTTGGGCTGGTGAATATAAAGTTCTTGCAAGTGATGTTGAACAACTTATAAAACAAGGATATAAAATTGTTGTGCTTGCAGGGACAAAAAAATCTGCACAAAGTTTGGCAAGAGACCTTGAAGGCTTTGGTTATTCCAGCTTTTATATGGAAAAGGACGCAGTTTTAACAGAGGGGACAATTGGTGTTGCAGCAGGCCATACACAACAAGGTTTTGAACTGCCAATGCACAAATTGTGTCTTATAACAGGCAGAAAACTTGATGTTGCAAAACATAATTATAAAAGGCAAAAAGCAAAAGATGCACTCACTTCTATTGATGAAATATCAAAGGGAGATTATGTTGTTCACCAAAATTATGGCATCGGTGTTTATGATGGTATTCATAATGTAAGTATGCAGGGGGTTACAAAAGACTATCTTAAAATAAATTTTCAAGGAAAAGATAGCCTTTTTGTACCTGTTACACAGCTTGACTTGATAAGCAGATACTCATATTCTCAAGAAGGTGAGAACGTAAAACTGTCAAAACTTGGTGGTGAAAGCTGGAAAAAAACAAAAGCAAAAGCTAAAAAAGCAACACAGGAAATGGCAGCGGAGCTTATACGTCTTTATGCTGAAAGAGAAAAAGCAAAAGGATTTGCTTGTGATGAAGATAATGAGTGGCAAAAAGACTTTGAAGGCAGATTTATTTATGATGAAACTGAAGACCAGCTAAGAGCTATATCTGAAATAAAAAAAGATATGGAAAGTGTATATCCAATGGAAAGACTTGTTTGTGGTGATGTTGGTGTTGGTAAAACAGAAGTTGCTTTGCGTGCGGCTTTTAAAGCTGTTATGAACTCAAAACAAGTTGCAATTCTTGTGCCAACAACAGTGCTTGCGTGGCAACATTACAACACACTTGTACAAAGAATGGAAAGTTTTCCGGTTAATATACAGCTTTTAAGCCGTTTTAGAAGCCAAAAGCAAAGAGAACAAACAATAAAAGATATAAATAACGGTGTAGCAGATATAGTAGTTGGCACTCATGCACTTATACAGAAAAAAGTTAAATTTAAAGACTTAGGGCTTGTTATTATAGATGAGGAACAGCGCTTTGGTGTTGCTCATAAAGAAAAACTTGTTGAAGGTTTTAAAGGTGTTGATGTTTTAACACTTTCTGCAACTCCTATACCAAGAACACTCAGTATGGCATTAAATGGTATAAGAGATATGTCTACTATTGAAAAACCACCATTTGACCGTATCCCAATTGAAACTTATGTAAGTGAATTTGATGAAAAAATGGTTGCTTTTGCTCTTAATAGAGAACTTAATCGTGGTGGACAATGCTACTATCTCCATAATAGAGTTGAAACTATTGATAATTGCGCATTAAGGGTGCAGAGATACTGTCCAAATGCAAGAATTGCTGTGGCTCACGGAAAAATGGACGAAGCAAGCTTATCTGCTGTATGGCAACAGCTTATAAATGGTGAAATTGATATTTTAGTGTGTACAACTATTATAGAAACGGGGATAGATGTTCCAAACTGTAATACTTTGATTATAGAAGACTCTGATAGAATGGGATTAAGTCAACTTTATCAGATAAGAGGTCGTGTTGGACGCTCTACAAGAAAGTCATACGCATATTTTACATTCCAAAGAAACAAAGTTTTAAATGAAATAGCAGTAAAACGTCTTAATGCTATAAGAGAATTTACAAACTTTGGCTCAGGGTTTAAAATTGCAATGAGAGATTTGCAAATTCGTGGTGCAGGCAGTATTTTGGGTAAAACTCAAAGTGGATTTATGGCAAGTATAGGGTATGATTTATATGTAAAACTTTTAAATCAAGCTATCGCTGTGGAAAGAGGAGAAGAAATAAAAACAGAAAAAAGCGATTGTCTTATCGATATAACAGTGGACGCATTTATACCGGAAAAATATATTCCGTACACACAAAATCGTATTGAAAGTTATAAGAGAATTGCATCATTGGAAAGCGAAGATGATGTTTCTGACTTACTTGATGAACTTGTTGACCGCTATGGAGATGTTCCGGACAGTGTTATGGGACTTATAGATATTTCTCTTTTGCGTGTTCTTGCATCAAGTGTTGGTATACACGAGGTGGTACAGAGAAAAGATAGCCTTATATTTTATTCAAAAGATTTTGCACAAATAGATGTGGGGTATGTAATCAAAAATACAAAGCATAAGATTTTGGTAAACAGCACCGATAAGCCACATATAAGCGTTACAATAAAAGCTGATGAAAACAGCCTTGACGTTATGAAAGATATGCTCAATCTTTTCAAAGAGTCATCAATGTGAAAATAATACAATAAATCATCACAATTAAATTGTATGCTTTATACCAATGTTTTGCTATATAAACTTGCACTAATTAAAGTTTGGTAGTATAATTAAAAAACTATATGAAAAATTATATTTCAGGGGGAAAACCAGAATGTTAAAGAAAATAGCAGCTTTTGCTCTTACAGCTGTTCTTGCAGTTGCAATGTTTACAGGCTGTGGCAAAAACTACGAATCTGTTGTTACAATTGACGGCGTTTCAATAACAGCAGGGGAATATCTTTATGCTCAGTTCCAAGCTTATACAGCGGCTCAGCAAAAGGTTGAAGACGGTAAAAATTTGCTTAAAGAAACTATTGATGAAATGAGCGCTGAAGAATGGATTCATCAGCAAACAATAAAAAATCTCAGAATGCATGTATGGGCAGAGAAGAAATATGATGAAATGGGACTTACATTGTCACAGCAATCATCAGACTATGCAAACCAAAATGCTGAAATGTATTGGTCAATTCTTGGAGAACAATATATCGACAACGGAATTGGTCTTGAAACATATAAAAAATTTAGCATTAATAATATAAAATCAAACGAAATATTCGCTACACTTTATGGTGAAAATGGTGAAAAAGCACCTTCAAATGATGAATATAATAAATATATCAGTGAAAATTTTGCAAGAGTAAACGGTTTTGCTGTTTCAAAATTAGATAAAGATGGCAAGCTAGTTGAAGAAGATACACTTATAAAAATTTCAAACCTTTGTGATGAAGCTATTATAAGACTTAACAATGGCGAAGATTTTGAAGTTGTAAGAATAGATACCATGTCACACGCAAATAAACTTGCCGGTATGGAAGATAAAGATTTTTCTGACGCAACTGTAAATACAACAGATTTCTATGTTCCAAAACAATCACAAGAACTTTCACAAGAATTTATTGCAAATGTTTATGCTTTGCAGGAAAACGGACAGTTTGCCTATGATGAAGTTGGCAATGAATTAATTGTTTACAAAAGAGTGCCAAACTACACAAGTGATGAAGAATTAAATCAGCTTAAAGCAGCGTCTTTGAAAGACATGAAAGGTGAAGAATTCATCAAAACAGTTGAAGATGAAAGCAGTAAATTTGAAGTTGTTGAAGATAACTCTGCTGTAAAATATTACTCTGTATCAAAAATTAAATAATATGTAAAGGCAGTGCTGGTCACTGCCTTTTTATTTTACCAAGTGATTTTGTCACTTTTATTTTTAAGAATAATATGGTAAATTTTAAATACAATAAGTAAGGTATAGTCAACAGGAGGTATCTTGATGAAAAATATATATGATGTAATTATAATAGGTCTTGGTCCAGCAGGTGTTTCCAGCGCACTTTATACTCATCGTGCGGGTGCAGATACTTTGGTGATAGGTCAAGATATATCTGCTCTCATGAAAAGCGATAAAATTGATAATTACTATGGAGTTCAAAAAGGAACAACAGGTGAAGAATTGTTCAATATGGGAATATCTCAACTTAAACAGTCTAATATTGATACACTTTTTGCTCAAGTAACAGGTATCGAGTGGGACTCAAATTTCCATGTTAAAACGTCATCAGATAGCTTTGTTGCTAAAAGCGTAATTCTTGCAACAGGAACAAGCAGAAAAACTCCTGCAATAAAAGGATTAAAAGATTTTGAAGGTCGTGGGGTAAGTTACTGTGCAGTATGTGACGGATTTTTTTATCGAGGAAAAGTTGTTGCAGTTCTTGGTGAAGGAGAATATGCGGCAGAAGAAGCTTCATATCTTAAAAATCTTGCAGAAAAAGTTTATGTGCTTTCAAACGGAAAAAGTTTTGAAAAACAAATTGATGGTGTTGAATATATTAATAACAGAATTGATGAAATTAAAGGTGACAACACTGTAAGTCAAGTTGTTTTTCAAGACGGTGAAACAATAGATGTTTCAGGAGTATTTGTGGCAGTTGGAGTTGCAGGTGCAACAGATTTTGCAAGAAAACTTGGTGTTGCAGTTGATGGAAATGCAATTGCCGTCGATGAACATTGTGCAACAAATATACCGGGATTATATGCAGCCGGTGATAATACAAAAGGAATGTATCAAGTTGCAAAAGCTGTTTATCAAGGGGCTGTTGCAGGCGGAGAAAGTGCAAAATATGTAAGAAAGCTAAAGGAAAGAAAATGATAGAAACAGGAAGATATCGTCACTTTAAAGGAAATGAATATGAGGTTTTGTATGTTGCAAAACATTCGGAAACATTGGAAGATATGGTTGTATATAAAGCTCTTTACGGTGAAATGGGAATATGGGTTAGACCATTATCAATGTTTTGCGAAGAGATAACAAGAGATGGAAAAACTTTTAAAAGATTTGAAAAAATAATATAAAATAACAAAATCTGTAATCTAAAAATTATAAAGTAGATTGCAGATTTTTGTTTTGTTATTTTTTTACCTAAGATGATAAAGTTAAATATACAATGATAAGGCTATATAAATAAAATTGTATAAGGTCAACTATATAATTATAACTAAAAATTGTTAAAAAAATAACTAATTTTTATGTAAAATCAGCAGTTAAAGTATTTTTTACCAAAAAAACAATAGGATACAGCTTAAAGGTTGTTGAAATTTATTAAACGTCATGTTATAATTTAAGAAATTTGAGTTGCGCCATTTTTATGGTTTGGTGGAGCAAAATGAAAGCAAATAAAAAAATATTTAATTCGTTAAAATATGTATCGATGATATCTCAATTAGGCATATCTGTTATTGCGCCGGCAATTGTATGTATATGGGGTGCAATATGGATTAAATCAAAATTTAATCTTGGCGATTGGGTTGTTTTAGTTGGTATTTTTTTGGGATTAGCAAGTGGAATATGCTCTTTTATAAACTATATGAAAATGTTTTTAAAAGATATGGAAAAAGAGCAAAAAGAATATGAAGATAAATTTAAATTTTAGAGGTAAAAATGAAATTTACACCGGTAGTCGCTGAGAATATAAAAAAAATTGCATGTTACAACTTGGGATTGACAGTCATTGAAAATGTTGTATTTTTTGTTATAGGTTTATGGGGTATAGATGTTTTATTTGGCTCTTTATTTGGATATGCAATATCAGTTATAAACTTTGTATGGCTTGGTCTTAGTGTACAAAAAGCAATGGATAAAGAACAAAAACAAGCTCAAATGTATATGCAAAGTACATATACAGCAAGAATGGTGCTTTTTTCCATAAGCTTTGTTATCGCACTTATTGTACCTGTATTCAATTGGATAGCAGCAGTAATTCCATTTATTTTTACACGCATATCCATTATGATTATAAATTTTGTGAATAAGGAGGGAATAAGATAAAATGGGCTCAGAAATAACAGTAACAGGTCCAAAGGCGCTGTTTCAGATAGGTCCGATTATTATCACAAATACTATGGTTACATCATGGGTTATAATGGCAATTATAGCTTGTGTTTGTATGTACCTTACAAGAAATTTGAAGGTTAAACCAGATAGTAAAAGACAGATAATAGCAGAAAAAATCGTTTTGATGGTTTACGAACTTATTGACGGAACAATGGGAAAAAAATGGAGACATTTTGCTCCATATATTGCAGGGTTGTTTGCATATAGCTTTTTTTGCAGTATGTCCAGCCTTGTTGGAGTAAAAGCACCAACTGGCGACCTTTCTATCATTATAGGTATGGCAACTATAACCTTTATAATGATTCAGGTTGTAAATATCAAATACAAGGGATTTGTTGGTTCGCTTAAAAGATTTGCAGAACCAGTTCCGCTTATTTTGCCACTTAACCTTATCAGTGAGGTTGCAACACCGGTTTCTATGACATTCCGTCATTTTGGTAACATAGCAGCAGGTGGGGTTATTACAACATTGCTATATGCTGCACTTGCAGGTTTGAGCAGTGTTATTTTAAAAATTATCCCAGTGGCATTTATCCAGTCAATACCAATTTTCCAAGTTGGTTTGCCAGCATTATTGTCAATTTATTTTGACGTGTTTACAAGTTTCTTACAGGCTTATATTTTCTGTATGCTCACAATGGTTTATGTAAGTGGCGCAGCAGAATAAATATATTGAAAATTAAAGAAAAAATTAGTTATAAGTTTTTGGAGGTTTATTATGGAAAGAGCAATAGTTTTAGCAGCATCAGCAATCGGTGCAGGTCTTGCAATGATAGCAGGTATCGGTCCTGGTATCGGTCAGGGTTATGCAGCAGGTAAAGCAGCAGAAGCAGTTGGCCGTCAGCCAGAAGCAAAATCAGACGTTACATCAACAATGCTTTTTGGTTGTGCAGTTGCAGAATCAACAGGTATTTACGGTTTGGTTGTAGCAATGATTCTCTTGTTTGCTAACCCACTTATCGGCAAATTATAATCTTTCATTAAAAATAAAAAACTAATGAAAGGAGGCTACTGTTAAAGTGCCAAATACTACTTTTGAACTCGTTTCTTTCGTACCATGGACACTTATTTTCACTTGGTGTAACCTTTTTATACTTTTTCTTATTATGAAAAAGCTTTTATTTAAACCTGTTTTAAAGGTTCTTGAAAAACGCCAAAACGAAATTGATACAATGTACGATACAGCAAACACAGCAAGCGAAAAAGCAAAAGAACTTGAAAAAGAATATTCTATGAAACTTGCAGCAGCAAATGAACAAGCTGGTGAAATTGTTAAAAATGCACAAGCTCAGGCTCATAGAAAAGAAAATGAAATTCTTGAACAAGCAAGAGAAAAAGCTACTGTTATGACTGAAAGAGCTCATGCGGAAATTGAGCAGGAAAAGAAAAAAGTTTACGAAGAAATAAAAGGCGAAATTGCAGATATTTCTGTTTCAATTGCATCAAAAATGGTTGAAAGAGAAATAAATGCTAAAGACCATGAGGCTTTAATCTCACAATTTATTGAGAATGTGGGTGAAGTTAAATGAGTAAAATAGCAAATGTATATGCAAATTCACTTTTTGAAATATCTCTTGAAGAAAAAATTGATAAGCAAATAAAAGAAGAAATTTCTCAAATTAGTAATGTTTTTAACAGAGAATCAGAACTTGTGAAAGTTCTTGATGCTCCAATGATTTCAAAAGAAGAAAAAGATGCTGTATTGGACAGCTTATTTACTGGGAAAGTTAATAAATATCTTCTCAACTTTTTTAAGGTTATGACTGACAGAAAAGTTGCTATGTATATAAATGAAGCTTTGGAACATTATGTTGATATATACAATAAGCATTACAATATTGAAAAAGTTATTGCTACAACTGCAATTGAAATGTCAGATGAGCTAAAAAATAAGCTTATTGAAAAATTGCAGAAAGTTACTGGCAAAACAATTCTTTTGCAAAATCAAGTTGATAAAAATATGCTCGGTGGCGTTATTTTGAAATTTAATGATGCTCAACTGGACGATTCAATTGCCATGAAGCTTAAAAATATGAAAGATGAATTGGCAAAAATATAGCACCATCTAAAATATAAAGAAAGCAGGTGTATTATGCAGCTTAAACCTGAAGATATAAGCAAAATCATAAAAGCTCAAATCAAGGATTATGATTCAAAAATTGAACAGAGCGAAACAGGCACTGTTATTCAGGTTGGTGACGGTATCGCAAAGGTATACGGTCTTACTAACTGTATGGCAAATGAGCTTATCATGTTCCCAAATGGTGAATATGGTATGGCTATGAACCTTGAAGAAACAAGTGTTTCTCTGGTTATCCTTGGTAAAGACGATGAAATTAAAGAAGGTGACATCGTAAAAAGAACAGGTAATGTTGTTTCTGTTCCTGTTGGCGATGCACTTATCGGACGTGTTGTAAATAGTTTGGGACAGCCAATCGATGGCAAAGGTTCAATCGAAACAACAGAAATCCGTCCAATAGAAAAAATTGCTCCTGGTATTATTACAAGAAAAAGTGTTAGCGAGCCTTTGCAGACTGGTATTAAAGCTATCGACAGTATGATTCCAATCGGACGTGGTCAGCGTGAACTTATTATCGGTGACCGTCAAACTGGTAAAACAGCAATTGCAACAGACACAATCATCAACCAAAAAGGTCAAGATGTTATTTGTATTTATGTTGCTATCGGTCAAAAAGCTTCCACTGTTGCACAACTTGTTGAAACACTTACAGCAGCAGGTGCAATGGACTACACTATAGTTGTGTCTTCTTCCGCAAGTGAACTTGCACCACTTCAGTATATTGCACCATATTCCGGTGTTACTATGGCTGAATATTTTATGGACCAAGGTAAAGATGTTTTGATTATATATGATGACTTGTCAAAACACGCTGTTGCTTACCGTGCACTTTCACTTCTTATCCGCCGTCCTCCAGGACGTGAAGCTTATCCTGGTGACGTATTCTATCTTCACTCTCGTTTACTTGAAAGAGCAGCAAGACTTTCTCCAGAATACGGTGGTGGTTCTATCACAGCACTTCCTATTATTGAAACACAGGCTGGTGACGTTTCTGCATATATCCCAACAAACGTAATTTCAATTACAGACGGTCAGATATTCCTTGAAACAGAACTTTTTAACTCTGGGGTTCGTCCAGCTGTTAACCCTGGTATCTCAGTAAGCCGTGTTGGTGGTTCTGCACAAATTAAAGCTATGAAAAAAGTTGCTGGCCAGCTTAAACTTTTGTATTCACAGTATATTGAACTTAAGAGCTTTTCACAGTTTGGTTCTGACCTTGACCAAGATACAAAAACACGTCTTGAACAAGGTGAAAGAATTGTTGAAGTTCTTAAACAAGCAAAATCAAAACCAGTATCTGTTGCATTACAGGTTGTTATCATCTTTGCAGTAACAAGAAACTATCTTAGTGATATTGCTGTAAAAGATATAAGCGATTTTGAAGCAGGTTTGTTTGATTTTATCGAAACACAAAGACCACAAATTATTGACTCTATCAATGAAACAAAAGATTTGACAGAAGAAAATACTCAAGCTATCATTGATGCAATCAATACTTATAAAACACAATTTATACCAAAAAAATAAGAAGAAAGGACGGTGCATAGGCTATGGCAGGCGGGTCAATGAAAGATATAAAAATGCGTATTAAAAGCGTAGAAAGTACCATGCAGATTACAAAAGCCATGGAACTTGTTGCCTCCTCTAAACTGAGAAAAGCAAAACAGAAAGTGGAACAAACAAGACCATATTTTTATACCTTGTATAAAACACTTAATGATATTGCGAATTCTGATACCGAATTTTCTTCCGTTTTTTTACAGCCAAGAGAACAGGTTAAAAAAGTGGGTTATATTATTATAGCCGGTGACCGTGGATTGGCTGGTGGTTATAACAATAATATGTTCAAACTTTTTTCCTCTCACAGTGAAGGCAAAGAGGTTTGCTGTATTCCTGTTGGCAAAAAGGCTTTGGATTACTGCAAAAGAAAGAATATAGAGATAGTGTCTTATGATTTGGCATCTGTTGAAAATGTTAAAAATGCTGACTGTATAAAAGCAGGTCAGATTATGACAGAAATGTTTAAAAATGGCAAAATAGATGAACTCCATATGGGGTACACAACATTTGTTTCTATGCTTAGTCAGGAAGCTCAAATGATGCAAATTTTGCCACTGACAAATGTTGATGCAAAAAAATCAAATAAAGCTAAGATGCTTACAGTTTATGAACCAGACAGTGAAACATTGTTTGATATGATTGTTCCACAATATGTAACCGGTATTATTACCGGCGGAATTGCAGAAAGCTGGGCAAGTGAAGTTGCTTCCAGAAGAACTGCAATGGACTCTGCAAGCAAAAATGCGGCAGAAATGGTGGATAGCCTTTCACTTAAGTACAACCGTGCTCGTCAGGCGGCAATCACACAAGAAATCACAGAAATTGTTTCGGGTGCAGGAGCACTTTAAAAATAAAAATCTCATAAAAGGAGAAAATCAATGAGCCAATCAAATATTGGTAAAGTTGTGCAAGTTACAGGTGCTGTTATTGACGTTCGTTTTGAAAACGGCAACTTGCCAGCTTTGCTTAATGCTATAGAAATTATGAATGGCGAACAAAAGCTTGTTGTAGAAGTAGCACAACATCTTGGCGACAATGTTGTTAGATGTATCGCTATGAGCTCAACAGATGGTCTTGTTCGTGGTACAGAAGCTGTTGATACAGGCGCACCAATTTCAGTGCCTGTTGGCAGAAGTACACTTGGCAGAATTTTTAACGTTCTTGGTGATGTGGTTGATGAAAAACCAGCTCCAGAAGCAGAAAAAAGAATGCCAATTCACGCAAAAGCACCTTCTTATGATGAACAAGCAACTTCAACAGAAATACTTGAAACAGGTATCAAAGTTGTTGACCTTATCTGCCCTTATGCAAAGGGTGGTAAAATAGGCTTGTTTGGTGGTGCTGGTGTTGGTAAAACAGTTCTTATTACAGAACTTATCAACAACGTTGCAACACAGCACGGCGGTCTTTCCGTTTTTGCTGGTGTTGGTGAAAGAACTCGTGAAGGTAATGACCTTTATAATGAAATGGGCGAAAGCGGAGTTTTGGATAAAACAGCCCTTGTTTATGGTCAGATGAACGAGCCACCAGGGGCAAGAATGAGAGTTGCTCTTTCTGCTCTTACTATGGCTGAATACTTCCGTGATGAAGAAAACCAAGACGTATTGCTCTTTATAGACAATATTTTCCGTTTTACACAGGCAGGTAGTGAAGTTTCTGCTTTGCTTGGACGTATGCCATCTGCTGTTGGTTATCAGCCAACTCTTGCAACAGAAATGGGTGCTTTGCAGGAAAGAATTACTTCTACAAAGAAAGGTTCTGTTACATCTATTCAGGCTGTTTATGTGCCTGCCGATGACTTGACAGACCCTGCTCCAGCTACAACATTTGCTCACTTGGACGCAACAACAACACTTTCTCGTTCAATTGCTTCTTTGGGTATCTATCCAGCTGTTGACCCACTTGACTCAACAAGCCGTATTCTTACACCGGAAGTTGTTGGACAAGAACACTTTGAAGTTGCAAACGGTGTTCAGCACATATTGCAAAGATATAAAGAATTGCAGGATATTATTGCAATTATGGGTATGGATGAACTTTCAGAAGAAGATAAAATCACAGTTAACCGTGCAAGAAAAATTCAACGTTTCCTTTCTCAGCCATTTACTGTTGCTGAACAGTTTACAGGTATGAAAGGTAAATATGTACCACTTTCTGAAACAATTCGTGGCTTTAAAGAAATTCTTGAAGGCAAACACGATGATATTCCAGAATCTGCATTCTTGTTTGCAGGCACAATAGAGGACGTTATTGAAAAAGCTAATAAGGGGGAATAATTCATGGAATCATTCAACCTTAAAATTATAACTGCTGATGGTGTTAAGTTTGACGGACCGGCAGAAAGTATTCTTGTTCGCTCAGTTACTGGCAATGTAAGTATTTGGGCAAACCATACAGACTATGTTACTGCTCTTGATATTGGCAAAGCAATTATCACAACAAACGGCGAAAAAAAAGTAGCTGCTTGTAATGGTGGTGTTATGACAGTTTCTAAAAATGTAGTTACAGTTCTTGCGTCAACTTTTGAATGGAAAGATGAAATTGACCTTACCAGAGCTGAACTTGCTTTGGATAAAGCTAAGAAACAGATTGAAAAGGCAGAAGATAAAAATACTGCTGAGCATGGTAAAAACAAGGCGAAACGTGCTATGGTACGTATGGAAGTTAAGAATAGTTAATCAAGTAAAATGGTGTCATCGTAAAGGTGATGCCATTTTTATTTGTAACAACTTGTATATGAATAAATAGATTGTTGACTATAATGATATAAAATAATATAATAAAAGATATGATTTTTACAAAAAAGTAAAGAGGGTGGATGTCTTATGAAAAGAATAGAAATAAGCAAATTATATTCACAATTGCCAGCTGACAACTCTGTTGTAACAGTTGAAGGTTGGGCAAAAACAGTTCGTGACAGTAAAAATATCGGTTTTATTGAACTTAATGATGGTAGTTCTTTTAAAGGTGTACAGATTGTTTTTGAACAAGCTAAGCTTGATAATTATACAGAAATTGCAAAATCTGGTGTTGGTACAGCTTTCTCAGTAACAGGTAAAGTTGTTCTTACTCCAAATGCAAAACAACCATTTGAAATAAATGCAGATGAAATCAAAGTTATTGGTACTTGTCCAAGCGAATATCCATTGCAGAAAAAACGTCATACATTGGAATATTTGAGAACAATGCCACATCTTCGTCCAAGAACAAATACATTCAGTGCAGCATTTAGAGTAAGAAGTGCTGCTGCATTTGCAATTCATAAATTCTTTAACGAAAATGGTTTTGTTTACATGAATACACCACTTATTACAGGGTCAGACTGTGAAGGTGCTGGTGAAATGTTTAGAGTAACAACACTTGATTTAGATAACCTTCCACGTACAGAAGAAGGTGCTATTGACTTTAGCCAAGATTTCTTTGGTCAAAGCACAAACTTGACAGTTTCAGGTCAGCTTGAAGGTGAAGCTATGGCTATGGCTTTTGGCAAAATTTATACATTTGGGCCAACATTCCGTGCAGAAAACAGTAACACACCACGTCATGCTGCTGAATTCTGGATGATGGAACCAGAAATGGCTTTTGCAGATTTATATGACTATATGGATAACGCAGAAGCGATGATTAAATATGTTATCAGATATGTTCTTGAAACTTGTCCAAATGATATTGAATTCTTTAACCAGTTTGTTGATAAAGGACTTAAAGAACGCCTTACAAATCTTGTTAACAGCGAGTTTGTTCGTGTAACTTATACAGAAGCTGTTGAACTTCTTAAACCACACAACGATAAATTCCAATATAAAGTTGAATGGGGTTGTGACCTTCAAACAGAGCATGAAAGATTTCTTACAGAGCAAATTTATAAAAAACCAGTGTTTGTTACAAATTATCCAAAAGAAATCAAATCTTTCTATATGCGTCTTGACGATGACGGAAAAACAGTGGCAGCAGCAGATATGCTTGTTCCAGGTGTTGGTGAACTTTGTGGTGGTAGTCAACGTGAAGAAAGACTTGATATACTTCTTGCAAGAATGGAAGAATGTGGTCTTAACCCAGAAGATTATCAGTGGTACATCGAACTTAGAAAATTTGGCGGTGTAAAACACGCTGGTTATGGTCTTGGTTTTGAAAGACTTATTATGTATATTACAGGTATATCAAATATCCGCGATGTAATTCCTTTCCCAAGAACAACAGGTTCTCTTTAATAATTATATTAAAAGGTTCTCTATTATGAGGACCTTTTTTATTTTTAATAATATTTATATTAAATTTTATTGTTGAAATTTAATATATTACAAACGACATATTTGTAACTATTAACAAATATGATAAATAAAACGAAAATATTGTAAAATATTGTTAAAATTTCATTGAACTATCAAATGTTTGATAGTTTATAATTCAAAAATGTAAAATCACCCAAACGATATAATATAGGAGAGAAAAAAGTGAAAAAAATAATAGGTTTATTTGCACTTATGACAGCTCTTACAATTGCAACTGTTGGTTGTAGTGAAAAAGGAGCTGAATACAAAGCTGGCACATACACAGGTAGTGCACAAGGCTTTGGTGGTGAAATAGTTGTAAATGTAACAGTTGATGAAAGCAAGATTACAGAAATTACAGCTGAAGCAGAAAAAGAAACACCAGATATTGGTGGTAAGGCAATCGCAGAATTAACAGAAAAAATGATTAGCTCAAATACAGCAGAAGTTGACGCTGTATCAGGTGCTACATACTCAAGTAATGCTTTTATCAGTGCTGTAAAAAGTGCGTTGGCATCAGCAAAAGGTGAACAAGGCGAAACAGTAACAGATAAAAAAGTTAAAGACGGTAAATATGTTGTTGAAGTACCTGGTCATGAAGGTATGATAAGCGTTTCAACATTGTTTGTAAACGAAGAAATAAGATCAGTTGAAGTTCTTTCTCAAGATGAAACACAAGGTATTGGTACTTTTGCAACTGCAAGAATGCCAGGTAAAATTGTTGAAGCACAAAGTGTTGCAGTTGACAGTGTTGCAGGTGCAACAGTAACATCAAATGCGGTTAAACAGGCTGTTACAAAAGCAATTGAAAACGCTGGCGGTGATGTTGCAAAATACAGCACTAAACCAGAACAAAAAATTATAAAAAAAGAAGTTGAAGAAAATGTGCAAGTAGCTATTATGGGTGCTGGTACATCAGGCTTATTGGCAGCAGCAAGATTGTTGGATATGGGCGTTACAGATGTTATCTTGTTTGAAAAACAGGATATCCCAGGTGGTTCTATGCCAACAACATACGGTGGTATCGTTCTTTCTGATTCTGAAATTTTTAATAACTGGGGCTTAGGAAGTCCAATATACAGCACATGGGATAACCTTGGCGAAGCATTCTTAAAAATGGCTGGAGATAATCCAAATATAAATAAAGATTTGCCATTTACAAAATCTGTATTTACAAAAATCGGTGAATTGTATGACTGGATGGCAAACATAGGTGTTGGTTTTACAACTTTAGGTAGTCGCAGTGCTTACGCATATCCATATTTTGCTCCAGGTTGCTACCAAGGTGGTACTGGTTTTGCAATGGAATTTTTTGTAAAACGTATTGAAGCAAAAGGCGGACGTATTATTTACGGTACACCTGTAACAGATTTGAAAAAAGATGAAACAGGCAGAATTGTAGGTCTTGTTGCAGAAGGCAAAGACGGTAAAGTTTGGAATGTTAACGCAGATGCTGTTTTGATTGCATCAGGTAGCTTTGCTAAAAACCAAGAATTAGTTGAAAAATATTATCCAGAATGGGCTGATAACTATTTCAATGCACCAGTATCTTTGACAGGTGACGGTATGTTGCTTGCTATGGAATATGGCGCAGGTATTGAAGGTATGGGTGGTCATGTTCCAGGATTCTTGGCAAGTTATGACAGCCACTTTGAACTTGCATTTATGCACCAAACAACACCAGGTATCATCGTAAATGTAAATGGTGACCAATTTGGTAACATTATGAAAGATAACCACTCTACAATGGCTAAAGCTAAAGCTGACCCAGCAAACGGAGATACTTTCTACTTTATCTTTGACGATGCAGCAGCAGCTATGACATGTAATAATGAATCATACGGTTTTGATGCTTATAAAGCTATATTCGAAAAAGGCGAAGCAAAAAAATATGACTCTTTGGAAGCTTGTGCAAAAGAATTAAATCTTCCAAACTTGGTTAATACAGTTAACAAAAACAATGAATTGTCTTTGGCAAATGAAAAAGATGAATGGGGCAGAGATAAACTCCCTTATATCGAACATTCAACAGGTATATGGGCAATCAGAGTTGACCCTAATGTTTATTTGACAACAGGTGGTTTGAAAATTGATACTTCTGCACATGTTTTGACAGAAGAAGGTAAAATAATACCAGGTCTTTATGCAGCAGGCGACGTTTGTGGTTCTGTTGAACAAAAAGACGGTAGAACTTATGCTTATGGTTTTGACTCTGCTATGGCTTTTGGTGCTATTGCAGCAGACACAATGAAAGCAGAAATTAAATAATTAAAAACAATCTAAATTTCATTTCCTAAATAGAAAACTTCTATATGCACCTCAAAAGTGTATATAGAAGTTTTCGCTATATAAAAATACAGAGTTTGTCTAAACTATTTAGAGAAACTCTGTATTTTTATATTCTATTAATAAATAGGAATTAAAATTTGATTAAAAAACTTTTTATCTTGATAACTAAAAATATTCATAGCACATGGATTGGCTCGTATTTTTTTACCATTTTGTTTTGCATAATCTATACAATTAGAAATTATCTGTGTAATATAATCGGTGTTTTTTTCGCACTCAAATAAACATGATATAAATTTACCACCTTCAATGTGTGTAACATTTTCAGTGATACCGAGATTTAAATATTCAACTGTTTGTGCGTCTGCAATCATTCCATGAGTAAAATATGAAAAAGAAGTAAATTCTTTGTCATCATAATAATACATTTGACAAGAAAATGTATGCAAAATATTTACAAACCATGGTATAGCCTCTGTTCTCATTTTTCTGTTTTGAAAAATAATATGAGTATCAGCAGACTCAAATCTCAAAAAAGGAGGTAAAGTCTCAATAGTAATTTCACTGCCTATTTCTTTATATTTTTTATAAAGAGCGGTTGCTTTATCAAGTTTTTCAATAATTTGTTGCTTTTTTTCAATTTCTTTTAAAATATCATTCTTTTTTTCAAGGTATTTTTCTGCAACTTCAGTATAGTCTGTGCTGTTAAAAATACTTATGCTATCATCTAAAGAAAAGTCTGCATTGCGTAGTTTTCTTAAAGCTCCAAGCTTACTAAAGTCAGACAGGTCATAATACCTGTACTCATTAATTATATCTTTTTGAGGATTTAAGACACCTATTTTTTCATAATAGTGGAGTGACTGGCTAGAAATACCAAATAATTTTGCTAAATCACCTACCAAAATATTCATATAAATACTCCTTTAAAGTATACTGTTTTATTAATTGTTATTCTTATAAAATATAAGTATAAATAATATGATATCAAAGATGAAATAGTATAAATATTTTATAAAAAATGAAAATAATGGTGCGCCTAACTGGAATTGAACCAGCGACCTTTCGGGTCGGAGCCGAACGCTCTATCCAACTGAGCTATAGACGCATAATATTATATTATTATATCATATATTTGTGACTAATAAAATAGAAAAAGGCCACTTTTTACGGTGACCTTTTAATTAGTTAAAATATTAAATGTGCCATAATTGTTATAACCGGCAATGTTACAATTGTTCTTTCAATAAAAATTATAAATAAATCTTTCAATGAAACCGGGATTTTACTGCCCATAATAATACTGCCTATTTCTGACATATATATAAGTTGTGTTACACTTGTTGCAGCAACTATAAAACGTGTCATTTCGCTTTGGATAGTGCTTGCAATAACACTTGGTAAAAACATATCAGCAAATCCAACAATAACTGTCTGACTGGCTAGTTCAGCTTCTGGTACACCGAGAATTTTATAAACTGGTATAAAAGGCATACCAAGAATTTTAAATACAGGTGTAAATTCTGCAATAATGAGAGCAACTGTGCCAAGAGCAAGAATTACCGGCAAAGTACCAAACCACATTTCAAAAACATTTTCACAACCTTCTTTAATAAAACTTTTTAGGGAAGGTGCATTCTCTGCCTTGTTGAGTGCAAGGGATAGACCGTATTTTAAATTTGATGTATTTTCAGGAACATCTTCTTTAAAAGGTTGTTTAATGTAATATGTATCAGGGATTTTTGACAAAGGAGCAAGTTTTGGTACAATCATTGCAGCGACAATGCCAGCTAATGAAACTGTGAGATAAAAAGGAAGAAACATATGTTCTAGTCCAACTTCACTTATTACTACAAGAGCAAAAGTTATACTTACAGCAGAGAATGTGGTTGCAATTACAGTGGCTTCTCTTTTTGAATAAAATCCTTCTTCATATTGTTTGCTTGTAAGTAATACCCCAATAGAACCATCACCAAGCCAGGAGGCGACACAGTCAAGAGCACTTCTGCCAGGAAGATTAAATATTGGACGCATAATTTTTATAAGCAGAGCTCCGAAAAAATCTAATAAGCCAAAATTTAAAAGTAAAGCTAAAAGAAACCCAGCCAAAAGAAATACACAAACGAGTATAGGCATAAGCCCTTTTGCGATAAGAATACCAGTGTTTTCTCCAATTATAAATTCAGGTCCAATGTTCCAAAAAATCATTGTTACAAATATAAACCCAAAAATTCTAACCCAGAGCCAAAAACCTTTAATACCAAAAAGACTATCTAACTTTGGATTGTTTTTGATAAACTTAAATTTTAAAATTTTGTTTAAAATAGTAATAATTGTGCTTATTGAAATAAGTATATAAATAACCAAAAGGCTTTTATCACCCATAAAAGTTAAAAGTTTATTTGCTAAAACAGCAATTGGAATTGTAATGTTTCCGTCTTGATTTATAGGTGTTATAAACAAAAATACACCTATAATAGAAGGAATTAAAAATTTATAAAATCTTGTATCTTTAAGCAATTTCATAATGTATCCTTATTACATAATTTTTATATTTTTCTGTATAAATAAACATATACTATAATAATTTATACTATTTTTATGTATAAATCAAGTGTATTTTTAAATATTTATGATTTGAACAAAATGTATATATAAAAGCTTTGGATTTATTGTCTATTGACTAAAATACTGGAAAAAGATATTATATAATAGTATGAATATATTGATATAGAATAATTTATATAAACTTATATAATACATGGAGGCAGAGATGTTAAATCAGGATAAAACAATGGAAAAAATCATTGCTTTATGCAAAGGCAGAGGTTTTGTTTATGCAGGCAGTGAAATTTATGGTGGTCTTGCAAATACTTGGGATTACGGCCCATTGGGTGTTGAATTTAAAAATAATGTAAAAGCAGCATGGAGAAAGAAATTTGTACAGGAAAGCCCATACAATGTTGGTCTTGACAGTGCAATTTTGATGAATCCACAAGTTTGGGTTGCTTCTGGACATGTTGGCGGTTTTTCAGACCCACTTATGGACTGTAAAGATTGTAAAACTCGTCATCGTGCTGACAAGCTTATTGAAGATGCAGGTTACGAATGTGCAGGTTGGTCAAATGAACAGATGAGAGAGTTTATTGCAGAAAAAGGTATTGCATGCCCAGACTGCGGAAGTACAAACTTTACCGATATAAGAAAATTTAATCTGATGTTTAAAACATTCCAGGGTGTTACAGAAGACGCTAAAAACGAAATCTTCCTCCGTCCTGAAACAGCACAAGGTATATTTGTAAACTTTGCAAATATTCAAAGAACAACAAGAAGAAAATTGCCATTTGGTGTTGCTCAAGTGGGTAAAAGTTTCCGTAACGAAATTACTCCAGGCAACTTTACTTTCCGTACAAGAGAATTTGAACAAATGGAACTTGAATTCTTTATTAAACCAGGCACAAATATGCAATGGTTTAAATACTGGAGAGAGTACTGCTATAACTGGTTGTTAAGTCTTGGTATGAAAGAAGAAAATCTCAAACTTCGTGACCATGCACAAGAAGAACTTTCTCACTACTCTACTGCAACAACAGATATCGAATTTATGTTCCCATTTGGATGGGGTGAACTTTGGGGTATTGCAGACAGAGGTTGCTTTGACCTTACACAGCACTCTGAACAATGTGGTAAACCAATTGAATACTTTGACCCAGAAACAAATGAACATTATATACCACATGTTATTGAGCCATCTCTTGGTGCAGACCGTGTTGCTCTTGCGTTGCTTATTGAAGCTTATGATGAAGAAGTTGTAGATGCAGAAAAGAATGATACAAGAGTTGTTCTTCACTTGCACCCAACACTTGCACCATACAAAGCTTGTATCTTGCCACTTTCTAAAAAACTTAGTGAACAGGCAACAGAGGTTTATCATCAATTACAAAAAGACTTTATGGTTGATTATGATGAAGCTGGCTCTATTGGTAAAAGATATCGTCGTCAAGATGAAATAGGAACACCACTTTGTATTACATATGACTTTGAAAGTATTGAAGACGGCTGTGTAACAGTTCGTGACAGAGATACAATGGAACAAGAAAGAGTTGCAATCAAAGACCTTAAAGATTACATTGCAAAGAAAATTGAATTTTAGCAAATAAAAAAGGACGGAAATACCGTCCTTTTTATTATTTATAGATAACTTAAATATAAGTTATAAAATTTCATATTACACAAAGTTTGATACTATTTTAAATATAATATCATTTAATGAATTTAATTGTTTGCTTTGTTTTGAATTTATTCTTATATACTTAATATTGCACAAAAAATAGCTGACCTATAAAGGTCAGCTGAAATTTTCTTCTTTTAACTAATTAGATAGCTCTTGTTACCTTACCAGAGCGAAGACATCTGGTGCAAGCGTGAATATAGCGTGGAGAACCATCTACGATAGCTTTAACTCTTTTTACATTTGGTTTCCAAGCTCTGTTTGAGCGTCTATGAGAGTGAGAAACTTTGATACCAAAGCTAACACCTTTACCACAACAATCACATTTTGCCATTCTGTTGCACCTCCTAAAATTTAATCAACTATAACATTTTAGCATATTATTTATTAAAATGCAATACCTAAATTGCATTTTCTTTTTGTTGCTAAATTAGTTTACCATAATATGATAAGAATATCAAGTAAAATTTGAAATTATTTTTTAAATTTATCACATTAATATAATAGTATAGTTAATATGAATATATTACTTGAAAAAAACAGAAAAAAACAATATAATAAATTATCAAGTCTAGCACTAATTTGATAGGAGATTTCAATGGATTTATTTAATATTATAATAAGAGCAATTGTCCTTATGACAGCAATACCAATTCACGAAGCAGCACACGCTTATGTTGCAGACCGTTTGGGAGACCCAACAGCAAGATATAGTGGAAGATTAACTTTAAACCCAATGGCTCATATTGATTATATAGGTGCTTTGGCACTTTTGTTTACAGGTATTGGTTGGGCAAAGCCTGTGCCAATAAATCCAAACAATTTTGAAGATAGAAAAAAGGGTATGGCAATTTCAGCAGCAGCTGGTCCAATTTCAAATATTATTGTGGCAACAATAAGCCTAATAATCACAAAATCTATTGGATATTTTAGTTATTCCTTTGGGTCAAGCTTTGTTTTATCTACATTGTTTACTATTTTCCGTACAATGTGTTTTATAAATATTTCACTTGCAATATTCAACTTATTGCCATTTCCGCCATTTGATGGTTCAAGAATATTTAACTACTTTTTGTCAGACAAATGGTATTTTAAAATTATGGAATATGAACAATATATATTTATAGGCTTATTTGTTGTTTTACTAACAGGTATTTTGGACCTACCTCTTAGTATATTAACATCAGCTATTTTTTCTGTACTTGATAAGCTTACATTTTTTGTTGATGTAATTGGAAATACATTTTTGTTGTAAAAGGTGAATTGATGCAACTTAATTTTAAACTAGAACAGTTTGAAGGTCCACTTGACCTTTTGCTGACACTTATATCAAAACATAAAATGAATATTCTGGATATTGAAATTATAACCATAATAAATCAGTATCTTGATATTATTAAAGAAGCTCAGCAACAAAATCTCGATATAGCCAGCGATTTTATTGATATGGCTGCGAGACTTGTATATCTTAAATCAGTATACCTTCTTCCAAAAGATGAAGAGGGAGAAAAACTAAAAGCAGAATTGCAAGGTCAGCTTATAGAGTATAGCCAAGCAAAACTAGCAGCAGAATTGATGAAGGATAGATTTATTGGAGATAGTATTTTTATAAGACAACCGGTGGAGATAAAAGAAGATTTAACTTATGATATTATTCACCCTGTAAGTGACCTTGTTAAAGCTTATGAAATTTTAGATGATAAATCTATACGTCGTTCACCACCAAGACAAGAAAAGTTTGACCCAATTGTTGCAACACCTTTTGTTTCGGTACAAGCAAAGATATTTACAGTTCTTAAATGTCTTATGAAAACCAAAGTGACATCATTAAAATCTGCCTTTGATAAAAATAAAGGTAAAAGTGAAGCTATTGCAACTTTTATGGCGATTTTGGAGCTTATACGTGCAAAACGCATATCAATAGATAAAGACGAAAATATGGTGCTTTCCTCAAAACACAATAGGAGATAGTTTATGACAATAGAACAAAATATATGTGCCGCAGAGGCAATAATTTTTGCAAGTGGTGAGGGAATAAGTATAGAAAAATTGCAAGAAGTTCTTGAAATAGATTTTAAACAGGCACAGTATATTATTGAATGTTTAGATGAAAAATATAATCAGTCAGAAAGCGGTATTAGATTTGTAAAAAATACAGATAATCTTTTGTTTGCAACCGATACACAGTATAGTGAATATGTTTATAAAGCTGTAAGTCAAAAGAAAAATGCACCACTTTCCAACGCAGCCATGGAAACACTTGCGATAATTGCATATAACCAACCGGTTTCTCGTGCGTTTGTTGAGCAGGTAAGAGGTGTAGATTCTTCCAGCAGTATTCAAAGGCTTTTAAGCAGAAATCTGATTGAAGAAGCTGGAAGACTTGATATTCCCGGAAAACCAATAAGTTATAAAACTACTCCTGTTTTTTTGCGTAGTTTTTCTCTTGAAAGTATTGAACAACTGCCTAAAATAAAAAATAATTCACTGATAGATGAGGCTCAACAGCTTAATCTGACAGAGGAAGAAGAAAATGCTTAAAATTTTAGCTGTTTTAGGCTGGATTATTCTGGCTATTTTAATTTTAGTTATATGGTTTATACTTGTACCACGAGATGTCTATATTGAGTATACTCAAAAGAAAAGTCTTGTGGTAAAAGTGCGTTTGTTTTTATTTAAAATCAAAGTGTATCCAATAAGTTTTTCTTTTAAGAAAAAGGAAAAAAGAAAAAACATTAAAGTTAAATCTAATACTGAAAAAGACACTATACACAAAGAAACACCATCACAAACACAAAATTATACACAAGTAAAAAACCAACAACAAAATAAAACAAAGTCAGAAGTTTGTACACATAAAAAAACACAAACCACTACACAAACAAAAACAGAAACAGAAATAAAGAAATCAAATTCAAAAGCAAAAAATAAATTTAAAGAAATTACTGAATATATTTTAAATAACAAAAGTCTTATAAGAGAAGTATTTTCAACTGTAAAAGGTGCTTTAAAAATTTTACTTAATGGTATAAAAATAAAAGATGTAAGCTTTATTATACCTATTTGTGCTGAAGATGCACATGATGTACAGAAAAAATACGCAGCTTTTACAACATCGTTTTACTCGTTAAACATTTTTTTACAAAAGTATGTAAAAATTTATTATAAAAGCCCAATATTTATTGCAGATTTTGCTAATATTTATGAAGATAAAGATTATTTTTATTGTAAAATTCAGGCAAGTCCTAGTATAATAATTATATTGGGGTGGTATCTGTTTAAACAATATAATCAAATTATGTCAACCAACAAATCTTTAAAGGAGAAATAAATCATGGCAGAAAAACCAGTACAAGAATTGATGGCCTCAGCATTGGAAAAAATGCGTGACCTTGTAGATTCAAATACAGTTATAGGAAGTCCTATAAATACACAGGACGGAACAACAATTTTACCAATTTCAAAAATTTCTTTTGGCTTTGTTTCAGGTGGTACAGATTTTGCATCTAAAACACAAAAAGATTTGTTTGGTGGTGCAGCTTCCAGTGGTGCGTCAATATCACCTGTTGGATTTTTGGTAATTAAAGACGGCAATGTGCGTCTTATACAGCTTGCAGAAGGTGGAGCAACAGTTGACCGCCTTGTTAATATGGTACCAGAGGTTATAGATAAAGTTGAAGGTTTTGTAAATTCAAAAACAGGCAAAAAGAAAGAAACAACAGTTGTAACAGAAGATAGTGTGATAAATACAACTACTATTGAATAATTAGGAGGATATAATGCGAGATACACGCATACAAAAAGCAATGGCAGACCAAGGCCTTTGCTCCCGCAGACAAGCAGAACAAATAATTCTTGAAGATAGAGTTAAACTTAATGGTCGTCCAGTTTCTTTGGGTGATAAAATGGATATAAGAGCAGATGTTCTTACAGTTGACGGACAAAGAATATTTTTTGATAAGAAAAAAGAATACTATTATTATATGCTCAATAAACCAAGAGGATATATTACAACAAGTAGGGACGACAGAGGCAGAAAAACTGTTCTTGAGCTTATGAAAGATGTACCAGTGAGAGTTTATCCAGTTGGAAGATTGGACAAAGACAGTGAAGGATTGCTTTTTTTTACAAATGATGGCGATTTTGCAAACTTGCTTACACATCCATCTCATCAAATTTCAAAACTTTATCGTGTAACAGTTAGACCAACTGTTACAGAAGAACAACTTATAGCACTTGCAAATGGTGTTTATCTTGATGATGGTACAAAAACTTTGCCAGCTGTTGTAAGAGTTGTTACACAGGAAGAAAATCGTTCTGTATTGGAGATTTCTATTAAAGAAGGCAAAAACCGTCAAGTTCGCCGTATGTGCGCAGCTGTAGGTTTGGAAGTTGCGAGATTGCGTAGAAATTCAATTGGTCCAGTTAAACTTGGTATGCTTGCTCCGGGTAAATTCAGAGAACTTAAACCAAGTGAAGTTATTGCACTCAAAGCTTCTGCTTCAAAAACTAACAAGAATAAAAGAAGAGATATAGAGGAAAGATAATAATGTTTACAATGAAACCAATTGAGGAATATGATGTAATTGAATTGCTTAATAATTCAAGATTTGATGGTGAATTACAAGGATATATACTCAGTGACGGTGCCGACCTTTTTGGGTATATACTTTTTAAAGTTGAAGATGATGTGATTATACTTCTTGATAGTAAAACACCAGATACCAGATATCTTGACGGAATTATACGTGCAAGTGTGGCTTATAGTGAAAATCAAGGAGCAAAATATTTTTCTTTTAATCTTGAACATGAACCATTTGAAAAATATAAGCAAGTTTTCTTTGGAGAATATCCAAATAAAATAGAAACATCAGTTATTTTATCAGGTTGTAAACATGAATAAATAAAAGGTGATTAAATCACTTGAAATGTCACAGTATAAATAATATACTGTAATAAATTAATGATAGAAGGAGATTATCACTATGATAGTTACAAGAAAAACAAACATTGGTGACATTCTTGATGCAGATGTGACAACAGGAAAATACTTTATGGAAATTGGTATGCACTGCCTTGGTTGCCCTTCTTCAAGAGGCGAAAATATTGAACAGGCTTGTATGGCACATGGCACAGACGCAGATGAGCTTGTTGCAAAATTAAATGCTCACTTCGGTAACTAATTGTATGAAATACGAGAACATTGGCAGTCGTTTATTAATGGCTGCCAGTCTTGTTTGTGACGGTAAAACAGTTTGTGATGTTGGCTGTGACCATGGTAAACTTAGTTTATATCTTATAAAAAGTGGAAAAGCAGAACATATTATCGCAACAGATATTAACAAAATGCCGTTACAAAAGGCTGTTGATTTATTTAAAGAAAATAATATAAGTGATAGAGCAGAGTTTTTGCTTACAGATGGATTGCAAGGAATTAAAAATACAGATGATATATCTCATATTGTTATTGCAGGCCTTGGTGGAGAAACTATGGCTCAAATTATAGAAAATGCTCCTTTTATAAAGGAAAATAACATAAAACTTGTGCTTGTGCCAGCTCAAAGTGGAAGTAAAATAAGAGAATATCTTTATAAAAACGG
>JAHHUD010000069.1 GCA_020024185.1 Oscillospiraceae bacterium | reverse complement strand
TGTTGTTTCTCTTTTTCAAGATTTGAAATATTTTCTTTAAGCTGTTGATTTTCTGATTTAAGCTTTTTGCAGTCTTCACATTCATGAACTGGTGGTTGTGGCTTTGGTTCTTCATAAATTTTATATGGAATACCAAGTGCATTGCAGTCTATCATAATATAGCACTGGTCTCCTGCAGAGGCATATCCGGTTGTGATAAATCCGTCTTTAACTTCTGTTTGAATACCTAAACCATTTATTTTTGTTACAAGCTTTTTAACATCACCCAAAGAAGCATATCCGATGTACATCCTGCAAGGTTGTTTTGATAATGGTTTCATAGGTTCAATATTTTCAATATATCCACCCATAAGAACGTTTTTATCAATATTTCCACCTGTATATCCAAAATCTCTCCCGTTGTTAGAGGCATATTGCCACAAATAGCAATCATGGTCCGGTTTACTTAAACCTGGACGAGCATACCAAAATTTATAATCCGGATGTGCTCTCCAAAAATCATCTGTGTAAAATCTCGTAATAAAATCTTTATTTGCATATACACCGGCTGTAAATCCTGCTTGTTTAATTCTTTCACAGAAAGCTATTGTAATGGCTTGTATTAATTTTTTATCCGCTACAATACCAAAATGTTTTTTGATATAATCTGCTGAGAAATACTCCCAGTCAAAAAATACCGGAAATTCTGTTGGGTTATTATCTTGCTTAATAAGGCTAATAATATAGTCAGCCTCTGCAATTGCTTCTTGTTCATCTTTTGCATAAGAGGCACAATAATAACCATTTTTAAGTTTTAAATCTTTGATATCCTTTGTAAAAATATCAAATTTCTGGTCTTTGATTGTACTGCCAATAGCAGCACGCACAATTACAAAATCAGCTTTTCCACATCTTTTAATTTCTTTAACAGTTTGACTTGTTTGATGTTTTGAAATATCTACTCCATAAATGCTCATATTATTTTCTCCTTTTTATAATCCCAATTTATTTAACTGTTCTTCAACATAAGTTCTTTTGCCAAGTTTAAAGATGATTTTATCTTCATATTTTGCAGGTGTTTCTGAACTTTCAGATTCTGTCATAACACTTTCAACACCGCATTTAAGTTTCAATATATATCCGTTATAAATATTTTGTGAAGTTTCATATCTTTCGATTTCATCTGTAATTACTTCTTGTT
The DNA here is from genome assembly GCA_020024185.1 of Oscillospiraceae bacterium. Taxonomy (GTDB): domain Bacteria; phylum Bacillota; class Clostridia; order Oscillospirales; family Ruminococcaceae; genus RGIG3102. Next base: position 6,504 of record JAHHUD010000069.1, on the reverse strand, counting down.
CAATATTTATTTCTTCGCCAGTTTCATTCACACCTTGAGTTGTGATTTTATTTTTTTTATAAACTGGATATGGTTCTCCAATCAGTGTAATTTCTTTTAAATTATCTTCCACAGATAAAATATCATTAAGTTCATCAATACTTATGGCATTTGTATCACATTCAAAAGTCAGTGTTCTTCTGCTTGAGCCATTAAAGTATTCTTCTGTTTCAATTGCTTTTAAATAATCTAATTCTGTATCATTTTTAAATTTAATTTTCATATTTTTCTCCTTTAATAAATCAATAGATTTTAAGCCAGTTAAACCATATTCTGCCTTCGCCCCAATGGTTACCTTTTCCACCAAGAAGTCTTATTTTTATATCTCGGTTACTAAATTCAGAAATATCAACTGTTTTAGTACGTGTAAAGTCAATACCGTTTTGGTCTTGTCCGTTTTCCAACGGAAAACTTTTAAGAGTTCTGTTATCTCTATCTAATATTTCAACCGTTATATGATAGTAAGCAGCCATTTTAACTCTGTACGTAAAATCTATTTTAGAATAGCCTCTATAAATATTTTTAGTAGTTGCCACGCCATATCCGTCACCAGCTTCTCCCTGGTCATAACAATAATATTCTACTGTATTGTTAAGCCACTTTATTTGACCACTAACTCTAGTGCTAAGTTCCCATAAATGTTGAACACTGCCTACACCTAATAACACTTCTTCAGATGTGTATATTAAACGATTTACAGTACCGTCCCAGTCATAAACCTTTTTATTCTGCGTATTAACTGTTCCGTTCCAGTCATAAATCTTTTTATTTATAGTATTATTAGTCCCGTTCCAGTCATGAATAGCCATTTTTTACACCCTTTCAAATACAAGCATACTTGTGCTTACTTCTGCACCTAAATTATCAGTAACTCTAACATTTCTTAATTCTCCGGCATTAGTACTTTTTCTTAATGCTCCACTAGCTAATACCGAAGATGTAAAAGTTCCGCCACTTTTAGGCATTGCATTTTGAGCTAGAGTTTTTACAGGGTCAAAATCTGATGAATTTATAGTTTTTCTCCAGTTGCCAAATACCAACTGTCCTTCTGCACTTGGCTTTTGTATTAATCTTCTATATTCTTCTGTAGGTCTTGCCGCTCTAAACCCTAATACTATTTGGATAATATCAGGAGTATCATCACCCAAATCATGCCTCATAACTTTCATTGTAAACGCTTGGTTAGTTGGACTGTTTTTTAAGCTTTCAGCGATGGAGTTTGACCCACAAAAATAATTTCCAACATTTCTTAAAGTATTTAAGTCAGTATTTCTTTCAATTTCTATTCCACCGCTTAAACTCCAACTGTTATTTTCTTTCGCATAATGCTCCGGCAACTGTCCACCAAGTTTTTGGGAGTCGTCAACGATATTTCTTATTATCTTTCTTGAATCTTTTAGTGCTGAAATAATAATTTCATTAATGGTATAAGTTGCCAATGATAGTTGAAAAACAGTACCGCTGTGGTTTAAATCTTCTTCTATCAAATCTGGAAGTGTTTTTTCTGCTTGAGTGATAAAGGAAATTGGACTTTCTGCACTTGTATCAACATTTATAATTATTCTTCCTTGCAATTCACCATTAGGTGAAACTTTGGCAGTTATTGTTTCTTCTTCAACTGTAAACATCCTGCCTTGACAAATACCCCACCCAGCAGATACTCTCAGTTTATTTGCACCCAAATGAGAAATTTGTACACCTTCTACTATTCCAGCTTTATTTCCTAACATAAAATTAAATAGTTTTGCATCGTCTTCCGGCAAAACTTTTGCCTCGTCAAATTGTTTTAAAGTTATGCTCATTTGTTTATCCTTTCTAAAATAAGTTGTTTTGTGAAATCGATACGAACTTTTCCAAAATTTAATATAACCATATTCTTTTCAAAAACCTTGCCGGTTAGAATTGAGGTATATCTCTTTTTGTTGTGAATTATATATACTTGTGTTCCTATAGCAATTTCCATTGGTCTTATAATCTCATCACTGATTAAACATTTAATATTGATTTCATTGTTAAATTTCTGTGGTGTAAGAACTTGTATTGCTTTTGACCTTGCTTTATCGTTCCAATCTTCAGATATTTCAATATCTTCTAATTGCCAAAATACCGGAGATATTCTTTTTTCATCTATTGCAGAAATCGTACCGTCTGTATGCAAGAAAAAAGACACAGTTTCCAATATGGTTACTGTATCTGTTTCTTTGTCTTTTTCAATTTTTCTTATTATCAATTTATTTGTGTTTTTATCAGCTTGTCCCAAAGTGATTTCTTTTTCAATAATATTTTTTAGCTCTGTTTCTATCACTCTAGTTTTTGCAATTTGATTTATTTCACAAATAACTTTTTTAATTTTCATATCAAGTTTGCAGTCAACTGCAATTTGATAAATTGTTAGTGCTTGAGAAAAAACTGTAAGCAAATTAACCTTACTTAATGTTATATCAAGGGTTCTTGTTTTTGGCTCTGTATTGTTTATTATTGCCACAGGTTTATTTTGTAGTTTATCCCGGTTATTAACTACATAATCTGTAATACTATCATTTATAAACTTGGCCACATCAGTAAAATCTTTTACAAACACATCAAAGTCAAATAATGTTTGCAATGGTCTTATTGATATTTTTGAGCCGTTTTTATCGGTCTGTACATCTTTTACAACCCCGTCAAAATTTATATCTCCGGTTATATGTGCAAAATATCCTGTTTGTGCCAAACACTCTCCAATAACTATAAATTCTGTTGCCTCAAAGGTTAAATAATCAAATGAAATGCTTTCTGGTTGAATAATGTGAGAACATTTATAATTAAAATCTGTATCAAATATTTCTATTTTACACAAGCTTTCTCACCTCCACAAAACCATTTATAACCCCTTCTCCTTCATGGGTGAATGTTATTCTACTTTGACCTGCTGGTATATCAACAATACGGTCTGTTGTAAAATCACTATCAGCATATCTGTCTTGTAAATACTCATTGTCTAAAGTATATTCAGCTATCTGCATTGTTTTAGGATTTGTATCAATTACAAGTTTTCTTCCTGATAAAATCTCTGCAATTATTCTTCCGTCTGCTACTTTTTTATTGTATTGATTTATTATAAATTTTGGATTTATACATGGACCTAAAATGTGTATTCTGCAACTTGAAGGAATATTTCCATTTTCTATGTCAATTGCACCACGATTTTTCGATTTATATGTGTATGGGTATGTGTATGGATATATTTTGCCTGTACCTTTTTCTTCCGAACGATACACAATAACTTTTTCATACCAATGTGAAAGGGCTGTAAATTGGATAGGGCAATCTATTCTTTTTGTTGCTTTATCAATTTCTGATAATTCCAAAGATGATATAACAACATCTAAGTAAATCCATGTGTTTATCTGTTTATACGCAAGAATTAAATCTCCTACATGGCAAAAAGCTTTAAATTTGTCATAAAAAGTATAATCGGAAAAAGTTATCATTGCGCTTGGTAAAGCTTGTGTTGGATTTTCTTTTATTGGTATAAATTCTTTGCCAACTCTTGAAAATTCACATTCACTGCCAAATCCCAACCCTTTAGGGTCATACATAAAAGAGTTTGTATCGTTAAGGTTATACTCTTGTCCTTTTCCGTTTAACAGCTTAAATTCTCTCATTTATATAACCTTCCTAACTCTCTGTTTAAATCTCTTGCAAGCTGTGAGCCTTGTGTATGAGAATATCCTTGTATACTCATATTTTGAATTGTTATACCACTGTTTAAATTTCTTAACCCAGTATTGCCTTTAAACGGAGTTACCATTGTACCCCTTGGAGAAACCGTTAATAGTTCCGGCCCTGCCTCACCAACAACTGCACTTCCGGAAACAACTGTACCACCTTTTGCCAAGTACGGTATCTTTGGTATTGCAAATTGTAATTTGGGAATATTTACTCCAGGAATTACATTTGCCGCCTCAATAAGAAGATTTAACGGAGTTAATGCAAATTCTATCAGGGAATTTATTCCTTGTATTATAAAGTTTATACAAGCAATCGCACCGTTTTTTATCATATCCCATATACCAAGAAATATATTACATATGCCTTGCCAAGCTTGTTGCCAGTTGCCTGTAAAAACACCTTGTATAAAATCAATTATCCCTGTGAATATCTTAATTATTCCGTCAAATATGTCTTTAACGGTCATAAAGAAGTTATTTAATATCGTACCTAAAAATGGTCCGAATATTTCAGTAAAATCTGTGGCAAAAACATTTTTAATAAAATCTATAACAACAGAAAGTACCGACATTATACTTTGCCATATACCTATAAAGAAATTTCTAAATCCTTCACAATTTTGCCAAAGGTATGTTAATAAAAGCATTAGCGTTGAAATTCCAAGTATTATAAAACCTATTGGATTTGCAGCCATAACCGCATTAACTGCCGTAATCCCCGTTATTAATGCGGGGACTATTGTGAGAATACCACTTATTAATCCGGCTATCGGCGAAATAGCAGCAACTAGCATAAGTATTGTTGTTATCATACCTTTTTGTGTTGTATCTAAGCTGCTGAACCATTTCATAAGTTCTGTAACTTTTTGAATAATCGGTGTAATAATAGGCAACAACTGTTCTCCAAATTCAGCAGATAACTGTTTTACGGTTTCTGTCATTGTTTTCATACTGTTTGCCGCAGCGTTTTTTGTATTTGCAAAGTCACCTTCAGCATTTTTGGTTTGGTTTAACACATAGTTATATCTGAGCATTACTTTTTCTTGTTCTGTCATATCGGCAATATTTACTTTTGCACCTTCACTCAGTTTTTGTTCTGCCTCTGACACTTTAACCATTGCATTTCTTGCTTCTAATGAATTTTTACCGTATTTTTTTACTTTTTCATTATAGTTCTGTTGAGCTGTTTCAAGTGCCAATGTTTCTTTTTCTAATTGAAGAGCGCTTTTACTGCAATCTACAAACCCGGAAGAAACTGCATAAGCTTGCAAAGCTGTTTGGGTCATTACAACACCAATTCCTCTTAAGCTCTCTGTTTCACCTGTAAAAACTCCATTAAGTGCAGTCATTGCTTGGTCAAGTCCTATATTTTTAAATGATGCCAAATCACCAGCAAGACCTGTAAGCTTTATAGACATATTCGCTGCCTCTGCCCTGGACACTCCCATCGATGTTGCCATATCTCCAAAAAGAGCAGACATATCTAAGGCTGTACCTTTTGCTATGCCGTAAGTTTCAAGAGAAACATCTGCAAAACTTTTTACTTTCTCTGCACTGGTGTCAAAAACAACATTTACTTTATTCATACTTTCATTAACATCACTTGCGGCCTTAAATGAAATAGCCCCTATGGCAGCTATTCCCGCTGTCAAAGGAGCTGTTGCACCAGCTAGTTTGCCGGCCCCGTCTGATATTTGTTTTGATGTGGCAGAGATTTTATTTAATGTGGCATTACTGTGTTTAGCTTGCTTTTCCATTGTTTTTAAGCTTTGCTCTGTTGCTATAATCTCTCTTTGCAGTTTATTGTACTGCTCTGTAGAAATTGGGTTGCCAAACTCTTTGCTTACGTCTTTAGCTTGTTTTTTTAAGTTTTTAATAATTTTTTCAGTTTCCTTTATTTCTTCCTGAACTTTTTTATATTCCTCCGTCTCAAACTTTTCAGCTTTTGCAAGCTTATTTTGTTCTATCTTCAAATTATCCAAAACTTTTTGAGTTTCAAGTATCTCTGCTTGTATAGGGTCAAACTTTGCTTTCCACGCATCATAATTTTTGGCACTGTCCGCTGCCTGTTTATTGGCTTGTTTTAAAGTATCAAGTTTTGTTTTTGTATCTGCTACTGCTTGTGCCAACAGCTTTTGTTTTTGGCGGAGTAATTCTGTATTAGTTGGGTCAAGTTTTAAAAGTCTTTCTATATCTTTAAGCTGGCCTTGTGTATCCCTTATATTTTTATTCGTCCCTTTTAAAGCTTTATCTAACCCTGTGGTATCTCCACCAATTTCAATTGTTATCCCTTTAATTCTATCACCCAATTTTTCCACCACCTTCCAAGAAATTTTTTAATGTACCGGGTTGTCCTTTAATTGGATATTTTTCTTCATCGTTCATTTTTTCTATGAGCATATCGTAAACCATTCCCACTGTCATTTGGTCAAGGTCTTGTGTTGTAAGTCCCAACTCTGCACATCTAAGCATAAATATAGCTCCTGTCGCTTCTCGTGTGGTGGGATTTACTTTTTTACAGCAACAGAAGTTGTTTGTTCATTTAACTGCCATAATTCCATAATATGTGGCAATAACTCATAAACAGTAAATACCTCGTCTTGACTATCAAGCCAGTCTTCCACTGTGTTCGGCAACGAATCGTCATATTGTCTTGCCATAATAAAGGCTACATTTTCAAATATTGTAAGGTCCGTAACAGATAGCTGTACTTCTTCTTCATTTTCTTTATTCTTTGATTTCAAAGCCTTAT
>JAHHUD010000068.1 GCA_020024185.1 Oscillospiraceae bacterium | reverse complement strand
TAATAATTAAATATTTTGATTATAAAATTTCAAAAGTGAAATTTTAATATAATAAAATTAAGAAAGAGAGAACAGAATAATGATTAAATTTGACAATTTAAAATTAAAGAAAAAAGTAGTTTTAGTTACTATTATTGTTACTGTAATTTCCAGTATCAGTGGTCTTTTGGCAATGTCGTATATAGGTACTATTAAAAAACAATATGACTCAGACCTTAAATACTATGGAACAGCTCAGGGAGATGCTGGAAATGCAATGGTTGTTATATCAGCAACTAGAAATGGAATGCAAGATATGGTTGTCTATAATACTCCGATTGAAACATTCAAAGCAACGTATGAGAAACAAAAAGAAGAATATAAAAAGTTTGAAAATAATATTGTTGAAACTTCACTTACAGAAGAAGAAAAAGCAATATCAGACGAAATAACAAAACAAAGTGCAGCACTAATTATAAAAATAGACCAGTTTGCTAATATGGCAATGAATGTGGTAGATGAAGAAGGAAAAAATCAGCTTTTATCATATATAAAAAATGAACTTGACCCAGACTTTGCTAAAATTAATTCAGTTTATCTAGACCTTATTAATCTTAAAACAGAAAATGCAAATAATAGCATTAAAGCTTTTCACACGGAATCAAATAAAACAAATATTATCTTGTATGCAATTATAGCTATTTCTGTTATAGCTGCAATAACAATAGGTATTTTCTTTGCTGTAGGTCTTTCTCGTCCAATAGAAGAAATTATTGATGCAGCACAGAAAATCGAAGTTGGTAATTTGGATTTTGAAATACAGACAGATAGAGAAGATGAAATAGGTCAATTAGGCAAAGGCTTTATGCATATGTCAAACTCATTGAAAGAGATGATTACAGACACATCATATATGCTTGGTGAAATGAGCAACGGTAATTTTAGAGCTGACACTCAAAATGAAAAAATGTACGTTGGTGCATTTGCAGAAATTTTGTCTTCTGTACGTAAAAGTAATTTAAATATGAGTAATACACTTGCTGAAATCAATATAGCTGCTGACCAAGTTAATATGGGAAGCGACCAGGTTTCAAGTGGTGCACAAGCATTATCACAGGGTTCAACAGAACAAGCTGCATCAGTTGAGGAACTTTCAGCAACAATTAATGAAGTTGCAGACCATATAAAACATAACGCAGAAAATGCTATTAAAGCAAGACAAATGTCAAATGAAGCAGGACAAGGTGTTTTGGAAAGCGATGCTAGTATGCAAGAGCTTATGAAAGCAATGCAAGAGATTAGCAATACTTCTAATGAAATAAGTAAAATCATTAAAACTATTGACGATATTGCCTTCCAAACAAATATCTTGGCATTAAATGCTGCAGTTGAAGCAGCAAGAGCTGGTTCAGCAGGTAAAGGATTTGCAGTTGTTGCAGATGAAGTTCGTAACTTAGCTGCTAAATCAGCAGATGCTGCAAAAAATACAACAATACTTATTGAAAATACAATTAATGCTATTGAAAATGGCACAATAATGACTGAACAAACTGCAAATTCACTCAAATCAGTTGTTGAAAAAGCAAAAGTTGCAGAAGAAATTATTCAAGAAATTGCAAAAGCTTCTGAAGAACAGTCAAATGCTGTTGCTCAAATAACCACAGGTATTGACCAAATTTCAGCTGTTGTTCAAACAAATAGTGCAACTGCAGAAGAATCAGCAGCAGCTAGTGAAGAATTGGCAGGACAATCTCATATGTTGAAGACTCTTGTTGAGAAATTCAAATTAAAAGAAACTACTGATAGCTATAAATATATAGATAATTCAGCTGAAGATAGAGATATAGATTCAGATGAAAATAATGATTATAGAAGTTACAGTAATTATAGCAGTAATTATAGTAGCTACAATAACAAATATTAATAAAATATAATTATTGTTTAATTATATTAAATGTTAATAATGAGGAGTATTCACTACAAAAATTTGATTTCCACAGAATAAATTTAATAAGTACATAGTGAAGAATTTACAATTTAGTTATATAATTTTGATAACTCTTACTAATAATTATTTTATATCTGTGGTTAATTAAAATAATTTTTTGGTAATGCTCCTCTATTTTATAATTATAAAAACAATATTGTTATTTATAATAAAATAAATAATTATCTATTAGAAATTCAATATTTTAATAAATAAAAATATATTAAATAAAGGTTAAAGGTGGTGCTTTTGCTATGAGTGGCAGAAACGATATTCTGGATACATATATATATGAAAATAGCTCATTGCTTGAACAGCTTGAAGCTGTAATTCTTGATGCAGAAACAATTAATACATTTTCTCAGGAAAATATTAACGAGATTTTCCGTATAATGCATACAATTAAAGGTTCTTCAGCTATGATGGAGTTTGACACACTGGCAACAGTTGCTCACAGAATAGAAGATATGTTTTTTATCATTAGAGAGAATTCAATGTCAATTGTATCAGATACAGCTAAACCGGAGTTGTTTAACATGTTGTTTAACTCAGTTGACTATTTCCGTACTGAACTAGAAAAAATTGAAAATGAACAACCTCTTGAAAAAAATATTGATGGTTTGATGAACAGCATAAATGATTTAATTGAGAAAATCAGTGTACAACATAATGATACATCAAGCGAAGAGCCACAAGCAGCACAGACAGACAGTGAAGAAAAAAACTCAAATGGCTATGGTAATAATCCGGAATATCCATACGAATTGGTTGTGTTCTATGATGAAGGGTGTGGAATGGAAAATTTGCGCTCATTGATGTTAGTTTCATCAGTTTCAGATTTTTGTGGAGAATCATACTTTTTGTACAAACCACAAGATATAGAAAATGACCCATCAACAGCTGAGCAGATAATAGAAAATGGATTCCTTTTAATGTTTAAAAATAGTGAAGACCGTGATAAAGCAATTCATGTTGTGAGAACAGCAGGTTCTGTAAAATCATATCAGCCTCATGACTATGTTGCTCCTACAACAGTGGAAGAAGATGATGACAGCAATTCAAAGGTTGTACACACACAAGATGAAAATGAAAATATACATACACTTAAAACTTCACCATCTGAACATACACAATCTGTGGGGCAACCTCTACAAAATAGTGCTTCATCTTCTACAAGTTCTGCACAACACCAAAAAGAAAGCCTTATAAGTGTTCATCAAAGTAAATTAGATCAATTGTCTGCTTTAGTTGGTGAAATAGTTATCACAGAAGCTATGGTTACAGGATCTTCAGACCTTAAAGGAATTGCAAATTTAAATAATTTTGCAAAATCTGCAAGACAGCTTAGAAAGCTTACAGATGAACTTCAAGATATTTCAATGTCACTTAGAATGGTTCCTATTGCAACATGCTTCCAAAAAATGAACCGTATTGTTCGTGATATGTCTAAAAAGCTTAATAAACGTGTTAAGTTAAATATAATAGGTGAAGATATTGAAGTAGACAAAACAATTGTTGACAATATCGGAGACCCAATAATGCACATGATACGTAATGCAATGGACCACGGTATAGAAATATCTGAAGAAGAACGTACATCTAAAGGCAAAGATGCTGTTGGTGAAATTGTTCTCTCAGCACAAGATACAGGAAGTGAAGTTATTATTGAAATTAAAGATGACGGATACGGTGTAGATGATGAGGCTGTATTGAACAAAGCGATAAGAAACAGATTGGCATCACCAGATGTGGAATATTCACATAAAGAAATATTAAACTTTCTTATGATGCCAGGTTTTTCAACAAATACAGAAGTAACAGAATTTTCTGGCCGTGGTGTTGGAATGGATGTTGTAAAACGTAGTGTTGAAGAATTAGGTGGTACAGTTACAATTACAAGCCAAAGAGGTAAAGGAATGACAACAACAATGAAAATTCCACTTACTATGGCGATTATGGATGGTATGGAAGTATCGGTTGGTGAAACAATTTTCACTATACCAATACAAAATATTCGTCAGAACTTTAAAGTGTCACCAAGTGATATTCTTCATGACACAGTTAATGGCGAAATTATTAAAATTATGGACAACTTCTATCCTATTATCCGTACAAAAGAATTGTATTCCTTACCAAATGGTGTAGATAATATAGAAGATGGCATTTTGATGTGGTTAGAGTCAGGAGATACATCATACTGCTTATTGGTGGACGAATTAATGGGTGAACATCAAGTTGTTGTTAAACCATTGCCTGCTTATGTTAACAGTTTTGATATTAAATCATATGGTATTATAGGATGTAGTATTTTGGGAGACGGTAATATAAGTGTGATTTTGGATGTAGGAAACCTATCAAATGCAGCATTTAGAAAGTAAGGAAGGAGAAGAAACAATGAGTATGATTGAAGAATCGGTTTCTATTAAAACTACTTCAAAAACAAGTAAATATCTAATTTTTGTAATACGAAAAAATGAAACATCAGAACTTAAATTAGGTGTTGATGCAAAATATGTTGTTGAAATTTTAAACAATTATAGTGTGACATATCTTCCAATGATGCCTGAATATGTTCGTGGTGTGTTTAATATGCGTGGTCAAATTATTCCTGTTATGGATTTGCGTTTAAGATTAAATAAGCCAGTAGGAGAAAAGTCACTTTTAGTAGTATTAAATTATGAAGGAATAGAACTTGGAATTCAGGTTGATTCTGTGGACCGTATGGTAGATATTGAAGAAGATACCATTACAACAATACAATCACAAGAATATCAGCGTTTTGTTTCAGGTATGTGTACAATTCCGGAAAATCAGGAAACACTATTAATTTTAAATTGTGACCAGTTATTTGCAAATGAATGATATAAGTAATAAAATTGAAGAAATGAAATTTAGCCCAATGGAAATTTCAGATAAGGATTTCCAAAGGTTAGCTAATTTTATCCAAAGTAATTATGGAATAGACCTTACTAAAAAGCGTCAGTTAATTACAGGCAGATTATCAACATCTATACGTCAAAAAGGATATAAAAACTTTGCAGAGTTTGTAGAACATTTGATAAGATTTAAAGATGAAAATGAAGTTACACTTGTATTAAATAAGTTAACAACAAATTATACTTATTTTATGCGAGAAAAAGACCACTTAGATTATTTTTGCAAAAATATTATTCCAAGTATAGTAAATAAACATAAAAAAGATAAAACATTATCAATATGGAGTGCGGGATGCTCTACAGGTGAAGAACCTTATAATATATCAATGTTTTTATTTGATTATCTTGGAACACAAGCTAAAGAGTGGGATACAAGAATTCTCGCAACAGATATATCTGAAAGAGCATTAACTGCTGCACAAAAAGGTATTTATGAACTACCAGATACTCTTCCAACAGGTTGGAAAAATAAATATTTTACAGATAATAAAGACGGATATCATACGGTTTCTAGTCAAGTGAGAAATAATGTTATCTTTCAAAAATTTAACTTAATGGATCCAATAAAATTTCGCAGAAAATTTGATGTTATTTTTTGCAGAAATGTTATGATTTATTTTGATAATCCAACCAAAGATGCGTTAGTTCAAAGATTTTATGATGCAACTTTGCCAGGGGGATACTTTCTTATCAGTTATTCTGAAAATTTAAGTAACAAATCTCCTTACAAAAGATTGGCACCGGCCACATTTCAAAAGTAAGAAGGTGTATATATTCTCATGATAAATGAAAAGAAAATAAGAGTTATGGTTATTGATGACTCATATGTTATGCGCAATATTATAATTAATGGTCTTTCATCACACCCAAGAATAGAAGTTGTTGGATATGCTATTAATACATTTGATGCAAAAAGAAAAATTCCACAATTAAATCCAGATGTAATTACTTTAGATGTTGAAATGCCAGGTCAAAATGGTATAGACTTTTTAAAAGAATACATATCATTACACAAAATTCCTGTTATATTATGTACATCTCTTAATTTGAAAGTTTTTGATGCTTTGGAAGCCGGGGCAGTAGATTTTATTAGAAAGCCATCTGGAGCAGATACAACAGGATTTATTACTATTTTAACCCAAAAAGTTATCGTTGCATCATGTGCAAAAGTTAGAACACATAAATCTATAAACTCTAATAATACACCGGTTGCAAATATTAATTTGCTTGGAAATAGTGTTTCAGATGATATAATCATAGGTTTAGGAGCTTCTACTGGTGGTACTGATGCTACTTTAGAAGTTTTAAAGTATTTGCCGGCAGATATTCCGGGAATGGTCATAGTTCAGCATATGCCAGCAGGATTTACAAAGATGTATGCAGAGCGTGTTAATAAGCTGTGTAAGATGGAAGTAAGAGAAGCGAAAAATGGCGATGAAATACACAGAGGATTAGTTTTAATAGCACCTGCTGATTATCAGACTAGAATAGTTCGTATAGGTAATCGTTATACAGTTTCTTGTACACAAGGTGAAAAAGTAAGTGGACATCGTCCATCGGTTGATGCATTGTTTCAATCTATGTCAGAGGTAGTAAGATGTAAAATGGTTGGAATAATATTGACAGGTATGGGGCAAGACGGAGCAGCTGGATTACTGGCTATGCGTAAAAAAGGTGCATTTACTATCGGACAAGATGAAAAATCAAGTGTGGTTTACGGAATGCCAAAAGTAGCTTATGATATTGGTGGTGTAGAAGTACAAGCACCAGTTGAAAAAATTGCGGATATTCTATTACGTCAGTTGAAAAAAATGAAATAATGTTCTTCACGGATTTATTAGTGACATATAAGCACATTTTGTATTTAGAATGAAAGGAGTGTATATATGAATCAGTTGCTTGAAATAAGAAGTGTACCAATAAAACTTCAAACAAAAGTTACGCATGCTAATCTTGAGTATACAAGACCAACAGTTGAACTTAAAATGTCAAGAGAACCTGGTGGAATTGATATGAAAAGAACCTCTCCACAAATTAAAATTGACACATTTGAAGCAAGAAATTCTATATGTCCAACTCCAATACGTTCTGTGGAGCAAAATGCACAGAAAGGTAAAGAAAACGTTCAACAAGTTATGGCTAATTATGCTCAACAAGGAAAAATGCTTTTAGAAGCTAAAGTTGGACAAGAACTTATTACTCAATTTGCAAAAGAAATTCAATTTAGAAATGTAAAAACTAATGTCGGTATAGAATTTATTCCAAAGACAGGACCTAAATTTGAATATATTCCAGGAGAAATAAATACAAGATACACAGCAGAAAAAGTGCATTATGAGTGTAATTGGAATAAAATACAATCTAAATATCACAGAGGCGATGTGGATATATCTGTTACACAATATCCAGATGTTATAATTAATTATACCGGTAGTTTGACAAATGCACCTACTTCTCAAAATTCAAATTATAAACCAATTGACGTAAGAGTTTAAATTTAATAATTTTACAAAATAAAACATAAAATATGCTCTTAGATATTGAAAATTACTTATGTAAAATTTTAATATCTTGGAGCATATTATTTTTGTGATTTTACACTAAGTAAAATAAAAATAAGTAAAGATTTATGAAAAAATCTGTATTGGAAAGAAACTAAATTTGTAATTTGTATGAATAATAGTCTATATAATATTACTAGTTACAATAAGACTGTGTTTGTGTAAATATGATTTATGAATGTATGAATTATGGCTGTGGTGTATATTTAACTTTGAGGTAATTTATATTAC
>JAHHUD010000067.1 GCA_020024185.1 Oscillospiraceae bacterium | reverse complement strand
CTTATTATAACTAAAATAACAGAAAATATAATCCAGAAAAGAGAGTCTTCTATTCGTATTGTGGATTTTTTTACAAGACGAGTTATAAACAAAAATGTTATAACACTTCCAATTACTAATATAATGCCTAAAGAATCTATCACATCAATTCTCCTTTCTTTCTCTGAACCATTGAATAAGAATAATGGAAACACCCATTTTAAACATATATTTTATTGCGTTCCAAGGATTTAAATAACTCTCTCCGGCAGTTCTTTCTTCCATACTTACCTGAACTTCATTGACAGTTGCTCCATTTTTAAGTAAAAAACTTATTGTATCTGGTTCTGGGGCGAAGTTTGCGTCTAAGGCAAATTCATCTATCATTTTTCGATTAAAAAGTCTCATACCACTTGTTGGGTCACATATATATTTACCTGTAGTAAATCTGATTGCCCAGCTTATAAGATAACTGCCAAACATTCTCAATGTTTTTGTTTTTTTTACATTTACAAATCGTGAACCGATAACAATATCACTATTGGTATTTTGCATATAATCTATCATAGGTTGTATGTATTGTGGCAGATGTTGTCCGTCTGCATCAAATTGTAAAACAGCATCATAATTATTTAATTTTGCATATCTTAAACCAGATTGAAATGCACCTGCAAGCCCTAAATTGACTGGTAAATCTATAAGGTTATATCCTTTTTTGCGACAAATATCAGCAGTGTTGTCTTTGCTACCGTCATTTACAACTACATAATCAAATTGAGGGTAGTTTTGTATAAGGTTATCGACAACTTTTTCTATATTATCTTTTTCATTATAAGCTGGAATTACAACTAAAACTTTCATATACTTTCCTTTTGTTTATTGCAAATTTCTAGAAAATCTTGAGAAACTTTTTCCCAAGTAAAATTATTTGCAAGATTATTATAAGTATTTTTTGTGCATACTGGTATACGATTTTGATTATTTAATATATCAGTAAGAGCTATTACAATATCATCAGTTTTCATTGAAGGTATAATTGTACCGTAATTTTTATCCTTTATAAGCTGAGGACTGCCCCCTGTTGATGTTGTTATTATATAACAATTTAAAGCAGCAGCTTCTAAAACAGATGTTGAAAAACCCTCAGAAAAGGTTGGCAAACAGAAAATATCGCTGTTTTTTAATAAAGCCAAACTTTCTTCATAGGGTAATTTGCCGGTTAATACAACATTTTGAATATTCATATCTCTTATTTGCTGTAACAATGGGCCATCGCCTGCCATTATAAGCTGTGTATTTGGGTAAGACTTATTGATTTGTGAAAATGCTTTGGCAAGATTTATTACGCCTTTTTCTTCTATAAATCTTCCGGAAAAACAAATATTAATTTTATTTGAAAAATCTATCTTTTCTTTTAAAGACTTTTCTCCTAAAATAGCTGTATTATAAATTTGAGATGTATCTACTGCGTTATATAGACAGCCTTTTGCTTTTATACCAAAATGAGAAAGCCACTGACAACAGGCGAGCGAAACACCATAAAAATTTTTGCAGTTGTGATATATATACTTTGCACAAATATGCTCATACATACTGCCTAATATGCCAACGACACCATTGCGAATAAGATGTGCTGTGCCATGCTCTATGACAATTGACGGTATTTTTTGTTTTTTGCAAAAGTGAGATGCCCATGCACTGTTTAAGTAAAATTTTGTTTGAATTATTGCAAAATCAAATTTTTTTAATTTGAGTTTATTTTGTATTTGCTTGAAATCTTTATTTATAATAGGAATTGAAAATCGGTTATTCATTATCCATTTGACAGGAATACGATATATATCAATTCCGTCTGTATCTTTTTCTGACATAGGAAGATTATCTAAATAAGAAGTGACAACTGTTACTTTATGACCATTTTTTATAAGTTCTTTAGCAAGGGAGTTTGTATATCTTTCCACGCCACCAACAGTTGGTAAATATTGTGCAGAAAAAATTATGAAATTCATGTTTTTGCTCACTTTTTAACTATAAATTTATGTACTTTTATAAGACATAATAATTCAATTTATTATAACATATAAGAATATATAAGTAAATTATAATTAACTGATATAAAATAAAAAAAGCTGTATAAACAGCTTTTATAAAGTTTATTTTTCTATACCAAAAAATGCAAATATATATTTTTCAAGTGATTTTTGTGCACGTCGATAAATACATGAACGGTCTGTATAACTATTTCTTGCAAGTGTTGCAACACTGTTTCTTTGACGATTAACATAAAAACTCATCATAAGATTTCTATCTTTTTCTGGCAATGCAGAAAGTGCATTTTCTATACTTTGTACTTTGAGAGTATTGCATTTTAAAGTGTGTTCTAATTGTTCTATTTGTGATATGTGAGCTATAACTTTTTCATCGGTGCTTATGGAGACCATAACCTTTGTTTGTGAATTATATGCGCCTTGAGAAAAGTTGTTTTGCAAAAGCTGTATTCTTTTGGACAATGTGAGAAGACTGCTTTTTAAATAGTTGTAATCTGACAAATCTTTTATTGCTTGTTTTTTATAATCATTATATGACATTTTTGGGCCTCCTTATTAGTATAACAATATAAAAGTTGCGTTTGCGTAAAATATAATATCACTTTTACCAAATTTTGTCAATAAAAATACAACTAAAAGTTGTGTATAATTTGATGTAAAAACAAGAATTGTTTCTTTTAAGTGAAAAAAATGTAGAAGATTGTAATTTTAATATATATATTGTATTATATATAATATTATAAAAAGGAGGGCTTATTTTGAATGAGATAATCAAAACACGAAGAAAAGCCCTTGGGATAACTTTGGAGAAAATTGCAGATTATGTTGGGGTTTCTAAAGCAACTGTGCAACGTTGGGAAACAGGAAATATTTCTAATATGCGACAGGATAAAATAAAAAAACTAAGCGAAATTTTGCAATTAGATTCAAATGTACTTTTGGGAATTGATAAACTGGAACAAAAAATAAATTTTGTAAAAATTCCGGTTTTGGGAGATGTGGCTGCCGGAGTGCCTATTGCAGCACAGCAGGATATTATTGGATATGAGGAAGTTCCGAGCGAGTGGGTAAGAGATAATACTATTTTTGCCCTAAAAATAAAAGGAGATAGTATGGAACCGAGAATTGTATCCGGGGATATTGTTGTTGTGAGAAAACAGAGTGATATTGATAGCGGTGAAATCGGTATTGTTATGATTGGCAATGAAGTTGCTACTTGTAAAAAAGTGGTTAAACATGATGATGGAATTATACTTATATCAAATAACTCTAAATATGCACCTATGTTTTTTACAGCACAGGAGGTAAATGACAAACCGGTTTCTATAATAGGAAAAGTTATTGAACTAAGAGCTAAATTCTAAATACATAAATTAAATGCGTATGGATTTTGTTTCCATACGCATTTTTTATAAAATTTTTAAAAAGATAATTATATAATTTGTTTTGAAATAATAAGTAATTTTAATATAGAAAAGTTTAATCTTTATTTAGATTTTATTTTATAGTAAAAATAGTATTAAAAGTTATAAAATGTAAGATATATTGATTATAAATTGAGAAAACGCTTATAAATAAAGGGTTTATAATGTTTAGTGCAACATAGGGTGCAACATTTTATGCACTATTTAATGCAACTAAGTTGCGAAAAAAAGCCGGTTTTTCGTGTTATGATTATATCATCGAAAATTTGAGAGGAGGCAAAGATGAAATCCGGTACTGGAAAACATAAAATAATGAGCGAGGTCTTGAATAAGGCATTAAAAACAAAAGTTATGGATTCAGTTAAAGATGAAATTTCTTCTGTGCTAGATGTATCTACTGATAAGATGACAGCACAACAGGCTATTGTTTATGCACAGATTGCAAAAGCCATTAAAGGAGATAAATCTGCGTTTGAGGCTATAAGCAATACTGTTAAACAAGAAATGCCAGAAGAAGAAAAAGCTTTTTGTGTGGAGGTGAAGGTTGTGGAGTAAGAAATTAAATGTATAGGGTGGTGAAATAAAATTAAAATTGAAATTACAAAAAAACAAAAAGAATTTATCAACAGCACAGCAGATGAAGTGTTATTTGGTGGTGCAGCAGGTGGCGGTAAAAGCTATGCACAGTTGATAGATTCTTTTTTATATGCAATGAAATATCCAAAAAGTAAACAGCTTATTTTAAGACGCACTCTGCCAGAACTTGAAAAAAGTTTGATTAGAGTTGCTTTAGGCCTTTTTGATAACAAAATATATAAATATAATTCTTCAAAACATACAGGAGTTTTTCCTAATGGAAGTATTATTGATTTTGGATTTTGTGACAGAGAAAATGATGTGTATAAATATCAATCGGCTGAATATGATGTTATTCGATTTGACGAATTAACCCACTTTACAGAAGATATGTATGTATATTTGATGAGCAGAATAAGAGGTGTTAATGATTATCCTAAGCAGATAAAAAGCAGTACAAACCCCGGTGGTGTGGGGCATACCTGGGTTAAAAAAAGATTTATAGATTCTTGTATTGACGGTTTGTATATTGATGAAAACGGAACCAGAGAGTTTATACCTGCAAAAGTAAGTGATAACAGCTTTTTAATGAAAAATGATAAGGGGTATGTTTCCAGACTTAAAAAGCTAAGTGAAAAAGATAAGAGAGCTTTGTTATATGGCGATTGGGATATTTTTGATGGACAATATTTTTCTGAATTTAGAAGAAGTATTCATGTTGTTAAACCTTTTGAAATTCCTGCTCATTGGAAAAAATATTTTACTATGGACTATGGTTTGGATATGTTTGCGGGATATTTTATTGCCATTGACACATTTGGTAAAGCTTATGTGTATAAAGAAATATATAAACCTAACTTAATTATAAGCAGTGCTGCTAAGGAAATTATAAATACCGGTGAAAAAAATATAAGCGTTTATTATGCACCCCCGGATTTATATAACAGACGACAAGATACCGGTAAAAGTGTTGCTGAAATTTTTTCTGAATATGGAATTTTGCTTTCTAAAAGTGAGAATAACAGAGTTCAAGGTTGGTATAACCTTAAAGAGTGGATTATGCCTTATAAAGATGAAATGGGAAATATGACGGCGAACTTAGTGATTTTTGAAAACTGTAATAACCTTATAAGAACACTGCCTGCTTTAACTTTTGACAAGACAAATCCAAATGATGTTGCTAATACTCCTCATGAAATTACACACGCACCAGACGCTTTGAGATATTTTGTTGCTGGACGACCTGTTCCGGCAGTGAAAGAATTGGTTGAGGAAGAAGAAAATAGTTATGATGAACAAATTGAAAATTTTATTGAATTTTAAAAGGAGTGAATTTTATGTTGTATAGAGTCCCAGAGAAAAAAGACAGATATCCGTGGAGCAATATGAATTTTCCGTTAAGCGGAAAAAATGATGTTGCTGATTTTATGAAAGTGTTTCCACATAGATACGCATTTAAAGAGCCGACAATTAGCGGAATAAGAAAAAATAACAGAAATACAAGTTCAAATAGCAATAAAACCGGAAGTACAACAGTTGTTGTAAATAATGTTGATGAAAAAGAACTACAAAGACAGAGAGAACGACAAGAAAAAATAAATATGCTTAATGCTGAAAAAGGCAGAGCGATGCAAATAATGAATCAAAACTATGATTTGCAGAAAAAAGAAGCAAAAACTAACAATGAAAATAATTTGAAAAATATTTATGTGGCTTATATGCAGGGAATTAAAAATATACCTCAACAAACTGCGTTATGGGGTGCCGGTGGAGAAATCGAGAGTCTTAAAAACCAAAGAAGAATTAACTATGAAGATAACAGAGTTAAAGAAAATGCAAATTATAACGGTGTTTTAAATAAAATGCAACAGCAATATAACAACGATTTATTGGAACTTGAAAGAAAATACATGCAGTTGCTTATGGGAATATAGGGGTGATTGTATGATATTTTTTATTGGATTGGTAGCAGGAAGTTTTATTGGGTTTGTGTGTCATAAATACAAATATACTTTTGAGTGCAACAAAAATGATGTTATATGTAATCAGCAGGAAAAAGATAAGCAAATACAAAGACAATTGGAAAGACTTATTGCTTATGGAAATGATAAGTAGGAGGTAAGATGAAGGATAATAGGATTGATTGTAAAAGTGTATGGCAGGAATATCAAAAGGATTTAACCTATAAAAACTCTATTGATTTGTTTGAAAAAACGAAAAAACATCATAACTTCTTTCTTGGTAATCAATGGGAGGGACTTAATGCACCTGATTTGGAAAAACCAGTGCTTAATTTTGTGAAAAGAGTTGTCAATTATCTTATAAGTGTATTGATGGTTAATGATGTTGGGATTTCTATTAAATCAAATGAAGTTGATGAGCAACTGCTGACAGCAACTGAAAAAGAAATTGAACTTGTAAATGAAAATACAAAGTTTAAAAGCAAATTAAGAAACATTATAAAAAATACAGCTATTGATGGCGATGGGATTATATATGTGAGATATAATCCTGAAAGTAAAAATATTGAAAGTGAAATTATTTATAATACAAATATTGTTTTTGGGGATAGTTGTAGTAGTGAAATAGATAAACAGCCGTATATTATTTTGGTTAAAAATATTGGTAAAGAAATTTTTGAACAGCAATATCCTAATATTGATGAAAATACAAATTATAATTCTGAAAAAAATGAAGAAACGGTAACTGTTCTTTTAAGATTATATAAGAAAAATGGTACGGTTCATTTTGTGCAGTGTACAGAAAATAATATGCTTATTGATGAAACAGATACAGGACAAAAAGAATATCCAATTGCTTTTATGAACTGGGAAAATGTAAGAGATAGCTATCATGGTATGGGAGCTGTTGAAACTATTATTCCTAATCAGATTATTGTTAATAAACTATGGGCAATGGCATTGTTGTATCAAAAAAATAATGCGTTTCCTAAGATATTTATTGATAAGACTAAGCTTGATAAATGGAATTCTTCTCCGGGAGCAGTTATGGGAGTTATCGGAAATCCTAACGATGCTGTTGCTACAAGTTTTAAAGCTCAAGATATGGCCAGCCAGTTGATGTCTATTGTGGAAAAAACAATTGTGTATACAAAAGATTTCATGGGGGCAAATGACGCTGTACTTGGAAATGTAAGCCCTACAAACACATCCGCAATTGTGGCTTTGCAAAAATCTGCAATAGCACCACTGGAACTGCAAAAATTATCTTTATATCAATTTGTAGAGGACTACGCAAGGATTGTATATGATATTATTAAAACTCATTACGGTGTAAGAATGACCGATATTGGTGAAGTTCAAGATTATTTGGATTTTAGAAATCTTGGGGAAAATACCAAACTGACAGTTGAGATTGGACCGTCTGAATATTGGAGTGAATCTACACAGATACAGACAATGGATAATCTTTTTACAAAAGGTATTATCACAGACGCTCTTGTATATTTGGAAAACTTGCCTGACCGTGTTTTGCCTAATAAAACAAAAATTATTGAAGCAATAAAGGAAAACAGTGAAATTTATAATCAAGATTTTACACAGGAAGAACAGGAGGAAGAATATGAAGTTATGTAGTTGCTCGGAAAGGCCTTTGGGAATTGTTGATAGCAGAGTTGTTATGAAAGAAAATACTCCGTATCAAGTTTTATACTTTGGCTGCACTAATAAAAAATGTGCTAAATATAAAGAAGTTATTGTGGAGAAATATATAAATCTACTTGATAACTCTGATGTTTATGAAATTGAAGTTTAATTTATATCAGCTTTTGCCATTGGCAAAGCTTTTTTTATGCCTATTTTTAGGGAAAGGAACTAATATATGATAGAAAATACCATTTCTATAGATAGTTCAGTTGATAGTGATGAAAA
>JAHHUD010000066.1 GCA_020024185.1 Oscillospiraceae bacterium | reverse complement strand
ATATTTGCTTGGAGGTATTTTTTTTATCTTTTTAAATACACGAGAAAAATAGAATTGGTCAAAAAATCCGACAGAAACTGCAATTTCAGAAATAGAAAGAGTTGTGTTTCTGATAAGATTACAAGCTTCATTTATACGATATTCGGTAAGATAGTCAATAGGGGACTGATTTAAATTTGATATAAATACACGATACAAATGACTTCTGCTTATGCCAACAGCACTTGCAATATCATCTACACTTATATCAGATGAATAGTTAAATTGAATATATTTAATTGCATCTATAACATAGTTTGACTGTGTTGCTGGTTGAGGTTGAACATTTACATTATTTTCTTCTACAAGACGAGATAAAAATAGATAGAGGTATCCTATCATTGCAGTTGTATGCTTGATAGTATTGCCGCTGTTTGTGTAAATTTTATATAAATAATTTTTATACTCATCGAATTCATGTGGAGTATATACTGGCATGTTGTCTTTAAAAGGAAGATGAGAAACCAATTTTTGAGCATATGTCCCGTTGAAACCAACCCAATAATACTCCCAAGGTTCATCAGGGTCTGCAACATAATATACAACTTGTGAAGGTTTTATTAAGAACAAATCACCAGCTTTGAGGTGAAAGGTTTTGCCTCCACATATATAATTACCTTTTCCAGATATAACAAAATGAATAAGGAAATGGTCTCTTATACCAGGCCCCCAAGAGTGATTTGGACTACAACTTTGTAAGCCACAATTAAAAATAGCTAAACTTGCATTATCAAGGAGCTTTTGTTTATAGGATTGCTTGTACGGATTTGTCATTTATTACACCTCTTTAATAAATCATGCTATATATATAATATGATAAAATATAATAAAAATCAACAAAAATCCATTTTTTTTGAAAACAATTTTATTACTTAAAAAAACTATAAAATAGACCAAATATTTAATAAAATAAGACAATCAAATAAGTAAAAATTTAACAAAGTTAATAAAGCTTAATATAAGTTTATTAAAATAAGTGATAAAATAACAAAAAACAGTGAAACATATATAAATGTTTGCACTGTTTGTATATTTCAATATAAAATTTTTAATTCAAAATTTAAAGAGAGAAATCTTCTTTAGAAAATGTAGGAAGTTTTGGTTGTCTTTTTGGTATTCTTTTAGTAGGACAATATACAAATTTGTTACAATAGTAATAAGGGGATACAACGCCCTTTTTGCTACATAACAACATTTGTTCATCACTGGAACTTGCACCAAACTGACAATATGTACATGCAGGTTCAATATTATTTCCAAATAAAGATTTCGAAGTTTTGAAGATACTCAATTTTTTTCACCTCTTTATTTTCACCTATTGATATAAACAAGTATATATTATTTTTTATTAATAGTAAATAGTTTAATTTGTTTATCGACAAAAATTGCAAAGAATATAGAAATTAACAAAAAACAAAATGATACTTGAGGTTTGTTCCAATACATATTGATTTTTATTGAATTATTTGGAGCATAAACAGAGGAAATTTGTGGAAACATATTAAGTACTATTCGTAAAAATAAAACTGATAATATAGTCTGTATTAATTTTGCACAGTATAATGCTTTTAAACTAAAAGAATTTTTCTTAAAAAATGACTTTATTTGAAGTATTGAACTTAAAGGTAGAAAAGACAATGCGATACAGTATAAATAAATATTATTACCGAAAAAATCAAAAATATACTTACAACAGGTTGTAACTTCTGTTATAGCAGACAAAGTAAATACTACTAATGAATTGTCAGTATATAGCTGTATAAAATTGCATAAAGTACAAGAAAAAATGACTACTCCACATATCGTAATCATATTATTTGTTGATGTTTTTATTGCCTTTGTAATATTGGGTATATTATTTATTTTTTTTATATTATACTCTATATCATTGTAAGTATAAATAAATGAGAAAATAAATGCTGTAATATAAGAAGATAATATAATACATCCGTATAAAATAAGCCCATTTTTAAAACTTCCAAGCATTTGTACACCAACAGCCAAAATAATAAAAGATGGAGAGTTATTGCTCATAAGAATTGATAGTACTGTAACAAGGTTTTTATCATCATTAGTTTCTTCACATATTTTATTTAGAAAAAAACCACCCATTGCAAAGCCACCAATTAAGCTTAAAACACAGTAAGATATAATTTTTTTATTTTTAATCTTCAAAAGCTTGAAAAAAGGTAAAAAAGGTATAGAAATTATCTCGCTTGCAGGAAGTTCAGATAAAAATGAAGATAAAATCATAAATATAAACAAAGCAGGAATTACGGTGTTATAACACAACATCATAGAATCTTTAACAGAAAAAATAACTGTGCGAGAATTTAATAAAACCATAAATAGAAAACAGCATACTATAATTACAGATATTGAATTTTTAATTTTTAAATTTTGCATATCATCACCTCATATATCCATATATATGTTATAAAAATAAAATTAGGTGAGCAATATGAAAAATAATCAAAAGAAAAATATATTTAAGTCTATGGATGATTTGGTGAACAATACTGCAATTGCTATTGATGATAGTGGAAGTGTTGTTTTGGAGAACTTTAAAAAAGTAATTGATTATACAAGTGATAAGATTGTAATGGAAACAAACAGAAAAATTATATATATCTATGGTGAAAACCTTGCAATTTTATCTTGTGATAAACATAATGCAACAGCCCAAGGAAATATAGTGAAAATAGAAATTTTTCCAAAAGAGGTGTAAGCATTGCTGAGTAAAGTTAAATTTGAAGTAATATCTGGTTTATATTGTGAATTTATCAATTATCTTATAGAAAAAGAGTTTTATTTATTGTCAATAACTCGCACAGAATATGGCTTTACGGCTATATGTTTAGCAGGAGATTATTTGAGAATTTCAAAAGCTGCTAGAAAATTTCAGTGTAAAACTAAAGCTATTAAAAAAATAGGGATATACTTTAAAATTAAAAAAATAATAAAAAGAAAAGGTATACTTACCGGTATATGCTTGATTTTTTTATGTACTTACATTTTCTCAAATATGATATGGAGCATAGACGTTATTGCACCAACACAAAATATAACAGAAGATGTTTATAGTTTATTAT
Source organism: Oscillospiraceae bacterium (assembly GCA_020024185.1). Lineage (GTDB taxonomy): Bacteria > Bacillota > Clostridia > Oscillospirales > Ruminococcaceae > RGIG3102. The sequence continues at coordinate 4,884 of JAHHUD010000066.1, read as the reverse complement.
ATAAAAACGATATATACACAGGTACATATTTTAATCAGGACAAAAACCAAGATGTAATACGACAAATTTCTTCTAATGTTGATAATGTGGGGTATGTTACACTTAATTTTTATAAAGGTGTATTGACCTGTAAAGTTGACCAAACTATTAATAGATTGCAATATTTAGAAAATCAGACAAATGGAAATATAGTTGCAAATATGGATGGGGTTATTCAAGATTTAAGAGTATATAATGGATTTTACGATTTAAAGATTGGTCAGGTTGTGACAAAAGGTGAATTACTTGTAAGTTCTACATATTTAGACAGAAATGGAAATTTACAACAGGTTATGCCAAGAGCGTATATTGAGGCGTCCTGTATAAAACAGTATCAGACACAAGTTGACTTTAATAAGACTGCAACAATAAAAACTGGAAACTATGATAAAAAAATAGTACTAAAATTTTTAGGTAAAGATTTTACAATTAAGGATGTAAAATCTATAGAATATGAAAATTATGATGCTGAAAAGAAGTTTGAATATGTAAAAATATTAGGCTTTAAACTTCCAATAACCAAAGAAGTAACAACATATTATGAAAAAAAAGATACAATTATTGAAAAAAATGAAGAACAAGCATTTGCAACAGCAAAAAAAATAATGGATGATGTAATCAAATCGGACAATTCATTAATTACAGTTGATAAATTAGAGTATTCTCAAGAAGTGACAGAAAATGGAGTAATATTATATTGCAAAGTGTATGGTAATTATGATATTACAAAATAATAAATAAATACTATATGAATAATTTACTTATAATAAATAGTATGATATACTTATAAACTGAACTAGTATTTTCTATATCAGAGGTGTTATTTTGACAGAAAAGATTTTTGAAACATTGACAAATGATATGGCTTTACTTATATGTGGGCCATTTAATAAAAATATATCAGACTTAGAGAAATCACTTGATGTTTCTATAATTTGCAGAGGGACAGAATTTAAAATTTCTGGAGAACATGAAAATGTTGAAAGAGCAATAAATGCATTGAACACTATGACACAATTGCATAGCCAAGGAACAAATCTTGATGACCAATCTATAAGATATTGTATAAATATGGCACAGTCAGGAGATTTACAAAAGGTAAAAGATATCCACTCTGACTTAGTATTGCTCACTGCAAAAGGTAAACCAATTCGTTCAAAAACTCTTGGACAAACAGAATATCTAAAAGCAATTGCTAAAAACAGTATAACATTCGGTATTGGCCCAGCTGGTACAGGTAAAACTTATCTTGCAGTTGCGATGGCCGTAAAAGCTTTTAAATCAGGCCAAGTTTCAAGAATTATCCTTACAAGACCGGCAGTAGAAGCAGGAGAAAAGCTTGGTTTTTTGCCGGGAGATTTGCAAAATAAAGTTGACCCATATTTAAGACCATTATATGATGGGCTTTTTGATATGATTGGGCCGGAAACTTTTCAAAAACTTATGGAGAAAGGCGTTATAGAAGTTGCTCCTTTAGCATATATGAGAGGGCGTACGCTTGATGATAGCTTTATAATTCTTGATGAAGCCCAAAATACTACAAAAGAACAAATGAAAATGTTTTTGACAAGAATGGGAAATGGCTCAAAAATCGTTGTAACAGGGGATGTTACACAGATTGACTTGCCAGCAGATAAAAAATCCGGTTTAAAAGATGCCATATCCATTCTTAAAAATATAGATGATATTGCGATAATAAGATTATCGGAAAAAGATGTTGTAAGACATAAATTGGTACAGGATATTGTATTAGCCTATGAAAAAGCAAACAAAGAAAATCCAATACCAAAAACGTTTAAAAAGAAGGAAGGTAAATTGAGATATGTCAAATAAAGTATTAATAACAAATAACCAAAAAGCAGTAAAAATACCAGCAGGTATAAAAATTTTGGTTAGAAGAAGCTGTAATGCTGTTTTAGCCTTAGAAGGATTTACTGAGCCTTGCGAAGTTTCTGTAACTTTTGTTGATAATGCAGAAATTGCACAGCTTAATGCACAGTTTAGAAATAAACCAAAGGAAACAGATGTTTTATCTTTTCCTTTGGGCGAAGATGATACATATGATATTGACCAAGATTCAGGTACAATTCTTCTTGGTGATATTGTTATTTCCCTTGAAAAAGCTATGGAACAAGCTGACCTTTATGGACACTCTTTACAAAGAGAAGTTGCATTTCTTACAGTACACTCAATGTATCATCTTCTTGGATATGACCATGAAAATGGTGGATTAGAAGCAGTTAAAATGAGAGAAAAAGAAGAACAAGCTCTTGCAAAACTTGGACTGCAAAGAACTATTTCTTATGGAATTGATGTGGAATAAAAATGATTAAAAAATTTATAAAAAGCATGTCTTATGCTTTAAAAGGAATTTATATAGGTATAAAAGAAGAGAGAAATGTAAGAATTGATATAACCGCAGGTATATATGTTTTATGGCTTTCGTCTTTTTATAATTTTACCAGAGTAGAATGGGCATTAGTTTTATTAATATGTTTTGTTGTGCCAGCTTTTGAAATGATGAATACCGCTGTTGAACGTACAGTTAAAAATCCGACAGCAGAAAGATATATGATTGCCGGAGAAGCCAAAGACACAGCAGCTGGAAGTGTTTTGCTTGCAGCTTTTGGTGCAGTTTGTGCAGGTGCTTTTTTATTTGGTGATTTAGAGATAATCAAACAAATTATACAATATTTTACAACAGATATTTTGCACATAATTATACTTATATTGTCTATACTTTGTGCATATTATTTTATAACAATAGACAAGTTTTCTGATAAGAGAAATAGAAAAAAAGGATAAATTTATGGAATTTAATACAAAATCAATTTTCGTTGCAATGGTTGGTAAACCAAATGTTGGTAAATCATCACTTATGAATCTTATTTTGGGTGAAAAAATTGCAATTGTAACTCAAAAGCCACAAACAACAAGAACAAGTATTACAGGTATTCTTACAAAGGGTGCAACTCAGTTTGTGTTTATGGATACTCCAGGTATACATACACCAAGAACAAAACTTGGAGAAAGAATGGTAAAGACAAGCCATAAAACAATTGCAGATGTTGACCTTGCTGTTATGATTTTTGAACCTTATGGAAAACTTAATGAGGCTGAAGAAGGTCTTATTGAAAGTATTAAAAAGAATAAAATTCCTGCAATTGCTGTAATAAACAAAAAAGACACATTAAAAAAAGAAGCAGACCTTGTAAAACAAACACAAATGCTTAATGAATTAAAAGTATTTGATAAAGTTGTTGCTACAAGTGCTAAAAATAATGACGGTGTTGAGGAATTATTGTCTATTATTGATAGTTATGCTATGGAAGGGCCTCATTATTTTGAAGAAGATGCAATAACAAATATGCCAGAAAAGGTTATTGTAAGCGAAATTGTAAGAGAAAAATTGCTTTTAAATCTTTTTGAAGAAATTCCACATGGTACAAATGTAGAAGTGGAAAAATTTAAAGAAAGAAAAGGCAAAAACATGGTGGATATCGGCGTTATTATCTACTGTGAGAAAAAGAGCCATAAAGGTATGATTATTGGTAAACAGGGGGCTATGCTTAAAAAAATAAGCAGTCAAGCTAGAGAAGATATAGAACAATTCCTTGGAGCAAAGGTATTTATGGAATGTTGGGTTAAAATCAAGGAGGACTGGAGAGATAGCAACTATATCCTTAATGATTTTGGATTTAAAAATGAGTAATACCTTTAATTACCACTAATATATATTTATATAGTATCCATAATAACAGTACAGCAATAACAACACAGCTTTTAGTAGAGGTGAATATTATGGATATAGATTATTGGAATAGGTTTTTAAGAACAGGTAGTGTAGAAGATTATCTGCAATATCGTCAGTGTATATCCACAGCAGGTCAAGAGGTTATAAATGGCAAATCAGACCAAAACAGTAAACGGAATAGTGCTGAAGGAAATTCAGTTAAAAGAGAGCGATAAGGTTATCACTGTTTTAACCAAAGAGCTTGGTGTTATATCTATTTATGCCAAAGGGGCTATGAGACTTAAAAATAAGTTTCATAGCTCTACTGGTCTTTTTACATATAGCGAATTTGTTATATATGAGGGTAGAGATGATAAAATGTATCAGCTTAATGAAGCTGTTGTGAAAAAAGTATTTTATAATCTATCTTCTAGTGTTGAAAATATAGCATTGGCTATGTACATGTCAGAACTTGTATGTGAAGTTGTTGTCCCAAACGAAGTTTCAAACGATATTTTAAGATTGTTTCTTAATTGTATATATATGCTTTGCGAAAACAAATGGTCTGTACTTATGACAAAAGCAGCATTTGAAATGCGCCTTATGAGTGATGTTGGATTTAGACCAAATCTTATTGGATGTAAAAGATGTATAGAGTATGACAAGGAACTTTTTTTGTTTGATACAGAGGGCGGATATTTAATATGTCCAGATTGCAAGCAACCATACGATGTAAACTGTATAATATGTGAACCAAGTGTTACATTGGCGCTCAGATATTTTGCTCTAGCTGATTTAGAGCAGATGTTTTCGTTTAAATTATCCGGTTTAAGCCTTGTTCGTCTTGTACAAATATGTGAAAGATATGCATTATCCCATACAAAAGAAACATATAAAACACTGGATTTTTTAAAACCATTAATAAAACCACTTATAGACACAGAATGTAAAAAATTAAATAAAGGAAAATAAAAGTGAGAGAAAAAAGTTTAAAATCAATAGAATACAATATTATAACTGAAATGCTTTCACAGTACTGTGTTTTTCATGAAAATAAGGAAAATGCTGTGAAATTAACACCATTTACAGATATTGAAAAGGTTACAGAAAGC
>JAHHUD010000065.1 GCA_020024185.1 Oscillospiraceae bacterium | reverse complement strand
AGTGCCAAACTCAAACGGTGGAAATACTGCGCCGGTGCCTACAACTAAAAATGAGATAAATGCTGTGCAGAAACCAAAACCACAGAAAAAGAAACCGGCGGTAAAACCGGAACAGTCCACTCAGGATAAAACAACATCAGAAAGTGACACACAGTCATCAGAAACAGAGATAGTGTCCACACAGCCTGATAAAACAACAGACAGTGACACTTCTTCAGCAACAGAAACTATGACAAATTCAACCAAAACATCAACAGATAGCTCATTTGGGTGGATTTTGTTAGGTGTTTTCGTACCTGTATTGGCACTTATTCTGTTATTTGTTCTAAAAAAGGTTAAATCCAATTCAAAATAGCAACGGAACATTATATAAGTGATTTTACAGTAATATTTAATATCAAAAAAATCAAGGTGGCGTAACTTGTCACCTTGATTTTTATTTATAGTTAAAACAGTGTGTTTATCTGGTGTTGTATTGACAGATAAGGTGGTATTAAATCTTATGTAAATAATTAAAGATAGATTTATACAGAGTATAGAGCAAAATATAAATTATTATTTTATAGTGTGGGTTTAAATAAACCACTTTATTTATAAAAAACTTATTTTGTTACAGTAAATTGCCTTTGCACTGCCATATAATATGTTATTTTATTAATCTTTTATTATCCAATGTTGCACAAAATATATCAAAATAAAAAATCAATTTTATTTTATATTTTTTATATTATTCATTTAACAGAGAAAACCTTATATGGTCTTCCCACACGCCATTAACTTCAAGACAGCGTTTGGATATACCCTCATTTTCAAAATTAAGTTTTTCCATAACTCGTAAACTTTTATTATTTCTTGGCATTACATAACTTTCTATACGGTGAAGTTGTAAAACAGTAAATGCAAAGTTTATAACCTCTTTAACTGCCTCTGTTGCATAACCCATACCTTGTTTATCGTGAGAAACTTTATAAGACAGATAACAAGTTTTTGCACTGCCAAAAATTATATTTGAAATAGAAACAGTGCCAATAACTTCATCACTGCCTTTTTCAGTTATCCAAAATCTAAATTCCTCACATTTTTGGCTGGCTTTATCTTCTTGTTTAAGATATGATTTTATCCCTTTTACAGTATAATAATAATCCGGACGGGTTGGCTCTGTATCTGCCAAAGCTTGTTTATTTTTTATGTTAAACTGGCATACTTGTTTTGCTAACTTTGTGTGACTTAGTTTAAGAATAAGACGTTCTGTAAATAAATAATACATATAAATCCTTTCGTCAAAATTATCTTGCAAATTGATGTAAAAAGTATTATCCTTAAAAGGACAGTATATTTATATTATACATAATTTAAAAGTAAATCAATATATTTTATAAAAGATAATTTAATCGGGGGATAGAGAAATGTTTTCACTTAGGACTCGTGCTGATAGAGTGAGAAAAATGTTGGAGCTTACAAGAACAGACGCTTGTGTGGTTAAAAGTTTTGAAAATCGAAGATATCTCACTGACCTTCCAACAAGTGCCGGCTTGGTGGTTGTTACCAAAATGGGCAACTGCTATGTTATTGTTGATGACAGATATGAAGAGGTTGCACGCAAAGAACTTGCATGGCAGGGGTTTATTATAAGAGTTGTGCTAAATAAACACAATTATATGGACGTTATGAATGATATTGTTCAGTCTGATAAAATATCAACTATGCTTATTGAAAGCGATATTATAAGCCATGAAGAATATTTGGATTTTGAAAGAGCTATGTATGCAAAGGTTATGCCTCTTAAATCACAGCTTGCAAAAATAAGAGCTTGCAAAGACCTTAAAGAGCTGGAAAGCACAAAAACAGCACAACGCATAAGTGAAAAAACTTTTGATGAATTACTTGAATACATAAAACCGGGTATGTCAGAAAGACAAGTGCAGACAAAAATTGTGCAAAGCCTTTTGGAAAATGGCTCTGATTTGGATAAATTTCATATATGTTGTGTTTCCGGTTCAAACTCCAGTATGGTTCACGGCAGAGCAACTGATAAAATAATTGAAAAAGGGGACCCTCTTTTGCTTGACTTTGGGGCAACTTATAACGGTTATAAATGCAGTATGTCCAGAACAATATGTGTTGGAAAACCAACAGAAGATTTTGTAAATGCTTATAATGTTGTTAAAAATGCAAATTTGCTTGGTGCAAAATATATTAAAAACGGTATATCAGGAAAATCAGCAGACGAACAAATAAGAAGTTATATTGAGCAAATGGGATATGGGCCAAACTTTTTGCATGCTTCAGCACACGGTATCGGCTTAAAATATAATGAGCTTCCGGCTGTTTCTCCTTCATCAAAGGATACTTTAAGTGTGGGTAACATTATCGCAATGGAACCGGGGGTATACTTTAAAGGAAAATTTGGGGTGCGTATAGGGGATTTATTCTACATAGGTGAAAAATATACAGAAAACCTGACACGTTCGCCAAAAGAATTGATTATACTTTAATAATTTGTCAAAGTGTATTATAAGTAAAACAATAAGCAAAAACAAGTAACAGTATAAAAACAGACGCTTACAGATAAATTCTATAAGCGTCTGTTTTATTATGTAAATAATTATTTTACAGTGTATTTTTCAATTGCTTTTTTCATAGCAGAAATATCTGCGCCGTTATCAGTTGTATATTTTGATGCACCAAGTTTATTATTTATATCACCAATAGAAATCACAGAGTTGATTTTGCCTGTGAAAAGAGATGATTTTTTTGATGGGAAAATAACCACACTATCAACATTGCCACTTTTAACTTTTTCTGCTTTGTAAATATCTTTAAAGAAACGCACAGTGCCGTTTGTTGCAGTTAAAGGGTTTGGAAAATATGTTTTTTCGTTGTTAAAAATACAAGTCCAGCTTTCGTCATTTGTCTGGCCATAAATTTCACCTGTATGATAGTCAGCTTTTACGGCAATTGTACCAAAATATCCAAGCAAGATTGCGTCAAAAGTATATGTTTCATCTTCAAATTTAAGGGTTGTTTTGCCGATAACTTCATAACTTTTAAGAGTGCCAAAACGGCGTAAAGATTTTATAAGAGATGAATAAAGTTTTTCTTGCTTTTCTTTTTTGTTTGTAAATTTACTTATATCTACAACACCTGAAAAAATACAAAAAAAGATAGTAGCTGCCCCAAAGCCTAATGTGATTAAAAAACTAGCCATAAAATTTATATACTCCTTTTAATTTATTGGTGTGGTGCTTGTTATACCACTGCTTTCAAGATAATTATTAAAACCTTCTGTGCTTATTACAGAACCGTCTTCCAAAACAAGAATACACTCTGTATCAGGTATACTGTTTATAAACTCAATAGCTTGGTCAGAAGTCATCATAAAAACAGCAGTGGATAATGTATCGGCAACGCCGGAATCCTCTGTGAGAATAGTTACACCCTGATAGTAGTTTGTAGGGAAAAGTGTTTCAGGGTCAATAAGATGGTGGTATCTTTGTCCGTCAACAACAATATATCTTTGGTATCCACCGGAACATACAACAGTCTTATTGTTTGCAACAAAAGCAAGGTCAATATTGCCACCAACCATTTGGAAGTTTTCATCAACTTGTGGGTTTTGAATACCAACACCCCAACGTGTTCTGCCGTCTTTTGGACTGCCGTGAACTTTTACATTGCCACCGGCTGAAACTGCAAAGTTATCTGTTATTTCGGCAAGCTTATTGCAGATAAGCTCTGTTGCGTATCCTTTGGCAATAGCACCAACGTCTATACTTGCCTCTGGGTCTTTTATATACACAGTCATATTTTCTTGGTCAAGAACAATATTTTCTATTGATGAATGTTCGTTTGCTTTTCTAAGTTCTTCAATAGTTGGCAAAGTGGCAGTTGTGTTTTCAGCATTTGTACGCACATCATGCCAAATTTTAAGCACACTGCCCATTGCAATATTAACTTTACCGTTGGTTTGCTGGTAAGCAGAAATGCTGAATTTAATAAGATTAAATAAATCTTCATCAACTTTAACCGGAGCAATACCTGCGTTATCGTTGATTGTTTTTGCATTGTTTAAATCAGGATAGTTATTATATATATCATACAACTTATTAAGACGGCTGTACTCGCTGTTTGCTATATCCATAAGTTTGTCAAAATCTTGTTGTGACTGCTGATAAGAAACAATAGATATTATAGTGTCAAAACTGTCCCAAATTGTACCGGTAAATTTTTCAGTTTTAGGTTCTGATTTGCAAGCTGTGAAAAGGGATATTGATAGAATTATTGTAAGAAGTAAAGATAGTTTTTGTTTCATTCTATTCCTCCGGATAAATGGCTATAAGACCTTTGATTTTTATGCCTTCATTCATAAACATCTGCTCATGCTCTGTTATAATATTGTCTGGCAAACTGTTTTGTGTCATATCGTAGGTTATAAATGTGAGGGTAAATCCTGCCTCTTTAAAGTATTCAAGGCTTTCCTCAAAAAGCTGGTCATCATCAGTTTTAAAATAAATTTCTCCACCTCTTTTGAGAAACTTTTTATAATTTTCAAGCTGTCTTGTGTGTGTAAGACGGCGTTTTTTATGTCTGTCTTTTGGCCAAGGATTACAGAAATTTATATATATTCTTTCAAAACAATCATCTTCTCCGATAACAAGAGAGATTCTTTCTATATCAAAAGCAGTAAGACGAATATTATCTGTAGCACGATTTTCAAGCATATACTCGTTTTGAATATTTCTGTTTGTATAAGCCAACATTTCGCTTTTTATATCAAAAGCAACATAGTTTATATCAGGGTTTTTAACTGCCTTTTTGGATATGAAACCACCTCTTCCACAACCAAGCTCCAGATGTAAAGGTTGTTGTTTTGGAAAAGCTGTTTTCCATTTTCCATAAAAGTCATGTGGGTTTTTAATATAGATACTGCTTGCATCAAGCTCTGGTCTTGCCCAAGGTTTTCTGCGCATTCTCATAATCAGTGTTTACCTTTCTTTTTTTTAAGACTTTTTAAAAGTTGTTTTGCAAATACAATCAAAGGTCTAATATTAAATATCATAATTAAAATTGTAATTATCAAACAATAAATACTGTAATTTTTTATATCTTTAATCATGATAAAGCTCATAGAACTCATAAGCAATACATTTACTGTCATTTGCATAGGAGAAATATTGACGTTGATAAAACGTTTTGTATTTATTGCACGAAGTATAAATACAAGAATATAACTTGCACAAGTTGCAATTGCAGCACCCTGCGCCCCCATTTTTGGTATAAGCAAAAGGTTTAAAATTATATTTGCAACAGCGCCTGCCATCATTGTGATAAGATTTAAACCACCACGTTTTTCTACCATATATATACTTGATAAAAATGTTGCAAAACAGGAGAATATTGTGGATAAGATAAGCACAGGCACATACTGCCAAGCATCAAAATATGTTTTATCTGCCAATAACATTATAAGTGGTTTACACAAAAGAATAATGCCGGCACCACCTATAAATACAACACTTTGATATGCTTTGAATACATTTGAGAAAAAACGCTTTGTGTGTTTTTCTCCACTTTCTTTTACAGCAGAAATCTGCCATGCTTCTGTAAAAATTGTTGCAAATAAGTTTACAAGGCTTGGAAGTTTATAACTTATATCATAAATACCGTTTTCTGTTTGTCCAACAAAATACGCAACCATATATCTGTCACTTACATTTGTTATCCACCAGAAAATACTTGCAGGTATAAGTGGCAGACAATAACTGAGCATTTCTTTTGCAACTGCTTTACTTATACTTGATAAATCAAAATATCGATAGGCAGAAGATATAGCAGTTAGAAAAACCACACTTAAAAAATCTGCTCCGATAACTGCACAAATATATCCTATTGCACCCATTTTAAACTTTAAAAGAAATAAGCAAACAAGGATAAGAGTATTTACTGTTGCCAAAATACCATCAAAAGCATACAACTTTGTATATGTTTTTGCTCTAACAAATTGTTGTACAAGTGTACGGCTACAACTCATAAGCAAGTATAAATATAAAAACCATATATACTTATTTATAAAGTCAAAGTGGTTTAATAACGGAAAAAAACATAGCAGGATAAGGTATCCGGCACCAAGAGTTAATACACCCGTTGTAAAAACTGTTTTTTTTGAATATTTATCATCAAGACCAAAACGAATTATACTGTTTGAAATACCAAGACTTACCAAAGGTATAAGCAAGTTGGCTGTTTGAATCATTAAGCTGACATCGCTGTTTTCTGCCGGAGTAAGCACAGCTGTATAAATTGGCATAAGTAAAAACACCAAAAATTTACTGCTAAAGCTACTTATAAAGAACAAAACAGTGTTTGAAGCCAGAAATTTATATCTGTTCATTAAACGTTCCTTTAATCTATATATTTTTTTACATAATACGACTATCATAATATATCATAAAAATAAGTATATTTCAATTTATATGCCCAATAAAACACAAAACTTTTATAATATAGATGATTGGTTGCAACAACATATCTTATATGATATATTTGTAAAGATAAGGCAAAATAATACTACCTATGGGGGAATATATGAAAGCAAGTATAATTATTCCAAACTTAAACGGTGAAGGTTGGTTGGAAGATAGTATCAGAAGTTGCATAAATCAAAAATTTAATGATGAATATGAAATTATAATTATAGACAATGGTTCAACAGATAAATCTATGGACATAATAAAAAAATGTGCAGAAGATTTTAAAAATTATGTAATTATTGCAAACAAAGAAAATACAGGATTTGATTATGCTGTTAATCAAGGAATAAATTATTCTAATGCACAATACGCAGTTTTGTTTAATAATGATGCTTTTGCAGAACCGGATTGGCTTCAAAAACTTGTTGATGTTGCAGACAGTGACTGTAAAATATTTTCCGTTGGCAGTCTTATGGTTCAGCATTATAACCGCCATCTTGCTGATGATGCGGGAGATTATGTTCCGATTTTTGGATGGACTTGCAAAAGAGGGGACGGACTTTCAAAAGAAAGATATAAAAAACAAGAGAGAATTTTTTCTGCTTGCGGTGGCGCAGCGCTATATAGAAAAAGTATACTTGATGAAATAGGAACTTTTGACGAAAGCTTTTTTGCATACGGTGAAGATGTTGATATAGGTTGGAGAGCAAATAATGCCGGATACAAAAATATTTTCTGTCCACAAGCTGTTTGTTATCATATTTGCAGTGCCACAACCGGTGGCAGATATAATGAATTTAAAAGTATCCAAAGTGGTAAAAATACTCTGCTTTTGCTATATAAAAATCAACCTTTGCTTATGTTTATAATCAATTTTCCGTTTATGTTTATCGGCTTTTTGCCAAAAGTTATAATGTTTTATTTGCGTGGATATGGCAAACCATTTATGAAAGGCACAAGAATGGCTTTTTGTATGTTTAAAGATGTTGAAAAACTGCCATTTAAGTGGAAAAATATTGGAGGATATCTTTGGGTTGAATGGTCTATGATTAAAAATGTATTTACATACATTGATTATAGATTGAAAAGGTTGTTTAAAATTATATAAAAAGTAAATAGTTTGATATTTTTTACACACACTTTATTCACAAATATATGAAAAAATTATAAAATAATTCGAAATAAAGGAGAATAAAAGGAAATGAAAAAATATATTGCTGTTATAATGTCTGCAGTTGTTGCTTTGTCACTTGTAGCATGTGGTGAAAAAGCTGTTGACAACAAAACTAACACTGACAACAAAGACAACAAACAAGACGTTGTGTCACTTGCATCTACTTACACTAACAGATACACAAACTTAGACCAAAAAGCTTTGTTAGAAGAAATCGCTAAATATTCTGGTGTAACAGTTGTTGCTACTACTAATGTAGATGGTACACCTAACATTGCTATTTTCACACCTGCTGCTGCTGGCGATAATCACATTGTATTCAACCTTGCACCAAACACAACTAAAGACAATGTACTTCGTGAAAAAGTTGCAGAAATGGTTTTTGATAAAACTAACCCAACAGCTGAAACAAAACAAGAACGTCATCAAGGTGCTGTTGTTAAATTGGCATTAGAAGAAGACCAACAAGTTATTGAAGAATTGAAAAAGAGCAACGATTTCATTTCAGATATTTCTCTTGTATGTAAAATCGTTGAAGTTATGCCTATAGGCTAATTTGTTGATATTAAATATAATATGCAAAAATAAATCCAGCACTTATTAAGTGCTGGATTTTTATTATTTTTCAAATGTAACGAAACCACATTCATAAGGGTGGTCATAGTATAA